>NZ_JBIVCD010000009.1:53967-163511 GCF_044746425.1 Pseudomonas sp. NPDC086112 | reverse complement strand
TCCACAAGCACCCACACGAATTGCTTGATTCAGTTGTTAAAGAGCGGTTGGTTAAGATCTTTCGTCTCAACCGAGGCGCGCATTCTACAGCAGCCCCTGTTACTGTCAAGCGGTTATTTTCAGAAGTTTTCAAAGTTTCGTTTAGGAATCTTCAACAACTTCAACCACTTGCGCTTCCGATCTCTCGTTAGCGGGAGGCGAATTCTACAGCGTTACTCGCTGCTGTCAACACCTCTTTTTCTCCGCTTTCGACCGAGAAGACCGAACCGTCAATAAGGCGAAAACACACTGCCTTACCAACTCCTTCTGGCTTCGATGAACTGAAGCGTAACCGCTGCCGAAAACTGCGTAACTCTTTGTTTATCAAGGAGTTTTCCGTTTCGACTGCGCCGGAAGTGGGGCGAATTATAGACCTCCAGAATCTGCCGTCAAGCCCTGATTTGGTTTTTCTATCAGGATGTTAAAAAGCCCTGCTTATATATAGACGCGCCCGCAACGAATGCGCAGTATATTGCCCAACACATACAACAATACTCTCGCTTGCCACTTCGGACGATGCCACGCAATGAATGACCACCCCCGCAGCCTTGCCTCGACCCTGTTCTCGGTTGGCCTGCTCTTGATAGCCATGGCATCAATCCAGTCCGGAGCCTCCCTGGCCAAAAGCATGTTCCCGGTTATCGGTGCTCAAGGAACGACCACCCTGCGACTGATCTTTGCCAGTGTGATCATGCTGCTGATATTGCGCCCATGGCGAGCGAAGCTCACTGCGAAATCCCTGCGCACCGTTATCGTCTACGGGATGGCGTTGGGCGGCATGAACTTCCTCTTCTATATGTCCTTGCGCACTGTCCCCCTGGGTATCGCCGTAGCCCTGGAGTTCACCGGCCCATTGGCAGTCGCTATTTACGCCTCACGTCGAGCGATCGACTTTTTATGGATCGCTCTGGCAGCCCTGGGTTTACTGTTATTGATTCCGACAGGCGCCACGAGCGCGGGCATCGATCTGGTCGGCGCAGGTTATGCCCTCGGTGCTGGTGTCTGCTGGGCGCTGTACATTCTGTTCGGCCAGAAGGCTGGCGCTGATAATGGGGTGCAGACCGCTGCGTTGGGCGTGATGATTGCCGCCCTGTTCGTAGCGCCCATCGGCATTGTCCACGCTGGCGCTGCGCTACTGACACCCTCGTTGATTCCCGTGGCCATCGGGGTCGCCATTTTGTCCACCGCCCTGCCCTACACCCTGGAGATGGTCGCCCTCACACGGATACCAGCCCGGACCTTCGGTACATTGATGAGCATCGAACCCGCGATCGGTGCGCTGTCCGGCCTGTTGTTTCTCCAGGAATACCTTTCCCTGTCACAGTGGTTGGCTATCCTGTGCATCATTCTGGCTTCCGTCGGCGCGACCATGACCATGGGGAGTAGCGCCAAGCCTGTGGTCGCAGCAGATTGAAACAAGATTGACGAAGGTCTGGTATTTGCCGCTCAATTAGGCCATGTTTGGGCTACGTAACTCAGTGTCAGACATGGATTTTTTCAGATAGGGACATCAGAACGCTTCAAGCAAAAGCGAATGCAGGCAGACCCAGGCACAGATCCGGGGCCGCTATTAAGGACAGCAATGAAACGAATTTTGATACTGATCGCCGTACTTGCAATTGCGGGCTGCGCAGCGACCTCGAAACCCCAGACGAAACACGGCAAGAAAGGACTGCATATCAATTGTTCGGGGCTCTCGTCCTCGTGGGACAAGTGCTACACCAGCGCCGCCAATTCGTGCGCGCCCAAGGGTTACAAGGTCATCGCCAAGTCAGGGGATGCGGTGGAAGAACCCGGTGACTATCCCTTCGGCCTCAATCCTGCCGGCTATACCAGCCGCAGCATGATCGTCATCTGCAAGTAACCCTCCCCTCCTATCGGGCTTGCATAGCCCGATAGGCGCTTCGCTCCAATACTGCTAACGTTTGTCAGTCAATGACCGTTCAGCAAAGGGCGATATCCATGACCACCGCTATCAATAACAAGAAGATCGTACTGGTCGTCGGCGCGGGCGATGCCACCGGCGGCGCCATCGCCAAACGTTTTGCCCGTGAAGGGTATATCGCCTGCGTCACACGTCGCAGCGCAGACAAACTCCAGCCATTGGTAGAGTCCATCACTGCCAGTGGCGGCGAGGCCCACGGTTTTGCCTGTGATGCGCGTAATGAAGAAGACGTGATAGCGCTCATCGAGCAGATCGAAACCGAGCTCGGCCCCATCGAAGCGTTCGTCTTCAATATCGGCGCCAATGTGCCGTGCAGCATCCTCGAAGAAACCGCCCGCAAGTATTTCAAGATTTGGGAAATGGCCTGTTTCTCAGGGTTTCTCAACGCCCGTGAAGTGGCCAAGCGCATGGTCACCCGCCAACGGGGCACGATCCTGTTCACCGGCGCCACTGCTGGCTTGCGCGGCGCCGCGGGTTTCGCCGCCTTCGCCGGGGCGAAGCACGGGATTCGCGCCTTGGCGCAAAGCATGGCCCGCGAACTGGGACCGATGAACATCCACGTCGCCCACGTCGTAGTGGATGGCGCCATCGATACCGATTTTATCCGCGACAACTTCCCGGAAAAATACGCGACCAAGGATCAGGACGGCATCCTCAATCCCGAGCACATCGCCGACAACTATTGGTACCTGCATAGCCAGCCACGGGACGCCTGGACCTTCGAACTGGATCTGCGCCCCTGGAACGAACGCTGGTAAGCCCTCCCCTACAACAATAAGAAGAGCACATCGACCATGAGCAAAACCGTGGAGTTCTTTTTCGACCTCGGCAGCCCCGCCACTTACCTGGCCCATACCCAACTGCCAAAGATCTGCAAACAGACCGATAGTCAGCTGATCTACAGACCGATGCTGCTGGGTGGCGTCTTCAAAGCTACTGGCAATGCTTCCCCCATCACCGTACCGGCCAAGGGTCGCTACATGTTTCAGGACCTGGACCGCTATGCCAAACGTTATGGCGTACAGCTGAAGTTCAACCCGAACTTCCCAATCAATACCCTGATGCTGATGCGCGCTGTCACAGGTATGCAACTACGCCACCCCGAACGCTTTCAGGCGTTTATCGATTGCCTGTTTCACGCCCTTTGGGTTGAGGGATGCAGCCTCGATGATCCTGCGACTGTTGCCGCCGTGCTGACGCAAAACGGTTTCGATCCAAACGAGGTGCTGGCAATGACCGCCGATGAAACCGTCAAAGCCGCCCTCAAGGAAAATACTGAGGAAGCGGTGCAACGCGGTGTATTCGGTGCGCCGAGCATGTTTATAGGTGATCAGTTGTTCTTCGGCCAGGATCGGCTGGACTTCGTCCTTGAAGCCCTACTTGCGCAATAACAAGCGCCTGCCTATGACCTGAGCCAGGCGCTGGAAACAGCGCCTGGACTCAAACCGCTCAAATAGCCGCGGTTCGGGTGTTCAACCATTCGAGGGCCGCACCGTTGAGCAACGGGCTCAGGCGTTCACGCACCTCGGCGTGATAACCGTTGAACCACTGCTTTTCGTCTTCAGTCAGCAGCGACGGTTCCAGGCAACGGGTGTCGATCGGGCACAGAGTCAGGGTTTCGAATTTCAGGAACTCCCCGAATTCGCTCTTGCCTGCTTCACGATTCAATACCAGGTTCTCGATCCGCACACCCCAGCGGCCCGGACGGTAAGTGCCCGGTTCGATGGAGGTGATCATGCCTGGCTGCATCGCTGTTTGCGGTGCCGCCGCGGCCTGATAGGCGATGACTTGCGGACCTTCGTGAACATTGAGGAAATAGCCGACGCCGTGACCGGTGCCGTGGCCGTAGTCGACGCTTTCGGCCCAGATCGGCGCGCGGGCAATAGCGTCCAGCAACGGCGACAGAATGCCTCGTGGAAACTGTGCACGGGAGAGCGCAATCACGCCTTTGAGTACGCGGGTGCAATCGCGCTTCTGCTCGTCAGTCGGCGTACCCACCGGCACCATTCGGGTGATGTCGGTGGTACCGCCCAGGTATTGGCCGCCGGAGTCGATCAGCAACAGGCCGTCACCCTCGATCACCGCGTGTTCTTCTTCGGTGGCGTGGTAGTGCGGCATCGCTCCGTTGGCGTTAAACGCGGCAATGGTGTTGAAGCTCAGCGAGACATAATCCGGACGTCGGGTACGCGCCGCGGTCAGGTGTTCGTCGATGGTCAGTTCGGTGATGCGCTCACGCCCCCAAGCCGCTTCCAGCCAGGCGAAGAATTCGCACAGCGCCGCGCCATCCTGCTCCATGGCTCGACGAATGTGTTCGGCATCGGCCAGGCTTTTCTGCGACTTGGCCAGAGTGGTCGGGTTCAGGCCTTCGAGCAGTTTCACGCCGCTGTTCAGGTTATCCAGCAGACCGGCCGTGACCCGCGCCGGATCGACTTGCAGGCTCTCGCCGCTCGGCACGGCGCGCAAGGCGTCGGTTACTTCGCTGTAATCGCGCAGGGTCACGCCGTCCTGTTCGAGAATGGCGCGCAGCTCGGCGCTCACTTTGCTCAGGGCGACGAACAAGGTGGCCTGCCGCTGGCTGATCAGGGCGAAGGACACGAACACCGGATTGAACGACACGTCGCCGCCGCGCAGGTTGAACAACCAGGCGATGTCATCGAGGGTGGCGATGAAGTGCCAGTCGGCACCGCGCTCTTTCAGCACCTCACGCAGTTTGGCGAGTTTTTCGCCACGGCTGACCGTTGCCTGAGGCGGCAAGTGTTGATAGATCGGCTCATTCGGCAGACTTGGACGATCACTCCAGACTTCATTCAGCAGATCGATGTCGGTGCGCAGACGTGCGCCGCGTTCTTCGAGTTTGCTGCTCAAAGTACGCGCGGAGGCCATGGCCATCACCGCGCCATCGACTGCAACGACACCGCCTTCAGGGGTTTGCTCGGCCAGCCAATCGAGCGGGCCGGGTTGACCCGGTTGCAGCTTGACCAGCTCGATGCCGCTGCCCTTGAGCTCCTTGCTCGCTTGTTCCCAATAGCGGCTGTCGGCCCAGACGCCGGCAAAATCCGGCGTAACGATCAGCGTGCCCACCGAGCCATGAAAACCCGACAACCACTGCCGTCCCTGCCAATAGCCCGGCAGGTATTCCGACAGGTGCGGGTCGGCTGACGGCACCAGCAGCGCATGAATACCCTCCCGGCTCATCAACTCACGGGTTTGCGCCAGGCGCTGGGGTACCAATCCATTGGTCAAAGGCTGTGTACTCATCGTGTCTCCTGCTAACCACTCATCATTATTATTCGGTGCCGATCGGAGCCGGCGCTTAAGGACCTGTCGCCCAGAATGCCGGAGCACTGGCGCAAATTGCTTTAATCAGGTGTACCGCTTGATCGATATCCTGCTCGGTGGTGAAACGCCCCAGGCTCAAGCGAATGGTGCGACTGGCCGAGCGTGCGTCATGCCCTAGGGCCAGAAGCACATGGGACGGCGCATTGCTGGCAGAATTACAGGCCGAGGTCGCGGAAAACGCGATCGAGGTGCTCAACGCCGCGGAACTGAACTCGCCTTCGTTGAAAGTCAGGCTCAAGGTATGGGGAATGCGCTGGGTCGAACTGCCATTGAGACGCACGCCGGGGATGCTCAGCAGCGGTTCAAGCAAGCGTTCACGCAGATGCGCGATGGTGGCTTTCTCTTCATCGAACAATTGCGCCGCCAACGCGAAGGCTGCACCCATTGCGGCAATCTGGTGCGTCGCCAGCGTGCCGGAGCGCAACCCGCCCTCATGACCGCCGCCGTGGATCTGCGCCTGCAGACGCAGCTGCGCACGAGGGCCGACATACAGCGCGCCGATGCCTTTTGGACCGTAGACCTTGTGCGCCGAGAACGACATCAAATCCACCGGCCACCGGGCCAGATCGATCGCCACTTTGCCCGCGCCCTGAGCCGCATCAACGTGAAATAACGCATCGCGATCACGCACCGCCTGGCCGATGGCCGGGATGTCGTTGAGGGTGCCCAGTTCGTTATTGACCAGCATCAACGACACCAGAAAGGTATCCTCACGCATCGCTTCGCTGACCGCTTGTGGAGTAATCAGGCCATCGGCATCGGGCACCAGATATGTCACCGCAACGCCTGCGTCCTGCAACTGTTTTGCAGTGTCGAGAATCGCTTTGTGTTCGATCTGGCTGGTGATGATGTGGCCGCCGGAAACACCGCGGGCCTGGGCCACGCCCTTGAGGGCAAGGTTGTTGGATTCGGTGGCGCCGGAGGTCCAGACGATCTGTTCCGCCTGGGCGCCCACCAATTCGGCCACCTGGCGCCGTGCTTGCTCGACCGATTGCCGGGCCTGTTGGCCGAAGGCGTGGGAACTGGACGCAGGATTGCCGAAGTTACCGGTGAAACCCAGACACTCGACCATGACCTTGATGACCCGCTCATCCACCGGCGTGGTGGCGGCGTAGTCGAAATACAACGGACGTTTATTCATAAAAGACTCGCAGAGCGTGTTCCGGGATCAGGAAGCTCGTCACTGGAAATGTCAAAGCGCCGCCTCATGAGCGACGCCGAATTTTCAGAACGACAGCAATACCTGATCGGAGGCCATTAAAGAAGAACAACTTCATTTAAAAGTGCGTAGGAACGCTCCTGAAGTCGAGCTTAACAGGCATCGGGCCACCGGATGAAGCAATGCGTCAGCTAAAACTGTCGAGCAATAAAGGATACAGCGAAGCCACCAACAGTAAGGCCATACCCCAGTTGAACAGCCGCAACCAGCGGCGATCGCGCAGCACATTGCGCAGCAGCGTGCCGCAACCGGCCCACACCCCAACGCTTGGCAGGTTGATCAAGGCGAAGACCGCGGCAATCACAATCACATTGGTGAAATAGCCCTGCATCGGCGTGTAGGTGCTGATGGCACCGATGGCCATGATCCAGGCCTTGGGGTTGACCCATTGAAACGCTGCCGCCCCCAGATAACTGATCGGCCTGCCCTCACCCTGTTCACCCTCGGCTACCGGCCCGGAATGAGCAATCTTCCACGCCAGGTACAGCAAATACGCCGCGCCGACATAGCGCAACACGGTGTAAAGCATTGGATAGGTTTGAAACACCGTGCCCAGGCCGAAACCGACAGCGACCACCAGGACGAAGAAGCCACAAGTGATGCCCAGCATGTGGGGAATGGTGCGCTGAAAGCCGAAATTCACGCCAGAGGCCAGCAACATGGTGTTGTTCGGACCGGGGGTGATCGAGGTGACAAGGGCAAACAGGGCAAAGCCCAGCAGCAGGTCGAGCGAGAGTGTCATGGGTGGCAGTCCATCAGGGTCAGGTATTGACCCTATCGCACGCCTTGAGGGAAACCCATGGACAGTTGCGTGAAAGTTCGAGCAGTACAGTTGTCACTCAGCTTTGGCGGCCGTGCAGCTGTACTGCGCGTTCGGCGTTCATCTCGCCTTGTTTGTCGAAACTGAACGATTTTGCCGGCTGGCCGAGCAATTCGGCTTTCTTCGCATGGTACTCGTCGAAGGACAAGCCACGACGATTCAGCGCCTCCAGCGCCAGTTCCCGGGTTTCTTCAGCGGTGTAGGGCCTCAATTCCGGTGAAACATGGCTGGCACATCCGGCGAGAACGGAGATGGCGAGCAGCAAGAAAGTGGCGAGCAGAGATTTCATTTCGGGCGTCCGCATATCTGTGTTTTGGTCAATGAACACAGGCTACCCGTGCCGCTCGAAGGGTAGAAATCAACGCTCTCGATAGTGGGTATCGGATCAAAAGATCGCAGCCTTCGGCAACTGCTCGTCGGGCACTCGGTTGCGGGAAAAGGGCTGACCTATAGTTATTCGACCGGAAATCGGCGAAGGAACACCTTAACCCCACAACAAAAGGAGAACCGTCATGAGCGTAAAACCTATTCCAGAGGGTTATCACAGCATCACCCCTTATCTAGGCATTCAGAAAGCTGCCGAAGCCATCGACTTCTACAAGAAGGCCTTTGGCGCCACCGAAGTCATGCGCCTGGCCATGCCCGATGGCGGCATCGGGCACGCTGAGCTGCGTATTGGTGACTGCCCGATCATGCTTGGCACACCCTGCGACCAGGGCCCATTGAGCAACCCGGACAAGTCGCCGTCCGTGGGGCTGCATCTGTATGTGAACGATGTGGACAAGTCCTTTAAACAGGCCATCGATGCCGGTGCCACGCAGGTGTCCGAGGTCAAGGATCAGTTTTATGGCGACCGTTCGGGGACTTTGAAAGATCCCTACGGGCATCTATGGTTTCTGGCCACGCGCAAGGAGGATCTGACTCAGGAGCAGATCGAACAGCGGGCGAAGGAGATGTTTAAGCAGGGTTGAGTTTTCCAGTGAATGTTCGGGCCTCTTCGCGAGCAAGCCCGCTCCCACAGTTGATCGGCTGCGTACACATAATGTGTGTTCGACACCAATCCAATGTGGGAGCGGGCTTGCTCGCGAAGAGGCCATCACCTTCAACATCCAATTTGACTGTCAGACCTTTTCGCAAATAAACCCGCCCCCCGTCCAGCCAGCAACACGAAACATTTACTTTCATATCCCCTTTCGGGATTTCCGATGCTCATACGTCTTATTTAGATGCAGTCGGTCGCGTAGGCAAAAGCCACGGCCGGACTTTTCATGGACCGCACCGCTGGGAAGCCCACAGCAGTAGTCCTCTCATCGAAACAAGACCTTTAATCATGTCGAAGAAATCCCGCTCAAAACTCTGGTTTCTGGTCCATAGCTGGCTGGCGCTGCCCATCTGGTTTTTTGTATTGATCGTCTGTGTGACCGGCACGCTGGCGGTGGTCAGTCAGGAAATCGTCTGGCTGGCCAACCCGCAAATGCGCGCCAGCGCGCCTTCAGACGACGCGCCGCTGCTCAACTATGACCAGATTGTCGCCGCCATCAAACAGGCCGAACCCCAGACGCTGGTCCAGGGCATCAGTCGCCCCGACGAGTCGCATTTCGCCCTCGACGTGGACGTCAGTTACCCGGACGGCCGCTCGGTGACGGTCTATGTGAACCCCTATAGCGGGGTGATTCAGGGCACCGCTCCACAATTCAATTTCAAGGCATTCACCCGCGCACTGCATGGCTGGTGGCTGGTGCCGTTCACCAACGGCTACAGCTGGGGCTGGTATCTGGTGTCGTTCCTCGGGCTGCCGATGCTGGCGTCGCTGGTGACCGGGTTGGTGGTCTACAAACGGTTCTGGAAAGGCTTCTTTCGACCGACCCTGCGCATTCGCCATGGCGCGCGGATTTTCTGGGGCGACTTTCATCGGCTCAGCGGCATCTGGTCGATCTGGTTCATTGCGGTGATCTCGATCACCGGTGTCTGGTTCCTGATCAAGGCGATTCTGTTCGACAACCAGATTTCGATTACCACGGAACCGGTGGTGTCGGTCGTCTCGCGTGAAAGCGTGCCGTTGACCACCACCGGCAAGCCGGCCCCGATGATCAGCCTGGAACAGGCGATCAAGGTCGCTCAGGAGCAAATCCCTGGACTTGACGCCAGTTTCGTCACCCTGCCGAGCAACGCTTACAGCCATCTGTCCGTGGGCGGTCGTAGCTGGTATCCCCTGATGTACCAGACGGCCGAGGTCAACCCGTACAACGGCGATATTGCCAGCACACGGCTGCTGTCCGATCGCTCCAGCCTGGAATTCGTGACCGAGTCGATGCGTCCGTTGCACACCGGTGACTTTGGCGGGATCTGGATCAAGCTGATCTGGTTCTTCTTCGGTTTGCTGCTGAGCATGATGGTGCTCAGCGGCTTGCTGATCTGGACCAAACGCACCGCCCTGGCCACCGCCAATGCGTTCAAGCGCAGCAACAAGGCGCCGCGCCCGGTGTCGAGACCGCAAACGGTCATGAACCGCCAGACTCCGGAGGGCAACCTGTGAGCAAGACGATCACTGCACCGCAGCCTTCGCGTGCGAGCCTTCTTTGGCGCAAATGGCGCTTCCACATCAACATTTTCTTGCTGCTGATCCCTTTGGGCTTCATGCCCAAATACTTTGCCGACGCCTCGCTGTTTCGCGGTGACAGCGGACTGGGGGAGCGGGAAATCGGCGAAATCCAGGTCGGCCCCTGGAGCCTGCAACTGGCCGAACTGCGCAACGAAGCGCCCCTGTTGACCGGCCCCGCCGGCTACATGAAAGGCTTCAACGCAGCGCTGTGCGAACGCTGTCGCGATCAGGTCAAGGCGACTTACCTGCGCATCGGCAAACCCCGCAGCCTGCGCGCGGCCGGTGCGATTTTCTTCGGTACGCCGTACCGCATGGGCGCAATGCTGCCGGTACCCGAAAAGACCAAAACCGACGCCGAGCTGTGGATCACCATGGAAGGCTGGGACGGCGCCATGCATCAAGCGTCCATCCCCCTGAGCCAGGCATCCCCGGCCACCCTCGCCTGGCTGAACAAACAAGGAGGCAAACCATGATCAACGCTTTTCGCCCTCTGCACGCCGTTTTACTGGTGCTCTGCGCCGCCTTCAGCACCAGCGCCCAGGCTCACAACCCGATGTGCGAATGCAAGGCCATCGATGCAGAACAGATCCAGTGCACCGGCGGTTTCTCCGACGGCAGCGGCGCGCCGGGCGTGACCCTGGACGTGATCGGCTACGACGAAACCATTCTGGTGCCGGGCAAACTCGGCGCCGATTCGACCCTGACGTTCAAGAAGCCCGGCGCTGAATTCTATGTGCTGTTCGACGCCGGTCCCGGCCATGTCGTCGAGATCGACCAAGCGGACATCCAGGCCCCATGACGACACCAACCACACACATCGTCCGCCCGGCCGGCGCCGGCCATGAAACCCTCTATGTGTTGCTGCTGTGCCTGATGATCCTGGCGGTTGCCGGCTCCGTGGTCGCCTGGCGCGGCGAGGCTCAGGAAGTGAGCAGCGTTGGCAGCCATCAACTGGATGCCCGTCGTGATCTGAGCGCCTCCGAGCAAGGTATTTACGCCGACCTGCGGGTCACGCTGGATGAAATTCATCTGTTGCGTCAGGAACAGCAAACATTGCCCACACCTTCCACCCTCGCCGATGAAGGTTTTGCGCCGTTTGCCCAGGACGCCAGTTCCGTCAGCCGCGGTGGCCATGCCTGGCAGTTGCTGGACACCAAGGCCTACTTCGGCCAGAGCCAGGTCCCAACCGTGGCCGGTTCGTTTCTGATGCGCTTGACCGCTGAAGACGACACCGCGCCGGACATCTGGCTCAACCGCGGCAGCGCCCTCCCCGTTCCGAACGATCTCACCGATGCTGCGCTCAACGGCGCCGGCTGGCAGCAGATCGTCGCGCAATTCGATGCCGGCGTCACCCGCCAGCATCGGCATTGAACCCTAGCCTTCACCCGAGAGAAGACCGCTTTCCCATGCCTAGTTCATCTCAACGTCAGTCCTTTTTTCGTCTGCTGATGGTCGGCCTGTTTGCCTGTTTGCTGACACCTCTGGCCATTGCCGACGAAGCCAAGCGCCTGCGCATCGGTATCACCCTGCACCCTTATTACAGTTACGTGGCCAACATCGTCGGCGACAAGGCCGAAGTGGTGCCGTTGATCCAGGCCGGTTTCAACCCCCATGCCTACGAGCCGCGGGCCCAAGACATCAAACGCATCAGCGGGCTGGACGTGGTCGTGCTCAACGGCGTGGGCCATGACGACTTCGCCGACCGCATGATCGCCGCCAGCGAAACCCCGAACATCAAGGTGATCGAAGCCAACGAAAACGTGCCTCTGCTGGCCGCCACCGGCGTTGCTGCCCGGGGTGCCGGCAAGGTGGTCAACCCGCACACATTCCTGTCGATCAGCGCTTCCATTGCCCAGGTCAACAACATCGCCCGGGAACTGGGCAAGCTCGACCCGGCCAATGCCAAAACCTATACACAAAACGCTCGCGCCTACGGCAAACGCCTGCGGCAGATGCGCGCCGACGCCTTGGCAAAACTGACCCAGGCGCCGAACGCCGAGTTGCGCGTGGCCACCGTCCATGCTGCCTACGACTATCTGCTGCGCGAGTTTGGCCTGGAAGTGACCGCCGTGGTCGAGCCGGCCCACGGTATCGAACCGAGCCCCAGCCAGCTGAAAAAGACCATCGATCAGCTGCGGGAGCTGGACGTGAAAGTGATCTTCTCGGAGATGGATTTTCCGTCCACCTACGTCGAGACCATTCAGCGTGAGTCCGGGGTGAAGCTGTATCCGCTGTCGCACATTTCCTATGGCGAATACACCGCCGACAAGTACGAAAAAGAAATGACCGGCAACCTCAATACCGTGGTCCGCGCGATTCAGGAGTCCGGCGCATGACGGCTCAAGAAACCATCACTGAATCCCCTGTGGGAGCGGGCTTGCTCGCGAAGAGGGAGTATCCGTCGACATCAATGTTGACTGACCCAGCGCTTTCGCGAGCAAGCCCGCTCCCACAGGTTTCGGGGCCGACCCTGGATTTCGCCGAGGTCAGCCTCACGCTGGGTCGCACGACGATCCTCGACAAGGTGACCTTTCAAGTCCGGCCCGGCAGCGTGCATGCACTGGTCGGCCCTAACGGTGGCGGCAAGAGCTCGCTGATCAAGACCCTGCTCGGGCAGATGCCGCATCAGGGTCGCTTGAGCCTGCAATGGCCCGGTGAACCGGGGACCATCGGCTACGTGCCCCAGGCGCTGGAGTTCGATCGCGGTTTACCGATGACCGTCGATGACTTCATGGCCGCCATGTGCCAGCGGCGCCCGGCGTTTCTCGGGTTGAGTAAACACTACGCGGCGGCCATCAGCGAAGCACTGGAACGGGTCGGCATGCAGGACAAACGCAAGCGGCGCATGGGCGCATTGTCCGGCGGTGAGCGCCAGCGCGTTTTGTTGGCCCAAGGGCTGATTCCGGCGCCGCAATTGCTGGTACTCGATGAGCCAATGTCGGCCCTCGATGAGGCCGGCATTCAGGTGTTCGAACGGTTGCTGGGCGACTGGCGCCAAAGCGGCATCACCGTGCTGTGGATCGAGCATGATCTGGAAGCGGTCGGGCGACTGGCGGACCGGGTCACCGGGCTCAATCGCCGGGTGCTGTTCGATGCCACGCCGAAACAGGCACTGACTCCGGAGCGACTGCTGACCTTGTTCTCGACCCATCCCCGGAGCACTGCCTGATGAGTTACGAAGCCTTTCGTTTGATGGTCCAGGGCTGGGCCTCGTCGGGTTACCTGCCGGAAGCGCTGGCCTATGGATTTGTGGTCAACGCGCTGCTCGCGGGGCTGTTGATCGGCCCGGTGTTGGGCGGCTTGGGTACGCTGGTGGTGGTCAAGCGTTTCGCGTTTTTCTCCGAAGCGGTGGGCCATGCGGCGCTGACCGGTGTGGCCATCGGCATTCTGCTCGGCGAGCCCTACACCGGGCCTTATGGCAGCCTGTTCGGTTACTGCCTGCTGTTCGGCATTTTGCTCAACTATTTACGCAACCGTACGGGGCTGGCGCCGGATACTTTGATCGGTGTGTTCCTTTCTGTGTCGTTGGCGTTGGGCGCCAGCCTGTTATTGATTCTGGCGGGCAAGATCAATGTGCACATCCTGGAAAACGTGCTGTTCGGTTCAGTGCTGACAGTCAACGGCAATGACCTGCTGGTGTTGGCCATTGTTGGTTCGCTGGTGATGGCGCTGGCCCTGCCGTTGTACAACCGCATCATGCTCGCCAGTTTCAATCCGCAACTGGCGGCGGTACGCGGTGTGGCGGTGAAGACTCTGGATTATCTGTTCGTGATTCTGGTGACCCTGATCACGGTGGCGGCGGTGAAAGTCATCGGGGCGATTCTGGTCGGCGCACTGTTGGTGATTCCTGCGGCGGCCGCGCGATTGCTCAGTCAGTCGTTGAAGGGTTTTTTCTGGTGTTCGGTGCTGATCGCCACGGTCAGCACGTTGTGCGGAATTCTCGCGCCGATTGTCTTTGACCTGCCTGTCCCGTCCGGTGCCGCGATCATTCTGGTGGCCGGTATCGCCTTCGCCCTGGCCGCGATTGCTCGTGGCATCGTTCCAAGTCTGAAAGGGAACCTCGGATAAATGTCTTTTTCTCTGCGTCAATTGACCCTGGCGCTGACCTTGTGTGGGCCAGCCTCGTTCAACGCATCCGCCACCGATACCTTCGAACCGATGCGTCTGCTGGCCAATCACGGTGTCGGTAACACCGCGCTCTTCGCCTCGACTTCAACGCACAAAGTGCTGGTGCTGGCGGCGTTGCCTGTGACCTACGGTCTGGGTGCCCTGCTGCTGGAGGGCACCGATGTCAGCCTTGAGCGCGCCGCGCCGGCCAACCTGCCCGGCAGTCGGCAGACCGCTTATTTCACCGGCCGTGGCGCTCAAGCGCTCAATAAGCTGGCGATCGACGCCGATGCGGTCATCGGCCTGCGTTCGCTATGGCCGGATGATCCGCTGTACCCGAACGCCCGTCGCAGCAATATCCGCATCATTGAAATCGACGCCGCCCGCCCGGTGGATGGCGCCCTGCCCGGCATCGCCGTACAGCCTGGCAGCAAGATCGACGGCTTGAACAGTCAGCCTTGGTTGGCCAGCAACAACATGGGCCGGATGGCGGATGTCATGGCGGCAGACCTGGTGCGCCTGGCGCCAGCGGCCAAACCGAAGATAGACGCCAACCTGGCAGCACTCAAACAGCGCCTGCTCAAGCTCAGCGCTGACAGCGAATCACGCTTGGCCAATGCCGACAACTTGAGTGTGATGAGCCTGAGCGATCATTTCGGCTACCTGATCGGCGGCCTTAACCTGGAGCTGATCGGCCTGGATGCACGGCCGGATGCCGAGTGGACGCCGGAGGCGCTCAAACAACTGGGTGCGACGCTCAAAGACAATGACGTGGCGGTGGTATTGCATCATCGCCAGCCGCCGGACGCGGTGAAAGCGTTGATTGCCGAGACGGGTAGTCGGTTGGTGGTGTTGAGTGTCGATGCGGCGGATCCGGTGGCCGAATTGGAAGGGAATGTGGGTTTGGTGATTAAAGGGTTGGACGGCGCGTAACGTCAGTTGCACCGTGTAATCGTTCTTCGCGAGCAAGCCCGCTCCCACATTTGATCGGTGGTGATCGTAAATTCTGTGATCGACACAAATCCACTGTGGGAGCGGGCTTGCTCGCGAAGGCGGCCTGACAGGCAACACGGAATCCAGACCAAGAAAAAGCCCGCTGAACCGGTAAGATCAGCGGGCTTCTTTTTGCGCGGTGACTCAGTGAGCCACAGCCGCCTGTTCTTCCATTTTCTGGCGCAAGCTCAGTGGACGCATGTCGGTCCAGACCTCTTCGATGTAGGCCAGGCATTCCTTTTTCAGGCCGCTCTTGCCCACGGTGCGCCAGCCTTGTGGCACGGCTTTGTAGTCGGGCCAGATCGAGTATTGCTCTTCGTGGTTGACCACGACCTGAAAGAGGATGTCCTCGCGGTCGAATACTGACGTCATGCTGTCTCTCCATCGCTGTAGGGTGGGCTGCACGCCGTGCGCAGCCGTTATGTAGAAGGAACGTTCAAGGCACCAAAAAATTTAGAGGCTGGCAGTGGCTGCGGCCATGGCCCTGCCGAAAATGTCGGCCACCCGATCGATTTCTGCTGCTGTGATCACCAACGGTGGCAGGAAACGCACGACACCGCCGTGACGCCCGCCCAGCTCGAGGATCAATCCGCGTTTGAGGCATTCGCGCTGCACCAACGGCGCCAGACGAGCGAATATCGGTGGATGGCCTTGAGCGTCCGGCGCGCCGGTCGGGTCGACCAGCTCAACGCCCAGCATCAAGCCCCGTCCACGGATATCGCCCAGTTGCGGGAAGTCCCGTTGCAGGATGTGCAGGTGTTCACTCAAGCGTTCGCCCATGGCAGAGGCGTGCTCGCAAACCTTGTGCTCTGTCAGGTAGCGCATCACCGCAGAGCCTGCGGCCATTGCCATCTGATTACCGCGGAAGGTCCCGGCATGGGCGCCCGGCAGCCAGGTGTCGAGCCAGTCGCGATAGACCACCACCGCCAGCGGCAGGCTGCCGCCGATGGCCTTGGACATCACCACCACGTCCGGAATAATCCCGGCGTGCTCGAAGGCGAACATCTTGCCGGTGCGGGCAAAACCGCTCTGGATCTCATCGACGATCAGCGCTACGCCGGCCTTCTCGGTGATGCGTCGCACGCCGCGCAGCCAGTCGAGATCGGCCGGAATCACCCCGCCCTCGCCCTGTACCGCTTCGACGATCACCGCAGCGGGCAATTGCACGCCGGCCTCTGGATCATTCAGCAGGTTTTCCAGGTAACTCAGGTTGACCTGCACCCCCTGCGCACCGCCGAGCCCGAACGGGCAACGGTAATCGTAGGGATACGGCATGAACTGCACGCCACTGCTGAGCAACGCACCCAACGGCTTTTTCGGCCCCAGACTGCCCATCAGGCTCAACGCGCCCTGGCTCATGCCGTGGTAACCGCCCTGGAACGACAAAACCGTGCTGCGCCCGGTGGCGGTGCGCACCAATTTCAGCGCGGCTTCTACCGCATCGGTACCGGTGGGGCCGCAGAACTGAATCTTCGCTTCAGCGGCCAATGCCGGCGGCAATAGACCGAACAGGTCCTGAACAAACTGATCCTTCACCGGCGTGGTCAGGTCGAGTGTGTGCAGCGGCAGTTCATCGGTCAGCACTTGCTGGATCGCTTCGATCACCACCGGGTGGTTGTGTCCCAAAGCCAGAGTCCCCGCACCGGCCAGGCAATCAATGAAACTGCGGCCTTCGACATCCTCGACATAAATGCCCTTGGCTCGCTTGAGTGCCAGGGGAATGCGCCGCGGATAGCTGCGAGCGTTCGACTCCTGCTGGCTTTGACGAGCCAGCAATGGCGATTCGTTGAACTGATAAAGCGTCTCGGCAGGCGTCGGAACGATCCGGGCAGGCTGATCTTCGATAAGGCTGATAGCGACTGACATCTCTCGATCCCTCAATACGCTGTTGATAGTGACCAAAACTGCACACCGGGCAGGTGCGCGTTCCGGTCACGGGGCGCACTTGCAGGTTTTCCTGTTCTGGAAACGCATCAGGACCTCAAGGATTTAGACCCTCGATCAGCTTTCTATGAAGGTGGTGACAGCGCCTTGTGCATGGGAATGGCGTGGAGTCCCGCCACGGTGAAGGTTTCAGCGCAAGCCCGGTAACCCAGACGGTGGTAAAACGCCTCACCGGTACGGGTGCTGTTGAGCCGCGCGTGAGGCAAACCCTGAGCGATCAACCAGGTTTCGAGATCCTGCACCAATGCTTGTCCGGCGCCTCGTCGAAACCATTCCGGCTGTACATAGCAGAACGCGATCTTGCCGCTGATCGCCGCCATGGCGACGCCGATCGGTTTGTCCTGCAACAGGGCGATGTTCAGGTACAAGCGCGAGTCGACCAGCCAGGGTTGCACGTGTTCGATGGTTTTGTTGTGAGTCCAAGCGGCGACGGTTCGCGGATCGTTGCGATGATCCAGCGCGCAGCCGACGCGAATGGAGCGCTCGACGATGCGGCTGATGATCCCGGCGTCGGCAGGCGTTGCCTTGCAGATGTGTATCGATGCATCCATGGCGCTGTTACCTCAATCCATTGAGTCAAAGCTGCCAGGGACGATAACGTTGTGGGCGCCGGGTGGCTAATGGAGAGACGTTACATTTGGTGTGCGACACAGACCAGCTATCTGATTCAGGATAGTCACAGGTCCTGTGATCACACAGATCCACTGTGGGAGCGGGCTTGCTCGCGAAAGCGATTTCACATTCAACAATGATGTTGGCTGATACTCCGCCTTCGCGAGCAAGCCCGCTCCCACATTTGCTCTGCGATGGCTTGTCAGACCGGTTGCAAAGGCATGGTCAGCTCGACCCGCAAGCCATCCGGGCGGCTGTCGAAATGCAGGGTGCAGCCGCAACGCTGGACGATGGCCTGGACAATCGCCAGGCCGAGGCCGCAACCGGTGCTCTGGCCGTTGCGCCAGAAGCGTTGGGTCAGGTGTTGCAGGTCATCTTCGGCAATCCCCGGGCCGTGGTCGCGGACCAAAAAGCGCACGCGATTGTTGGTGGTTTCCAGGCTCAGCTCCACGGCCCCATTTCCTGGGGTATGGCGCAGGGCGTTGTCGAGCAGGTTGCGCAATGCGGCAATCGACAGCACCGCAGGCATTTGCAGCGGCGCATCGGAGAATGTGGTCGGCAACTGAAACTTGATCCGCTGACGATCACCGCTGGCAGCATCCTGAATCGCCAGTTTCGCCACCTGTTCGGCGCTGCATTGCACGCCATCATCGAACGACAGACTGCCCTCGACGCGCGCCAGCAGCAGCAATTGTTCAAGCGTGCGGTGAAGTCGGTCAGCGCCCTCCTCAGCCCGCGCCAGGGACTGATCCCGGGCGCTGCCTTCAGTCATGCGCGCCACTTGCAGATGGGTTTTGATCGCGGTCAGCGGGCTGCGCAATTCATGCGCGGCATCACCGGTCAGGCGCCGCTCGCGCTCGATGGTCTTGCCAATACGCAGGAACAACTGATTCTGGGTTTCCAGCAACGGTTGCAGTTCGCTGGGCAACGGCTGGATTTGCAACGGTTCCAGGGAATCGGCACTGCGTCGCATCAGCGCATCGCGCATACGATTGAGCGGTGCCAGCCCCTGACCGATGCCGAGCCACAACAGACACAGGCAGCCGAGCAGCGCCACGCCGACCGGTACCGAGGCCGCCAGCAGAATGGAC
Source organism: Pseudomonas sp. NPDC086112 (assembly GCF_044746425.1). NCBI lineage: Bacteria > Pseudomonadati > Pseudomonadota > Gammaproteobacteria > Pseudomonadales > Pseudomonadaceae > Pseudomonas > Pseudomonas sp. NPDC086112. The sequence goes on along the minus strand of NZ_JBIVCD010000009.1, from coordinate 144,800 downwards.
ATGTTCAGCGCTTCGCGCTCGATTTGCCGGTCGGCGGTGGTAATGCGCACATCACCGCGCGCCAGGGTGAAGCTGCGCCAGGGTGCGCCGTCGATCATTTGATCATGGAAGCCCATTTTTTCGGCTTCCAGGGTTTGTTCGGGGCTACTGTGGCTGCGGGCCAGAATTTCGCCGCGCAACGAGCTGACCTGACAGGCCATGCCGCCAGGGATGCTCAGCTGTTCAGCGCTGAAATGGGTCCCCTCGCCCTTGCTCGGCAACGCCGGCAGTTGCTCCAGCAGCCCGGCTACCATCCGCGCCGACGCCACCAGCCGCTGGTCCAAGGAAAACATCATCTGGTTGCGCAGATCACTGAGCATCCAGGCGGCGGCCAGGGCCCAGATCAGCGCAAACGCGGCGCCGAGGGTCAGGCTCAGGCGCAAACGCAGACTCATCACTTCGATTGCTCTCCGCCATCGGCCGGCCCCAGGCGATAGCCCAGGCCACGCACGGTCTCGACGATGCCGTTGCCGAGTTTGCGCCGCAGGTGATGGATATGGACGTTAAGGGCGTTGCTCTCCAGTTCGTCATTGAAACCGTAGACACTGTCCTTGAGTTGCTCGGTGGACAACACCCGGCCACGGTTATGCAGCAAGGCTTGCAACAGCGATTGTTCACGGCGCGACAAATCAACGGGGCGGCCGCCAAGCAGGGTTTCTCGGCTGCTCGGGTCGTAGGTCAAACGGCCATGTTCAATCAGGTTGACGCTGCGACCCGCCACCCGTCGCAACAGCGTATGCAGACGGGCGGCGAGTTCGCGCAGGTCAAACGGTTTGAGCAAGTAGTCATCGGCACCGGCTTGCAGGCCGTCGACCCGGTCGGTGACCGAATCCCGCGCAGTGAGGATCAGCACCGGGATTTCGAGGCCATGGTGACGCAACTGCTGCAACAACTTGAGGCCATCTTCGTCCGGCAGGCCGAGATCGAGCACCATGACGTCGAACTCGGCCACCTTGAGCATCGCCCGGGCGGCGGAAGCGGTGGCCACGTGTTCCACCGTCAGGCCCTGGGCCGTGAGGCCGGCAACAATGCCGCTGGCAATCAGCTCATCGTCTTCGCAAACCAGTACGTGCATGGGAGCTCCATGAGCAAAAACGCGAGTCAAACAGATGTGGATTAAGCCGCAATTATGGCAAGCCCTACGGCCGACGAGAAGCAGGCCTTTCGTTCACTGGTCGTCCGGCGTACCAGATGGGTATTTGATGATCGCCTTAATCATTTTGACACCCCCCTCTTAGTTGACATGAAACATATCAGTCTCAAACCGAAACAATCAACCCACAAAAAGCCATATCAAAGATCAATATCTAACGATAGTCTGACTCCGACATTAACACCCTACACTACCAGGTTCGAAGAGATTCCATTTATTTACTAAAACACTCTTCAGCCAACTGAAAGGAATCAGATCATGCCGACACTCAAGAATTTTGTTGCCGTCGATTGGCGCGCAGGAAAAGATAAAATTTACTTCTTCTTCAAAGACAGCAATACATACTCCAGATTTGATCTTGGCGAGAACAAGGTTGACGAGGGATATCCTGCCGAGATAACAGCCGATAACTGGGGAAGCTTTCACGCTCACGTCAAAGATCTGCGTTTCGGCTTTACAGTCACTGGGGTTGGGGGCCACCCGAACGGAGGTGATGACATTTTATGGCTGTTCTATTATGCCAATGGCACTCCGATGGTCTGTAAGTACGACCAGGATTACGACAAAGTAACCGGAACCTATCGTCTTGAAGATTCGTTGTGGCACTCGCTACTTCCTTATTTCGACCGCATCGTGGCCGGCACATGGTGGGAAATATTCGGCTTCAAATATCTATTCAAGTTTTTGACGAATGATGGACACTACATCAACTTCAATTACAGAACACAAAAAACATCAATAAAGCCCATCACACCTGACTCCTGGCCCGGATTGGGACCTTACAAAAACCGAATCATAACAGCCGTGCAAAACGACGCCCCGCTTTTCGACAGTTATTTCTATATCTTTCTGACCAACAACAGATACATCAGATACAACATAAAGGACAACAGGGCAGAGACAGGACCGACAATAATAGATGACGAATCCTGGCCAGGGTTGATACAAGACTGAGACGGCATCGGATTCCGCTGCCAGGGAGGATCATGCCTTGGGCCGGGGGACCGCTGTCTTTTCTCCAGACAGGTGCTTCCCCGCGCGTCATATATATATGTAACGCACGTCCTCCTTCTCACCTGAATAACCTGTGTGCGTACCACCCCAATTGTCCACTCACACAGGTATTGACTATGTATACACACTCATCCGCTTTGACGACGCTGTTCAGCTTGCTCAACACATTGAGCTCGCTGATTGCCCGGTTGACCAATGAGCAAGAAACCGCCAGAAAAAAGGGGCTGGAGCTCTACAACCTGGGGGAATACCGGGATTCGGAGGCTTATCTGACCATTGCCGCCACCGCTGGAGATCGTGAATCGCAGTACGCACTCGCAGAAGTCATCAGGCGCCGGGAAAACAACCTCAAGGAGGAGGATAAAACCCACGCCGACAGAGATTGGTACGCCCTGGCAGCAGCTCAGGGCGACGTCTACGCCCTGCTGCGATTGGCTGATGACGCGTCCCTTAAGCAAGCCAAAACACTTGCGCAAGGGCGTGCCGACAGCGGCGATGGCGAAGCCATGCTTCAACTTTATGAAATAACCAAGGATATCGCCTGGCTGAAAAAATCGGCTGAAGCAGGTTTTCTGGAAGGGCAATACATACTCGCCATCGTGTATGACAAGGACCACACCCTCATTCCGGATGCGATTGAACGCAGGTCCACTATCGACCGCTGGCTCAAACGTGCGGCCGAGGCGGGGTTCTCCCGGGCGATGCACTGGTACAGCAATCGCCCACCCGTTAGCCATGATCTTCCCACCAAGAGAGAGTGGCTGATCAAAAGGGCGCAATTGAACGATGTAAACGCGGTGCTCGAGTACGGCTATGGGTTGGGTGGCGTCTATGAGGATGAGAATGGCATCGATACCGAATATGGCTTCGAAAAGAACCTGATCAAAAGTTACGGCCTCATTTGGCTGGTGCTCGATACTTCTCGGGAATCCCCGCGCTACAACACCGCGTTTAACAATCTTTCAATCATTGCGCAGGACATGTCCAAAGAAGACATAGAAGCCGGCAAGGCATTTGCGCAAGAGTGGAAGCGTACACATCCCCCACTGTCGGAATTCAGATTGACCTACAGCGATCTTCAGTAAGCCATTAAGGATGATTCGCGCTGTGAATCCTGGATTCCAGCGCGAATCAGCCTGGCTAATAATCATGTCCTGCTCGTTAACACCGGGTTAATCGGCAGCCATCATCGTGCTCGGCAATTGCAATGTTTAAGGCTTTGTCGATGCGCGGTTTTCTTGTTTTTCTTCTCTGGCTGTTTGCCAGCCTTGCTCAGGCACAGCCGGGGAACAATCCATTCGACAAAAAACCCGACTTTCTACCCATCGAAAAAGCGTTCATCTTCACCTCCGAGCGCCTGGCGTCCGGTGAAACGCAATTGTTCTGGCAGATTGCCGACGGTTACTACCTGTACCAAAAACGCCTGAAGTTCGACGATTTGCCGGCGCAGTACAAACCGGTGTTGCCTGAAGGTGAAGCTCACAGCGATGAGTTTTTCGGTGAACAGCAGGTTTATCGCCAAGGCCTGGAACTGAAGATCCCGGCGGGTGCCAGCGGCCAGATCAAGGTGGGTTTCCAGGGCTGTGCCGATGCCGGGTTGTGTTATCCGCCCCACACTCAAGTGGTGTATTTAGGCAACACCACAATGCCGAGCCTTTTAAATGAGGCACCGGATCAAGCCTTGGCAAGCGACCTGCAACAACGGGCGCTGGGCTGGAGCTTGCTGGTGTTCTTCGGCTTGGGCTTGCTGCTGGCGTTCACGCCGTGCTCGTTGCCGATGTTGCCGATTCTGGCGGGGTTGATCGTTGGCAGTGGCGCCACACCCAAGCGCGGTTTTGCACTGGCCGGCAGCTACGTGATCAGCATGGCACTGGTGTATGCGGCGATGGGCGTGCTGGCTGCGCTGCTCGGGGCGAACCTTCAGGCACTGCTGCAGAATCCATGGCTGCTGGGCAGCTTTGCGGCGGTGTTCGTGCTGCTGGCCTTGCCGATGTTCGGTTTCTTCGAGCTGCAATTACCGGTAGCGGTGCGTGATCGACTGGAACATGTTTCGCGCAATCAGCGCGGTGGCAACCTGATCGGTGCCGGTTTGCTGGGAGCCTTGTCCGGCCTGCTGGTGGGACCGTGCATGACCGCCCCATTGGCCGGCGCCCTGCTCTATATCGCCCAGAGCGGCAATGCGCTGCACGGCGGGCTGATTCTGTTCGCCATGGGCATCGGCATTGGTATACCGCTGCTGTTGCTGGTGACTGTCGGTAATCGTTTCCTGCCCAAACCCGGTGCCTGGATGAACCTGCTCAAAGGTGTGTTCGGCTTCCTGTTCCTCGCTACTGCGCTGCTGATGCTGCGCCCGGTACTGGATGAATCGCTGTGGCTCGGCTTGTGCGGAGCCTTGCTGCTGATCGCCGCCTACAGCGCCTGGAAGCAGTCGCAGGGGTTTGGCCGCGTCGCCCATCTGTTCGGTGCCAGTTCATTGCTGTTGGGGCTGTGGGGCAGTCTGCTGGTGGTGGGTGCCGCCGGTGGCAGTGACGACCCGTACCAGCCGCTGCAGGTCTATAGCATCAGCCGTGACGGCACCGGCGCAAGCCCTGTCAGTCACGACGCCTTTACCACGATCAAGGAGCCAGCCGCACTGCAACGGGAGCTGGATGCCGCTCGGGCTCAAGGCCAATGGGTGCTGCTGGATTACTACGCCGACTGGTGTGTGGCGTGCAAAGTCATGGAAAAACAGGTCTTCGGCAAAGCGCAGGTCCTGCAAGCACTCAGCGATGTGCGCTTGCTACGGCTGGACGTCACCGCCGACAATGCCGCCAGCCGCAAACTGCTCGGCCGTTATAAAGTGCCGGGGCCGCCAAGCCTGTTGTGGATCGGCCCCGACGGCGAAGAGCGCCGCAGCCGGCGCATCACCGGTGAGGTCGATGCCGGCACCTTCCTGCAACGCTGGACCACCACCCGAGACGCTCGTTAATGCTGACCTTTACCCTCGGCACCTTTGCCATCGCACTTAATCACTTGCTGCTGATCAGTGCCCTGGCGCTGGCGACTTTTGTCGGCTGGCGGGTGGCCAAGCGTGGTGGCGAGAACCCGGAGTCGGTGCTGTTCAGCTTGTTCCTGCTGGGCCTGCTGGCGTCCCGGGTCGGTTTCGTGATTGCCTACTGGGCGCAGTATCGCAACGATCCATGGCAGATCATCGACCTGCGCGACGGTGGTTTTCTCGCCTGGCCCGGGGTGGTCGTGCTGTTACTCGCCGCTGTGTATCGAGGCTGGCGTCGCCCGGGCCTGCGCCGGCCGTTGGGCTTTGGCGTGGTCAGTGGTCTGTCATTCTGGCTGCTGGCAACCTTCTCTCTGAATATTTATGAACAAGGCACGCGCTTGCCGCAGATCACCCTGCGCAATGCCGCCGGCCAAACGGTGCAACTCAGCGATTACCAGGGTGGCCCGCTGGTGATCAATCTTTGGGCCACCTGGTGCCCGCCGTGCCGCCGGGAAATGCCAGTGCTGGAAAACGCCCAGCAACAGCGTCCGGACCTGACCTTTCTGTTCGTCAACCAGGCCGAAAGCATGCAAAGCGTCAGCACCTTCCTTGAAACCCAGGGCCTGAGCCTGACTAACGTGCTGTTCGATGGCCGCGGTCGCTTGGGTCAGGCCGTGGGTTCCATGGCATTGCCGACTACGCTGTTCTATAGCCCCGACGGGCACCTGCTGGGCAGCCATCTGGGCGAGCTCTCTGAAGCCAGCCTGGCCCGCGCCCTGGAAAACTTCGACACCCCGAACCCGGCCACCCCGGCCACGCCTTCAAGGAAATTGCCATGCTCCGCCTCCGCCACCTGCTGACGTTAACCCTGGGTGCCGCCCTGCTGCACTTGCCGTCGGTACAGGCCGAAGAATTGCCTGAAGCGATCAAGAAGATCGAAGCCAAGGGCGCCAAAATTGTCGGCACCTTCGACGCGCCCGACGGCCTGCGCGGTTATGCAGCGCAGTACCAGAACCGCGGCATGGCGCTGTACCTGACCCCGGACGGCAAACATGTACTGTTGGGCAACTTGTACGACGCCGAAGGCAATGACCTGAGCAGCGCGCCGTTGCAGAAACTGGTCTACGCGCCAATGGCCAAGGAAATCTGGGGCAAGATGGAAGCGAGCAACTGGATCGGTGACGGCAACAAGGATGCACCGCGAATCGTCTATCTGTTCAGTGACCCGAATTGCCCGTACTGCAACATGTTCTGGGAACAGGCGCGGCCCTGGGTCAAGGCCGGCAAGGTGCAGTTGCGGCACATCATGGTCGGCATCATTCGCGAAGACAGCCCGGGCAAATCCGCCGCGCTGCTGGCTGCCAAAGACCCGCAGAAAGCGTTGGCAGACCATGAGAAATCCGGCAAGGACAGCTCGCTCAAAGCCCTGAAAGATGTGCCGCCGGCGATTCAGGCAAAACTCGCGGCGAACATGCAGTTGATGGAAGACCTGGAACTGGCCGCCACCCCGGCGATTTTCTACATGGATGACAAGGGCCAGCTGCAACAGCAGCAAGGCGCGCCGACACCGGAGAAATTGGTGAAGATTCTGGGGCCTAAATAACCGCACCGGCCTCTTCGCGGGCAAGCCTCGCTCCTACAGGATTTACGTGTTCTCGATTATTGCGAACGACTCAAATCCTGTAGGAGCGAGGCTTGCCCGCGAAGGCGTCCGCCTGATCGACTAAGTTCTCTCAGCCAAAAACTCCAACAGCACATCTGTAACAAACTGCGGATTCTCCAGATTGGAGATATGCCCCGCCTCCGGCACCAGCACAAACGGGCAACCAATCAACTCGGCCATTTCTCTGGTTTCCGACGGCGGTCGCGGTTTGTCCTGATCGCCGCACATCAACAGCGTGGTTTCAGGGTTCAGTTCACCCAGGCGCGGCAACAGATCATCACGACCAAAGGTAATCCGCCCCATCGGCACGATGCTTTCACGCAAGCGGTCGGCCGGCAGCGCAGCCAGTTTGGCGCGGAAATCCTGATACAGCGCCGACTGCGGATCGATGCCCGGACGGAAGAAGATCGGCACCACTATATCGAGCAGTTGCGGCGAGATCACACCACTGTCTTCGATCTGCTGGAACAGCGAGAAATAGTATTGGCGAGTCGGTTCCGGCTCGACGCCGACGTAGGTGTCCATCAGCACCAGACCATTGAGCCGCTGCGGTGCTGACAGCGCCAGTCGAACGCCCCACATGCCACCCACCGAAAGACCGACCAGCGTGACGCGATCGATGTCCAGATGATCGAGCAATGCCAGGGCCTGGCGTGCTACGTCATCCAGCGACTTTGTGCATTCGGGCATCCGCCCGGATTGGCCATGGCCCCACAGGTCCAGGGCGATGACCCGATAGTGCTGCGACAGCGCCGCAATCTGCGGCGCCCACATGGCTTGGTCCCACAGGTAACTGCCGGCCAGCAGTACCGCAGGGCCTGTGCCTTGATCAATGTAGTGAAGCGCTTGTCCATCAACCGTTACGAAGGGCATCGACTGTCTCCCTGGTGAAATCGGATCCATTAAAAAAAGCACAGGAAGACTGAGCCGCATGAGGCCCGGCAGTCAACCCGGAGCTTTGTGGTGTCTGTGATGCCGCCTTCGCGGGCAAGCCTCGCTCCTACGGTATTGTGTCGATCAATCGACGCGGACCTGTAGGAGCGAGGCTTGCCCGCGAAGAGGCCCTCACCAACGCTAAAGAACTACAGCCCCTCCAACGCCGCCATCAGGTCATTCAACCGATCCACCTTATCTTCGGTAATGTCGCTCGCCGCCAACCCGTCGATATACTCGGCCAGCTCCGCCACCGTGCTGCACTCGAACATCGCCCGTAGCGGCACGTTGCGTTGCAGGGCTTTTTGCACCCGCGAGGCGATCTGTGTGGCCAGCAACGAATGCCCACCGAGCTCGAAGAAGTTGTCACGCACGCCGACCTTCTCGACCTTCAACACCTCGGCCCAAATATCGGCCAGGGTCTGTTCCAGCTCATTGCGCGGCGCCTGATAGTCCTGGCTCTGCAACTGGCCAATCTCCAGCGCCGGCAAGGCCTTGCGATCAAGTTTGCCGTTGGCGTTGAGCGGCATCTTGTCGAGCCACAACCAGTGCAGCGGCACCATGTATTCCGGCAATTCAGCGCGCAGGCATTGCTTGATGCGCTCAAGTCGTTCGTTCGGATTCAGCGCCGACTCCGCTGCGACCAGATAGCCGACCAAATGCTTGCCGTTGACGCCTTCCTGCACACTCACCGCCGCGTCGCGAACTTCCGGCTGCTCGTGCAGACGGGCCTCGATTTCACCCAGTTCGATGCGGTAACCGCGGATCTTCACTTGATGATCGATACGCCCAACATATTCCAGCACGCCGTCACTGCGACGTCGGGCCAGGTCGCCGGTGCGATACAGGCGATCCCCCGGCGCACCGAACGGGTTCGGCACAAACACCTGAGCGGTACGCAACGGATCGCTCACATAGCCGCGCCCCACACCGGTACCAGCCACGCACAACTCACCCACCGCTCCCAATGGCACCAACTCCAGCGCGCCATCGAGCAGGTACAAACGGTTGTTGTCGGTCGGCGTGCCTATCGGCAGATAACTGCCGCGCGTCGAGGCCAGATCGACGCGGAAGAACGCCACATCGTCCGAGCATTCCGCTGGTCCGTAAGCATTCACCAAACCAATCTGCGGATAACGCAGCAACCACTGATGCGCCAGTTCCGGCGGCATCGCTTCGCCGGTCGGCAGCATCCAGCGCAGGCCATCGAGGCTCATGCGGTCCTGGGCGAGCATGCCCTGAATCAGCGACGGCACGCTTTCCAGCACGGTGATGCCCTGGCTCTGAACGTGAGCCAACAAACCTTGCGGATCGTGGGCGACGCTGTTCGGTACGATGTCCACCCGAGCGCCGAACAGCGGTGCGGCGAGGAACTGCCAGACTGAAATATCGAAGCTTTGCGAAGCGGTCTGGGCGATCACGTCGGCCTCGCTCAGTTTCAGGTACGGCACCTTGCTCAACTGGTTATTGAGCATGCCGCGCTGCTCGACCATCACGCCCTTCGGCAGGCCAGTGGAACCCGAGGTGTAAATCACGTAAGCGAGGTTGTCCGGGCCGCTGTAAATGCCCGGATTGGCCACCGAAACATCACTCGCCTGCACCTCTTCCCAGACCAGCAATCGAGGTCGATTGGCACAACCGAACTCTTCCAGCAGGGCGACGGCTTGTTCACGACACGCCTGAGTGCAGACCAGCAACGGCGTGCGGCTCAGGTCAATGATCCGGCTCAAGCGCTGACTCGGCAGGCCCGGGTCCAGCGGCAGGTAACCGGCACCGGCCTTGAAGCTGCCGATGATCATGCCCAGCAGATCAAGGTTACGTTCGGCGAGCAGCGCCACCGGTTGATCCAGGCCGACGCCGGCCGCAATCAGCGCATGGCCGAGACGGTTGCTGCGCTGGTTCAGCCCAACGTAGCTGTGCTGCTGATCCAGGCAACTGGCGGCAACTCGCTGCGGATGCTTGGCGACCTGCGCTTCGAACAACGAGACATAGCTGTGCTCCAGCGGATAGTCGTGTTCGCTCTGGTTGCAGCCATGGATCAGGAAGTCCTGCTCTTCATTGCCCAGCAGTGGCAGATCGGCCATGTCGCCATGGAAGCCTTCGACCAGCGCCAGCAGCAGGCGCTTGAATTCGCCGAGCATGCGTTCGACCGTGGGTTCATCGAAATAACGCTGGTCGTAGGACAGGTGCAAACCAAGGTCATCGCCCGGATAACACACCGCCGTCAACGGGAAGTTGGTGTGGGTGCGGCCCGAATCCGAGGTCGCGTTGAAGCTCTGCGCACGGTCCAGCACTGAGACTTCCACCGGGGCGTTTTCGAACACGAACAGGCTGTCGAACAGCGGCTGGCCTTTAGGCAGTTCGCTGTTTTCCTGGATGCTCACCAGCGGCAGGTATTCGTACTCGCGCAGCTGCATGTTGCTGTCGAGCAAGCCAGTGAGCCACTGCCGAACGCTGCATCGCTGATCGTCCTCGGGCATTTTCACCCGCAGGGCGATGCTGTTGATGAACAGCCCGACGGTGCGCTGCATCTGCGGCATTTCCACCGGACGCCCGGCCACCGTGACGCCGAACAGCACGTCGCGATCGCCGCTCAAGCGACGCAGCACCAGCGCCCACGCCGCTTGGGCGAAGGTGTTGATGGTCAACTGATGGGCCTGGGCCAGTTCGCGCAGTTGCGCACCATCGCGGGCATCGAGTCGGGTATAGCGGTCGCCGACGATCATGCCGCCGCTGTCGCCGGCATGTTCACGCAGGAACGGCCGGTCGCTCGGAATCGGGGTGGTGCGCTCGAAACCTCGCAGGTTCTGCTGCCACCACTGCCGCGCTTCGGCCAGGCTCTGGCGTTGCAGCCAGCCGATGTAATCGCGATAACGCGGCGGCACGGCCAGCTGCGCTTCGCGACCTTCGCTGAGGGCGGTGTAGATCTCGAAGAAATCGTTCATCAACAGCGAACGGCACCAGGCATCGATGAGGATGTGGTGGTTGCTCATCATGAACCAGTAACGCGCCGCGCCCACGCGGATCAAGCGCAAGTGGAACGGTGCCTGGTTGAGCAAATCGAACCCGGCCTCGCGCTCGCTTTTCAGCAGCGCCTGCAACTTCGGCTCTTGCTCGGTTTCGGCAACCGAGCTCCAGTCCAGATATTCGATCGGCGTGCTGCCCGGTTTGTGGATCACTTGCAGCATGTCTTCGCCGACGTTCCAGCAGAACGAGGCGCGCAAGGCTTCGTGTCGGGCGATCACCGCTTGCCAGGCCTGAGCGAAACGTTGCGGGTCGAGCTCACTGTTGATGCGATAGCGATCCTGCATGTAGTAGAGGCCGGTGCCCGGTTCGAGCAAGGTGTGCAGCAGCATGCCTTCCTGCATCGGGGTCAGCGGGTAGACGTCTTCAATCATCGCCGCCGGGACGGGCAATGCGTCGAGTTGCGGCTGAGTCAGTCTGGCCAGCGGGAAGTCCGACGGCGTCAAGCCGCCCGCGTTGTCGCTCAGGCAATGCTGGATCAGGCTGTGCAATTCGCCCAGATACGCTTCTGCCAGTTCGGTGATGGTTTGCACATCGTGACGTTCGGCGCTGAAGGTCCAGCGCAGTATCAACTCACCGCCGTAGACCTGACTGTCGACGCTCAGCTCATTAGGCAGCGGCGCATGTGGATCGTGGGCCGCGCCCACTGGTTCATCCAGCGGACGGAACAGCGCATCACTGCCGAAGCTCTGGTCGAACTGACCCAGGTAGTTGAAGGTGATCGGCGCCACCGGCAACGCAGCCATGGTCTGACGGCACAGGCCATCGGCCAGATAACGCAGCACGCCATAACCCAAACCTTTGTGAGGCACGGCGCGCAGTTGCTCCTTGATCGCTTTGATCGAGGCACCCTGTTCACTCACGGGTGTGAGGCGCAGCGGATAGGCGCTGGTGAACCAACCAACGGTGCGGGTCAGGTCGATCTCGTCGAACAGGGTTTCGCGACCGTGGCCTTCGAGTTGAATCAACGCTGATTCGTGACCGCTCCAGCGGCACACCACACGGGCCAATGCGGTCAGCAGCAGGTCGTTGACCTGGGTGCGATAGGCCGTCGGCGCCTGTTGCAGCAGTTGACGGGTGCGCTCGCTGTCGAGGCGCACGCTGACGGTTTGCGCGTGACGATTCTGTTGACCGCCCTGAGGCCGATCACAGGGCAATTCAGCGCTTGGGCCGGCCAGTTGCGTCTGCCACCAGCTCAATTCTTCACGCAGGGATTCGCTGCCGGCATAAGCCTGCAACCGTGCGGCCCAGTCCTTGAAGCCGCTGGTTTTCGCCGGCAGTTTTACTGACTGTCGGGACTCGAGTTGACGATAAACCGTTTGCAGATCGTCCAGCAGCACCCGCCACGACACCCCGTCCACCACCAGGTGGTGAATGGCAATGAACAGCCGTTGTTGCCCCTCGGAATCGTCGACCAGCAGCGCCCGCATCAGCGGCCCTTGCTCAAGGTCGAGGCTGCGTTGGGCATCGGCGAACAGCGCCGCGCAGTTGTCCATGGCCGGCACGTGCACCTGCCACAGCACGGCAGCGTCGGAAACCGCCTGGTGCTCGGCCTGCCAATGGCCGTCAACCTCGGTGAAACGCAGGCGCAAGGCGTCGTGCTGTTCGATCACCGCCAGCAGCGCTTGCTCCAGACGATGAGGCTCGAGCGCCACGGTCGGCTCCAGCAGCAACGCCTGGTTCCAGTGTTGACGCTGTGGAATGTCGGTATCGAAGAACCAATGCTGAATCGGCGTCAGACGCGATTCACCGCTCAGCAGGCCTTGCTCGGCGGTGATCTGCTCGGTGCGGGTCGCGACGGCGGCCAGCGTCTGCACGGTCTGGTGCTGGAACAGGTCACGCGGGCTGAAGTGGATGCCCTGCTGCCGCGCACGGCTGACCACCTGGATCGACAAAATCGAATCGCCGCCCAGTTCAAAGAAGTTGTCGTTGAGACCGACCTGCTGGACGTTCAGCACTTCGCACCAGATCCCGGCCAGGGTCAGTTCAAGTTCATTGCTCGGCGCCACGTACTGCTGACGATTCAACTCCGGGTCCGGCGCCGGCAGTGCGCGACGATCGAGTTTGCCGTTGGCGGTCAGCGGCATGCTGGCCAGCAGGATCAAGTGCGTCGGCACCATGTAATCCGGCAACTGAGATTTGAGGTGCGCCTTCAACGCTTCGCGCAATGCAGTTTGTTGCGCTTCATCCTGTTCGGCGACGTCGGTGACCAGGTAGCCGACCAATTGCTTGCCGCTCGGCGCATCGAGTGCCAGCACCACCGCTTCACGCACGGACTCGTGTTCCAGCAAACGGGTTTCGATCTCTCCCAGTTCGATGCGGAAACCACGGATCTTCACTTGATGGTCAATGCGTCCCAGGTACTCCACCAAGCCATCGGCACGCTGACGGACAAGGTCGCCGGTCCGGTACAAACGTCCGCCGTTCACTGCAAAAGGATCGGCAACAAACCGTTCGGCGGTCATGCCGGGACGCTGGTGATATCCCTGCGCCAGGCCGGCACCGCCGACGTACAACTCGCCCGTCGCGCCTTGCGGCACCAACGCCAGATCGGCGTCGAGGATGTAGGCGACGCGGGCGCCAATCACACTGCCGATCGGCACGCTGCCCAGCCCCTCCTCCAATTGCTCGGGCGCCAGGCTGGCGAGCGGCATGACCACGGTTTCAGTCGGGCCGTAAGCGTTGAAAAACAGGCTCGGTTTGAACGCCGCGCGAATCCGATGCAGGTGTTCGCCGGTCAGGGCCTCGCCGCCGGTGATGCACATGCGCACCGGCAGGGTTTCGCCCAGGGTCGCCAGCCATTGCGCCAACTGGCTGCCGTAGCTCGGGGTGAAACCAAGAATGTTGATGTTGTGGCGACGAATCAGCCCGCAGATTTCTTGCGCATCCCATTGGCCTTGCGCACGCAGGACAACTTGCGCGCCACTCAACAGCGGCACCAGCAGACGCTCGGTCGCGGCATCGAAGTTGATTGAATAGAAGTGCAATTCGCAGTCATCGGGGCGCATGCCAAAGCGCTCGATCACCGCGCAGCAGTGCATGGCGATTTCACCGTGGGACACCACCACGCCTTTCGGTTTGCCGGTGGAGCCCGAGGTGTAAATCAGGTACGCCTGATGTTGCGGCAGGCTGATAAACGGCAGCTCAGTGGCCGGGTAATTGGCCAGTTCGACGGCGTCTTCTTCCAGGCACCAGCGGCCAACGCTGGCCGGCAGTTCACCGAGGGCCGCGAACATCGCCGCATCGCTGAGCAGCAAACCGATGCCGCTGTCTTCAATCATGTAGTGCAAGCGGTCCAGCGGGTACTCCGGGTCCAGCGGCACATAGGCGCCGCCCGCCTTGAGGATCGCCAGCAGGCCGACGACCATCTCCAGCGAACGCTCCAGCGCCAGACCGACCCGCACCTGTGGCCCGACTCCGCGCTCGCGCAGCATCCAGGCCAGACGATTGGCGCGACTGTCGAGCTCGGCGTAGCTCAGGGTTTGCCCGGCGAACGTCAGGGCCGGTGCGTCTTTGCGTGCCAACGCCTGCTCGCTGAACAGGTGATGAATGCACTGGTCTAGGCGATGTTCGCCCGGTTCGACGCCGAGGCTGTCGAGCAGGTTTTGCTGTTCAGTGGCTTCCAGCAACGGCAGTTCGCTGAGGCGTTGTTGTGGATCGGCGAGCAACGCCTCCAGCAGGTTGCGCCAGTGCCCGGCCATGCGCGCAATGCGCGGCTCATCGAACAAATCGGTGCTGTAGGTCAGGCAGCAACCGAGGCGATGGTCGAGGTCAGTGACTTCCAGATTGAGGTCGAACTTGGTCGCTCGCGCATCGTTGGCCAGGTACTCGACCGTCATCCCGGCCAGGGTTCGGCTCTGCTGGAATTCCCAGCGCTGCACATTGCACATCACCTGGAACAGCGGGTTGTAAGCCGCACTGCGGGGCGGCTGCAAGGCTTCCACCAAATGATCGAACGGCAGATCCTGATGGGACTGGCCTTCGATCACCGTGTGACGAACCTGCTCGAACAACTCGCCGACAGACATCTGCCCGTCGAGCTGGCAACGCAGCACTTGGGTGTTGAGGAACGCGCCGATCAGCCCTTCGCTTTCCGGGCGAATGCGGTTGGCCACCGGCGCACCTATGCGCAGATCGGTCTGGCCACTGTAGCGATAAAGCAGCACGGCCAGGGCGGCAGTCATGGTCATGAACAGGGTCAGACCGTTGTCTGCGTTGAAGGCACGGACCCGCGCCGCAAGATCATCGCTCAGGTCGAAACGGAACAGTTCGCCCTGATGGCTTTGCACCGGCGGACGCGGACGATCAGCCGGCAATTCCAGCAGTGGATGCTCGCGGCCCAGTTGCGCGGTCCAGTAATCGAGTTGGCGCTGACGTTCGCCGGATTCCAGCCACTGACGCTGCCACACGCTGTAATCCAGGTACTGCACCGGCAGCGGTTGCAGCGGCGAATCGCGATCATCGACGAAGGCTTCGTAGAGCGCGCTCAATTCCCGGGCAAAAATGTCCATCGCCCAGCCTTCGGTGACGATGTGGTGCAGGGTCAGGACGAAGTAATGCTCCTGCTCGGCAGTCTTGACCAGGCAAGCTCGCAGCAGCGGTCCGGTTTCCAGATCGAAAGGCTTATGGGCTTCGTCATCGGCCAGTTGCTGGACCTGCCATTCGCGGCCATCGACATCCAGCGTGGTGAAATCCTTCCAGTCCATGCACAGGCGGGTGTCTGGATGAACCTGTTGCCGGGCCACGCCGTCGACGCTCGGGAAGGTCGTACGCAGGGTTTCGTGACGCATGATCAGCGCTTGCAATGCTGCTTCGAAACGCCCGACATCCAGCACGCCGCGCAACCGCGCCATGCCGCCGACGTTGTAGGCCGGGCTGTCCGGTTCCATCTGCCAGAGGAACCACATCCGTTGCTGGGAATAGGACAGTGGCACCGGTTGGCTGCGGTCGACCTTCTCGATCGGCGGCTGCTTGTTGGTTTTGCCGCTGGCCTGGATCAAGCGAACCTGTTCGGCAAACGCGCCCAGTTCACTGGCTTCGAACAGCGCACGCAATGGCAACTCGACGTCGCAGACCTGGCGGGTACGGGAGATGATTTGCGTGGCCAGCAAAGAATGGCCGCCGAGGGCGAAGAAGTCGTCGCGCAGGCCGATCTGCGTTTGGCCCAGCACCTCGCGCCAGATACCGGCGATTTGTTGTTCAAGGGCAGTGACCGGTTCGACATGTTCGCGGATTTGCCACTGAGGTTCCGGCAAGGCGCGACGGTCGAGTTTGCCGCTTGGGCTCAGGGGCATTTCATCCAGACGCATGAGTTGCGCCGGAACCATGTATTCCGGCAGCTCAGCCGCCAGCGCGGTTTTCAGGCGCGTGGTTTGAGCATCGATGGTTTCGCTGGTTTCAGTGGCGGTGTAGTAACCGATCAACTGTCCGCCCGCCGCCGTTTCGCGCACCAGCACCACCGCTTGGGCGACGCCAGCCTGCGCCAACAGACGCGCTTCGATTTCTTCCGGCTCGACACGAAAACCACGCAGTTTGACTTGCTGATCGAGACGTCCGAGGTATTCGATCACGCCGTCGGCGGTCCAGCGCGCACGGTCACCGGTGCGGTACAGACGTGCGCCCTGCTCGCCCAGCGGATCGACCACAAAGCGTTCGGCGGTCAGCGCCGGACGGTCGAGATAGCCTCGGGCCAAACCGATACCGCTGATGCACAACTCACCCGGCACACCGGCCGGTACCGGATTGAGGTCACTGTCGAGCACGCGGCACAGCACGTTGCCCAATGGCCGGCCAATCGGCGAGCGCTCGCCATCGGCGGTTGTGCAGTGCCAGTGAGTGACGTTGATCGCGGTTTCGGTCGGGCCGTAGCGGTTGTGCAGTTGCACCGCTGGCAGGTGTTCCAGCACCCGGTTGCGCAGTTCCGTGGGCAAGGCTTCGCCGCCGGAGAACAGCCGGCGCAGGCTGGTGCAGTCGGCGCTGAGCGGTTCATCAATGAACAAGGAAAGCAACGGCGGTACGAAGTGCAGCGTGGTCACGCCGAACTGCTGGACCAGTTGCGCAAGGCGATGAGGATCGCGATGCTCACCGGGGCCGGCGATCAGCAGGCGGCACCCGGTGATCAGCGGCCAGAAGCACTCCCACACCGACACGTCGAAACTGATCGGCGCTTTTTGCATCAGCACATCGGTTTGGTCCAGACGGTAGGTGGCTTGCATCCACTGCAACCTCTCGGCAAGGGCTGCATGCGTATTGCCAACGCCCTTCGGCTGACCGGTGGAACCGGAGGTGTAAATCACGTAGGCCAGGTTGTCGCCGTGCAGGTGCAGACCGGGCGCATGGCTTGGCCAGTTCTCCAGATGCAGGGCGTCCATAGCAATCACGCTGACGCCGTCGGTGGCCGGCAGGCGGTCGAGCAACCCGGTTTGGGTCAGCAGCAACTCGACGCCACTGTCGCTGAGCATGTAGGCCAGGCGCTCGGCCGGGTAATCCGGGTCCAGCGGCACATAAGCGCCGCCGGCCTTGATGATCGCCAGCAAGCCAATCAACAACTGCGGCGAACGCTCGGCGGCGATGGCCACGCACACGTCCGGGCCGACGCCTTTGTCGCGCAGGTAATGCGCCAAGCGGTTGGCCTGGGCGTGCAGTTCGGCAAAATTCAGGCTGCCGCCGTCCCACAGCAGCGCGGTGCGCTCCGGGGTCTGGCGCGCTTGTTCGTTGAGCAACTCCGGCAGCCATTGACTGGCCGGGGTGCAGGGTGCGGCGCTCCAGGCGGATTGCTGATCGTGCTCACTCGGGGTTAGCAGTTGCAGGTCGCCGATGGCGGTTTTCGGTTGCTCACAAATGGCTCGCAGCAGGTTGCTGAAATGCTCGGCCAGGCGCTCGATGGTCGCGGCGGCGAACAGCTCGCTGGCGTAGTCGAACGACAAGCTCAGGCGACCATTGCGGTCTTCTTCGCTGTGCAGTTGCAGATCGAACTTGGCTTCGCGACTGTGCCACGGCAGCTCTTCGACGAGCAGTCCCGGCAAGCGACGCAGTGCAGTGAGATCCCGTTGCTGATGGTTGAACATCACCTGGAACAAGCCCTGCTCGCGGGCCTGGGGGAAGGCTTCGAGCAATTGTTCGAACGGCAGGTCCTGATGCGCTTGCGCGCCCAATGCGGCTTTACGGGTTTGCGCCAGCAACTCAACGAACGGCAGTCGCGAATCCACCTCGGCGCGCAGCACCTGGGTGTTGATGAAAAAGCCAATCAGCCCTTGGGTTTCCAGACGCGGACGGTTGGCATTCGGCACGCCGATGCGGATGTCGCGTTGACCGCTGTAGCGATGCAGCAGGCTCTGGAATGCCGCGAGCAGCAGCATGAACGGCGTCGATTCATGGGCCTGGGCGGTCTGGCGAATGGCATCGCTCAGACGCTTGTCCAAACGCCGCGTGTGACGGGCTGCGCTGTAAGTGTGTTGCGTCGAGCGCGGATGATCGGTGGCCAGGCTCAGGGTCGGATGATCAACGCCCAACTGCGCTTTCCAGTAAGCGAGTTGACGCTCGCCCTCCCCTTGCGCCAACCACTGACGCTGCCAGCTGCCGTAGTCGGCGTATTGAGTTAGCAACGCTGGAAGGCTGGCGGTCTGGCCTTGAGAGGCTGCCGCATACAGGCGCGAGAATTCGTCGATCAGCACGTTCATCGACCAGCCGTCGGCGATGATGTGGTGCATCGTCACCAGCAGTTGATGGCCTTCATCGCCGAGGCGCACCAGGGTCACCGACAGCAGCGGGCCTTTTTCCAGATCGAACCGGGTGCGGGCTTCATCCTCGCGGATTTGCTGCGCGCGGGCTTCACGCTCGGCGTCTGGCAGGTCGCTGATATCGATTACTTGCAGGTTGAATTCGCCGGCAGCAATGACCTGTTGCAGGGCTACGCCATCACGCTCGAAAAACCGCGTGCGCAGGGATTCGTGACGCTCGATCAGTTGCTGGAAACTGGTGCGCAAGGCGTCTTCGTCCAGTTCGCCGCGCAGGCGCAAGGCACCGGGAATGTTATAGGCGCTGCTCTGCGGGTCGAGTTGCCAGGTGATCCACAGACGGTTTTGTGCCAGGGATTGCGGCATGGCGTCGCTGCGCGACAGCGTGGTGATCGCACCTTGAGCCTGGCCGCCATCCTGTTGTTGCCGGGCGATCGCCGCAGCGAATGCGCAAAGGGTTGGTGCTTCGAACAACAGGCGCAGGTTCAGCTCCAGCCCCAGCTCTTCACGCAGGCGCGCGACCACTTGAGTGGCGGCGATGGAGTTGCCGCCGAGCAGGAAGAAGTGATCATCGGCGTTGACCTGTTTGACGCTTAGCTGCTGGCACCAGATATTGCCGATCAAGGTTTGCAGCTCAGAGCCCGATTCGCTTTCAGATGAGTTTGCGATGTCTGCCGACGGGAACAGCGCATAGCTGTCGAGGCTGCCATCGGCCAGGCGATTGCGGCACGCCGAGCGTTGCAACTTGCCGCTGGACGTCTTCGGCAGCGCCCCCGGATTGAGCAATACCACCACGCTCGGTGCTTGCTGATACGCCTCGGCCACCGCTTGACGGATGGCTTTGATCAGCGCCTCGGGCGGCAGGATTTTCTGCACGCTGCGGCTGATTTCCGCGGCGATGCCGATGCCTTCCTGCCCTTCGAGGTTGACCGCGAACGCGGCCACGCGACCTTTGCGCACCATCTCCACTTCACGCTCGATGGTCTGCTCGATGTCCTGCGGATAAAGGTTATGACCACGAACGATCAGCATGTCTTTCAGGCGCCCGGTGATGAACAGCTCACCATCACGCATAAAGCCCAGGTCGCCAGTGCGCAGCCAGGTGCGACCGGCGTGCTGGACGAACGTTTTGGCCGTGGCTTCGGGGTTGCGCCAGTAGCCATGGGCGATGCTCGGCCCGGTAGCCCAGACTTCACCGATCGCGTTATCGGCGAGTTCTTCGAGCGATACGGAATCGACAATCAGCACCGCGTGATCCGGCTGGCTGATGCCGCAGCTCATGATCGGACTGCCATCGCCCGGTTCGGCTCGGTTCTGCGCGAGCGCCTGATCATCCACGCGCAACGATGGAATGCCCTGGCCGCGCGGGCTGCCGGCAACGAACAACGTGGCTTCCGCCAGGCCGTAAGAGGCCATGAAGCTGTCCGAGGTAAAGCCACACGCAGCGAATTTCTCGGCGAAGCGTTCCAGGGTGTCGAGGCGAATCGGTTCGGAACCGGAATACGCCACGCGCCAGCCACTCAGGTCGAGGCGTTCCAGCGCCGATTCGCTGACCCGTTCGCTGCACAGTCGATAGGCGAAGTCCGGCCCGCCGCTGATGGTGCCGCCGTATTCGCTGATCGCCTCTAGCCAGCGCACTGGCCGACCGAGGAAGTACGCCGGCGACATCAACACGCACGGCACGCCGCTGAAAATCGGCTGCAACAGGCCGCCGATCAAGCCCATGTCGTGGTACAGCGGCAGCCAGCTGACGATCACGTCATCAGGGTTCAGATCGATGCCGAATCCGTGGCGAATCAGCAGTTCGTTGGCCACCAGGTTGCCGTGACTGACTTGCACGCCTTTAGGCAACGCAGTGGAACCGGAGGTGTATTGCAGGAAGGCGATGTGGTCGCCGTGCAAGTCCGGCGCGACCCAGCGTTCGGCCAAGGCGCTGTCGAGGGTGTCGACACACAGCAGCGGCGGCGCCTCGTCGATTTGCAGTAACGCGTCGCGCAGGTCGGCGCTGGTCAGCAGCAAGCGCGGCTCGGCATCGCTAATGATCGACAGCAGACGTTCCTGGTGATGACGACGGGTCGATTCAGGCGGATAGGCTGGCACCGCGATCACGCCGGCGTACAGACAGCCAAAAAACGCCGCGACGTAATCCGGGCCGCTGGGAAACAGCAACACCGCGCGATCGCCAAACGCAGCCTCGGCCTGCAACGCGCCGGCAATGGTTCGCGCCCGTTGGTCGAGCTCACGATAACTGAGCACCACAGCCTGATCCTGGGTTTCGGCGAGAAAACGCAAGGCCACCCGGTCCGGCGTCAGGGCCGCACGGCGCTGAAGGGCTTGGACCAGTGTGCTAGGGAGTTCGAACGCGTCGGTCATGAGGTTTCCTGCCTGAATTCGGCTTGCAAGTGGAATCGGTTTTCGTACGTCACGCCCGTTCATGGGCATGCAGGACGCGGTCTTCGCCGACCGCGCAAGGCTTGGGAATGCTGGTTTGGCCGGGGCTTGTGCCCGCAGCCATTCACCAATGAGAACGGATGAAGTCTTGAAATAATTAGTCGCCAGGCTTGAGCGCCGGCAGGCTTGCAGTCAGGTAGGTGAGTCAGCGTGTCGCCGTTCTCACTGTGCTTTTTTGTGACGCATTAATTCTCTTTCTCAATTGACAATCATTATCATTCATCCTAATTTGTCGCTCGATGTGTAGGACGACTCCGACCCACTTGTCGTCCCACGACCCTATTTGCAGCAAGGTGATTTCCAATGACGGAACAAGTATCCACAAGCAGGTGCGATTCACCGCTACTTCAGGCCTTCGTCGACAACCGACTGATTCTGGTCAAGATTGCCGCCCGCATCACCGGTTGCCGATCACGCGCCGAAGACGTGGTGCAGGATGCGTTCTTCCGGCTGCAATCGGCGCCGCAGATCACGTCGTCAATCAAGGCGCAGCTCAGCTATCTGTTCCAGATCGTGCGCAACCTGGCGATCGACCATTACCGCAAGCAGGCGCTGGAGCAGAAGTATTCGGGCCCGGAAGAGGAAGGTCTGAACGTGGTGATTCAGGGCGCTTCGCCGGAAACCTCGCACATGAACTTCTCGACCCTGGAAAACATTGCCGATGCGCTGACGGAGTTGCCCAGCCGCACCCGTTACGCCTTCGAGATGTACCGCCTGCACGGCGTACCGCAAAAAGACATCGCCAAGGAACTCGGCGTCTCGCCAACCTTGGTGAACTTCATGATTCGTGATGCGCTGGTGCATTGCCGCAAAGTGTCGGGCAATCGTGCGGATACCTTCGCGCGCCGTTAAAAGCTTCGCGGGCAAGCCTCGCTCCTACAGTGTTGTGTCGCTTACATTATTTGTGAACGACACAACACTGTAGGAGCGAGGCTTGCCCGCGAAGACTGACTCAAGCCCGCAACAGACCTTGAGCCTTACGCATCAAGCCAACGAACACCGATCAAAAAACCGCTCACGCCCCAACACCATCAGCGCCGCGCGCTTGTGCGGGAAGTCGAACTCTTTTTCGCAGTGGAAACACTGATTGTGCATATGCCCGATCATCTTCGCGTTATCGGCGCGAGGCTCGGCGACCACCCGTTGAGTGCGTGGATCATCGAGAAACAGGTAATGCACCAGCGCCGATAGCCAGCTCGCCACCTTGTGCGGCCCGCGGTGATGTTCTTCGCCCACCAGCATGTGAATGCCACGGTCGTAATCACCGGCATCGTAGAACGGCGCAATGCGATCTTCCTTGGCCCAGTAGGCTTCGAAATAGGCAAACGGCTGATCATCGAAGCAGCCGATCAGCGTCAAGGTATGCGGGTCGGCTTCGAGCTTGCTCAGGTATTCGCGATGCTTCTCGAGACTGCCCTCCTCCTGCCAGAAACTCGCCACCCGCGGGCTGTTCTGCCAGCGGTTGAAACGCGCCAGGTCATGCTCGATTTCTACCGTGCGCAGGGAAACCCACGCACCGAGCCGTGCGTCGAAGCGTCGATACACCTCGCCACGGGGTTTCACCGCCCGCAATGGATGGCGCTTGCCGCTACTGATGACCATTTGCTGCGGATAGCTGCCGGTGCGCGACTCACCCAGCCAAGGCTGAGGCAATTGCCAGAACAGCGTGCGTTCGCAGCGATACTGGCCGGTGACTTCGGTCGCGATCAGCAATCCGCTGAGCAAGGCTTCGGTGGGCACGTCATCGAGTTGCCAGGTCAGACGCTGACACGCCGCGTCACGGGCAAACAGCCAATAGCAAGCCGCCCAGAATGCCTGGCCGTCAGTACGGCCGAAACGCTCCTCCAGCCGCAGATGCAATTGCGGCTCGCGGGTCAGCCGCAGCTCGATCAACGGTTGCCCTTGCAGGCTGAGGCTCAGGCGGCTGGCGGTTTCATCGGCTACAAGACAGTTGCCTGACGGCAAGGCCAGGGTGGTCAGGTCATTCAGATTGGACATGGGTGGGGCTCACGGTAATCGTCGACAGTTCAACGATGTGACGTGAGCCGGGGCTGGAAATTTAAGCGCAGTCGCCAAATGCTCGTCTCATGGCACTAATCAGGGGCACGATTCAGAGCTTGCGCACCGGCACCAGGGCAATTTTGTAGGGATCGAAAATCTTCAGCATCTGCCCATTGTCTCGCAGGCCTTGCAGCAACTTGCCGAATGCTTCGCCAGTAATCGGCGCCTGCGGGCGAATCAGCGCGTAATGGTGATAGACCTGATCGATCCGTTGCGACACCAGCAATTGCTCGCCGACTTTCTCGTTACGCAGCAGGTAATCGCTCAGGTACGAACGTGTCACCAAGGCAATGTCCGCCCGCCCGCGCAGCACCATCAGCAAGTTGCTGTCATGGGAATAGGTCAGCGTGGCCTTGTAGGCGTCGGCCAGATACTTGGGATCGGCATTGAAATTGGCAAACTCGTAGTGATAGCCGCTGTACAGCGCCAGACGCTTGCCCGTCAGGTCCTTGAAGTAATTCTCATCGCGACCGGGTTGCTTCTGCGCGACAAAGATTTCTGCATCTTCCAGCCCCATGTCGACGAGGGTGTGCGGGATCTCCTTCCAGCCCCAGTCCGGGTTTTCGAAAATAGCCATATCGACCCGGCCTTCCTTGAAGTCGTTGAAACGCCGGGGAATCGAGGTCGGTACCAGTACAAACTGATAATCGGTTTGCAACTGATTCAAGGCTTCCACCAGTTGCGGCAGCAGACCGGTGTCGGCACCGTTCTCCGGGCGCACGGTGTAGGGTGGAAAATGCGCGGCACCGACCCGCACCTGTTGCGCAGCCTGAGATGGCAACACGCAGCACACTGCAAGCGCCGCCAGCAAAAGCCGAGACACTGTTCGAATTGGTGAAGACATCAAAACAGCCTACTCCCCGAAAAAAATATCCATCAATGTATTCAAGCTAGGCGGTTTCGCCGACTTAGCCAGTTTCTTGCCGAGATAGACGGCTTACTGCCGTTCTTCAAGCACCAGAATCAACGCCTCATCGGCCAATTGATCGAGACTCATGCTGCCATCGGCACGAAACCAGGTGGTGGTCCAGGATAACGCGCCCGTCAGGAAACGGCGGGTGATGAACACGTCGCCACGGATAAAACCGGCGTCCTTGGCTTCGCCCAGCACCTGCAACCAGATGTCTTCATAAATATCACGCAGCGCCAAAACTTGCGCCTGACCTTCCGCTGACAGCGAACGCCACTCATATACCAGCACCGCCATGGCCTCGCCGCTGCCGCCCATGATCGACTGCAATTCGCAGCGAATCAGCGCCAAAACCCGCTCGCGCACACTGCCGGCCTCGGCCAGGGCTGCACGCATCAACGCGGTGTTGTAGCGAATGGTCTCCTCCATCACTGCCCGCAAGATCTCATCCTTGCTTTTGAAGTGATGAAAAATACTGCCTGACTGAATACCCACCGCACTGGCCAGGTCACGCACGGTGGTACGTTCATAACCTTTATTACGAAACAGGTGAGCGGCCACTTGCAGCAGTTTGCCGCGGGCGCTGTCCGGGTCGGTCAATTGGCCGCTGTCGACCAATTCGCGCATCACCCTCAGGGCTTTTTGCTCGTCCACCCGTTCTCTCCTACAGTCGATCAATCAATTGCGCCGCTGGCCGCTAAAACAGCAGGGTTGCGCGGGCAATTTAAGCTGGCGGGGGCGACCAAGCAAGCGCTTGGGCAGAAGATATTTCAGCCGTTTACAAACCAAGCGCTTGCTTGGTAGTCTCAAAGCACTTCTGTCGGAGGTGGTTATGGAATTGACTGCGCCTAAAACAATCCGCATCGGGTGCGCCAGCGCATTCTGGGGCGACACCTCGACCGCCGCCGAGCAACTGGTGGAAGGCGGGCGGCTGGACTACCTGGTGTTCGATTATCTGGCCGAGATCACGATGTCGATCATGGCCGGGGCGAGGATGAAAGATCCGGCGGCCGGCTACGCCAGCGACTTCATCGAAGTCCTCAGTCCCCTCCTCAACCAGCTCGCGGAGCAGAAGATCCGCGTCATCAGCAATGCCGGCGGCGTCAATCCACAAGCTTGCGCCGCTGCCCTGCAAGCGGCTTGCGACAAGGCCGGGGTGACGCTGAAGATTGCCGTGCTGTCGGGTGACGATCTGCAGCCGCAGTTCAAACACCTGAGCAGCCTTGGCCTGCATGAGATGTTCAGTGGTACGCCCCTGCCGCCGATGTGCGTATCGACCAACGCCTACCTCGGCGCGCCGGGCATCGTCGAAGCCCTGCGCCTGGGCGCCGACATTGTGATTACCGGGCGCGTGGTCGACAGCGCCGTGGTCAGCGCCGCGCTGGTGCATGAGTTCGACTGGTCGTGGCACGACTACGACAAACTCGCCCAGGCTGCATTGGCCGGGCACCTCATTGAATGTGGCGCCCAGTGCACCGGCGGCAATTTCACCGATTGGCACGACGTGCCCGATTACGAACACATCGGTTTTCCGATCGTCGAAGTCGGCGCCGACGGCCAGTTTATCGTCAGCAAACCCGATGGTTCCGGCGGCCTGGTTACGCCCCTGACCGTTGGCGAGCAGATGCTGTATGAAATCGGCGACCCGCAGGCCTATTTGCTGCCCGACGTGGTGTGCGATTTCAGTCAGGTCAAACTCGTGCAGCAAGGCAAAAACGCGGTACAGGTGCATGGCGCAAAAGGCTTGCCGCCGACCGATCACTATAAAGTCAGCGCCACGTATCCGGACGGTTTCCGCTGCACCGCCAGTTGCCTGATCGCCGGGATCGATGCCGTGGCCAAGGCCCGACGGGTCAGCCAGGCGATCATCAACAAAACCTCGGAAATGTTCAGCCAGCGCGGCTGGGCGCCCTACAGCGAAGTGAACATTGAGTTGCTGGGCAGCGAAGCGACTTATGGCCCCCACGGCCAGCGCCAGGACAGCCGCGAAGTGGTGATCAAACTCGCCGTGCGCCACCCAAGCAAACAGGCCTTGGTTCTGTTTTCCCGGGAAATCGCCCAAGCCGCCACCGGCATGGCGCCGGGGTTGACCGGGATCGTCGGCGGGCGGCCGACGGTGTACCCGCTGATTCGGCTGTTTTCATTCCTGATCGACAAAACGGCCTGCACCCTGCAAGTCGACCTCGCCGGTGAGCGCCACCCGTGCGCCCTGCCCGCCCTCGATGTACTCGACCCGGATGACTTGCCGCTACCGTTCGATCCACCCCAACCCACCGAGCGCGCCGACGCCAGCGTAGCCCTGATCAAACTCGCCGTGGCGCGCTCAGGCGACAAGGGCAATCACAGCAACATCGGCGTCATGGCCCGCCATCCCGACTACCTGCCATGGATCGCCGAGGCGCTGACACCTGAGGTGATGGTCGACTGGATGAGCCATGTCCTCGACCCGATCCACGGACGTGTCGAACGCTGGTATTTACCCGGCACTCAGAGCTTTAATTTTCTTCTGGAGAACGCGCTCGGCGGCGGTGGCGTGGCCAGCCTGCGGATCGATCCGCAAGGCAAGGCGTTCGCCCAACAACTGCTGGAGATCCAGATTCCGGTGCCGCAGCACATTGCTGATCAGGTCAACTAGAGGACCGTCGCCCATGGCTTATGACTCGATTTTCAAACCCGACCTGTTCGCTGGCCAGAACATCATCGTCACCGGTGGCGGCAGCGGCATTGGCCGTTGCACCGCCCATGAGCTCGCAGCCCTCGGCGCGCAGGTGCTGCTGGTGGGGCGTAATGCCGAGAAACTGAAAAAGGTCGCCACCGAAATCACTGAAGACGGGGGGAAAGCCAGCTGGCAGGTCTGCGATATCCGCGATGAAGACGCCGTCACGCAATTGGTCAGCGAACTGATCCGCAAACACGGGCCGATTCATGGGCTGGTCAACAATGCCGGCGGGCAGTACCCCTCGCCCCTGGCGTCGATCAATCAGAAAGGGTTCGAAACCATACTGCGCACCAACCTGGTGGGCGGTTTTCTGATGGCCCGTGAGGTGTTCAATCAGTCCATGAGCAAGCACGGCGGCGCCATCGTCAACATGCTCGCCGACATGTGGGGCGGCATGCCCGGCATGGGTCACTCGGGCGCGGCGCGCTCGGGCATGGACAACTTCACCAAGACCGCCGCGTTTGAATGGGGCTATGCCGGCGTGCGGGTCAACGCCGTCGCGCCAGGCTGGGTCGCTTCCAGCGGCATGGACACCTACGAAGGTGCGTTCCGGGCCGTAATCCCGACCCTGTGCGAACACGTACCGCTCAAGCGCATCGGCACCGAATCGGAAATCAGCGCGGCGATTGTTTTCCTGCTCAGCCCGGCAGCCGCTTTTGTCAGCGGCAGCACGTTGCGCATCGACGGCGCCGCCAGCCTCGGCGGGCGGGCCTGGCCAATGCACAAGGCGCAGAACAGTCATTCCTACAACGGTTTTCACCGCGCCTATTTACCCGAAGTACTCAGACCCGACGCGTCCAAACCTGACGCCTCCAAACCAGACGTCTCCAAACCAGATGAATCCAAGGACAAGGAATAACCATGCCGGTCATCCAGTCCCAGGTAGACCCGTTCAGCGAATCGTTCGCCCGTCACCGTGCGGCCATGCTGGCCGGCATTGAGCAGGTCCGCCAGCTCGAACAGAACCTGCTGAGCAAAGCCGCCGAAGCCAAGCCCAGGTTCGACAAGCGCGGGCAACTGCTGCCCCGGGAGCGACTTAACCTGCTGCTTGACCCCGGCGCGCCGTTCCTCGAACTGGCGAGCCTGGCCGGCTACAAGCTGCACGACGACAAGGACGGCAGCTCGGCCGGCGGCGGTTTGATCGCCGGGATCGGTTACGTGTCCGGCGTGCGGGTTTTGGTGGTGGCGAACAACAGCGCGATCAAGGGCGGAACCATTTCCCCCAGCGGTTTGAAAAAATCCCTGCGCCTGCAACAGATCGCCATGGAAAACAAATTGCCGGTAATCACCCTCGCGGAAAGCGGAGGCGCCAACCTCAATTACGCGGCGGAGATTTTCGTCGAAGGCGCGCGCAGCTTTGCCAATCAGGCGCGGATGTCGGCCATGGGCTTGCCACAAATTACCGTGGTCCATGGCTCGGCCACCGCGGGCGGCGCGTATCAACCGGGGTTGTCGGATTACGTGGTGGTGGTGCGCGGCAAAGCCAAGCTGTTTCTTGCCGGGCCGCCGCTGCTCAAGGCCGCCACCGGTGAAGTCGCTACCGATGAAGAACTGGGCGGCGCCCAGATGCACGCGCAAACCGCCGGCACCGCCGAATACCTGGCCGAGAACGATGCCGATGGCGTGCGCCAGGTGCGCGAGATCATGAGCCTGTTGCCGTGGAACGATCAGTTGCCATGGTTACCCGAACGTCGGTGGGAAGAACCGCTCTACCCCATCGACGAACTGCTGGGGCTGATCCCGGATGACCCGAAAAAGCCCTACGACGTGCGCGAAATCATCGCCCGGATTGCCGACGCGTCGAACTTCCTCGAATTCAAGGGCGAGTTCGACCAGCAAACGATCTGCGGGCATTTGCAGATTCAGGGTCGAGCCTGCGGCTTCATCGGCAACAACGGCCCGATTACGCCCAAAGGTGCGAGCAAGGCTGCACAGTTCATTCAGCTCTGCGACCAGAGCCAGACGCCCCTGCTGTTTTTCCACAACACCACCGGTTTCATGGTCGGCACCGAGTCGGAACAACAAGGGGTGATCAAGCACGGCGCGAAAATGATTCAAGCGGTGGCCAATGCCCGAGTGCCCA
Source organism: Pseudomonas sp. NPDC086112 (assembly GCF_044746425.1). Classification (NCBI taxonomy): domain Bacteria; kingdom Pseudomonadati; phylum Pseudomonadota; class Gammaproteobacteria; order Pseudomonadales; family Pseudomonadaceae; genus Pseudomonas; species Pseudomonas sp. NPDC086112. Next base: position 116,040 of record NZ_JBIVCD010000009.1, on the reverse strand, counting down.
AACTGACGATCGTCGTCGGCGGTTCCTACGGCGCTGGCAACTACGCAATGTGCGGTCGTGGCCTCGACCCGCGCTTCATCTTCGCCTGGCCCAACAGCCGCACCGCGGTGATGGGCGGCGCTCAGGCCGGCAAAGTGCTGCGGATCGTCACCGAAGCCAAACAGCTCAAGGACGGGTTGGTGCCCGACCCGAAAATGCTCGACATGCTGGAACAAGTCACCGCGCAGAAGCTCGACAGCCAGTCCACCGCGTTGTATGGCAGCGCCAATCTATGGGACGACGGGCTGATCGATCCGCGGGACACCCGCACGTTGCTCGGGTACTTGCTGGACATCTGCCATGAGGCCGAAGTTCGTTCGCTGCAATCCAACAGTTTCGGCGTAGCCCGTTTTTGATGACGCGGAGCGTCTAAGGCTGATTCCCACGCAGAGCGTGGGAACGATCACAGGAGAACAATAAAAAATGATCTTCACCCAGGAACACGAAGCACTGCGCCGCACCGTCCGCCAATTCGTCGATAACGAGATCAATCCTCACGTCGAGGAATGGGAAAAGGCTGGGCGCTTTCCGATCCATGAGATCTTCCGCAAGGCGGGCGACCTCGGTCTGCTGGGGATTTCCAAACCGGAAAAATTCGGCGGCATGGGGCTCGACTACAGCTATTCGATTGTGGCCGCCGAAGAGTTCGGCACCATTCATTGCGGCGGCATTCCGATGTCCATCGGCGTGCAGACCGACATGTGCACCCCGGCCCTGGCGCGTTTCGGCTCCGATGAGCTGCGCGAAGAGTTCCTGCGGCCGGCAATCACCGGCGAGCAGGTTGGCTGCATTGGCGTCTCCGAAGTCGGTGCCGGCTCCGACGTAGCAGGCTTGAAAACCACCGCCCGCAAGGACGGCGACGACTACGTGATCAACGGCAGCAAGATGTGGATCACCAACTCTCCGAGCGCCGATTTCATTTGCCTGCTGGCCAACACCTCGGATGACAAGCCGCACATCAACAAGTCGCTGATCATGGTGCCGATGAACAGCCCCGGCATCAGCCTCAGCTCGCACCTGGACAAACTCGGCATGCGCAGCTCGGAAACCGCCCAGGTGTTTTTCGACAACGTGCGCGTGCCACAGCGCAACCGCATCGGCCACGAAGGCGCGGGGTTCATGATGCAGATGCTGCAGTTCCAGGAAGAACGATTGTTCGGCGCGGCGAACATGATCAAAGGCCTGGAGTATTGCGTCGACAGCACCATCGAGTATTGCAAGGAGCGCAAGACCTTCGGCAATGCGCTGATCGATAATCAAGTCATCCATTTCCGCCTGGCCGAACTGCAAACCGAAATCGAATGCCTGCGGGCGCTGGTCTATCAGGCCACCGAGCAATACATCAAAGGCCAGGACGTCACCCGTCTGGCGTCCATGGCCAAACTCAAGGCCGGGCGACTGGGCCGGGAAGTCAGCGACAGTTGCCTGCAATATTGGGGCGGCATGGGCTTCATGTGGGACAACCCGGTGGCGCGGGCTTACCGCGACGTGCGGCTGGTGTCGATCGGCGGCGGCGCCGACGAAATCATGCTGGGGATCATCTGCAAACTCATGGGCATCCTGCCGGGGAAAAAGAAATGAACACCCTTCCCGTTTGCCAGACCCTGTTGCTCGAACGGCATAACGGCGTCCTGCACATCACCCTCAATCGCCCCGACAGTCGCAACGCCATGAGCCTGCAAATGGTCGCCGAGCTGCGCGCGGTGCTGGCGGCGGTGCGCGATGACCGGCAGGTTCGCGCGTTGGTGATCGGCGGTGCCGGCGGGCATTTTTGTGCCGGTGCCGACATCAAGGACATGGCCAATGCCCGCGCTCAGGGTCAGACGGCCTACCGCGAATTGAACCGTGCGTTCGGCGCCTTGCTGGAAGAAACCCAGCACGCGCCGCAAGTGGTCATCACGGTGCTGCAAGGCGCGGTACTTGGCGGCGGCTTCGGTCTGGCCTGCGTCAGCGATATCGCGATGGCCGATCATCAGGCGCAATTCGGCCTGCCGGAAACCAGCCTCGGCCTGTTGCCGGCGCAGATCGCACCGTTCGTGGTGCAGCGCATCGGCCTGACCCAGGCCCGCCGACTGGCCCTGACCGCCGCACGGTTCGATGGCACCCAGGCCCGGCGCATGGGATTGGTGCATTTTGTCGAGCATGACCCGCAAGCCTTGGCCGAGCGCCTCGATGAGGTGCTGGCCCATGTGTTGTGTTGCGCCCCGGGGGCGAATGCGGCGATCAAAAAACTCTTGCTGGCGAGTGCGGCGCAACTCTCGGATGGCCTGCTGGATCAGGCGGCCGAGTGGTTCAGTGACGCAGTGACCGGGGATGAAGGGATCGAGGGGACGATGGCCTTTGTGCAAAAGCGAAAACCGGGTTGGGCGATTTAAGAGCTTCGCGGGCAAGCCTCGCTCCTACAGGGGTATCACGCAGTCCGTAGGAGCGAGGCTTGCCCGCGAAGAGGCCCTCACATTCACCGCAAAAACCAAGGGAATAACCCATGCCCGCCTTCAGCAAAATCCTGATCGCCAACCGCGGTGAAATCGCCTGCCGCATCCAGCGCACTGCGCAAGCGCTGGGCTACCGCACCGTTGCAGTATTCAGCGACGCCGACGCCGATGCCTTGCATGTGCAGATGGCCGACGAAGCCGTGAACATCGGCCCGGCCTCGGTGCAGCAGTCTTACCTGAACATCCCGGCAATCATCGACGCCGCCCGGCGCACCGGTGCCGATGCGATCCACCCCGGTTACGGCTTCCTCTCGGAAAACGCAGAATTCGCCCGCGCCTGCCAACAGGCCGGCATCATCTTCATCGGCCCGAGCCCCGAGGCCATTGAACTGATGGGCAGCAAACGTCTGTCGAAACTCGCCATGATCAAAGCGGGCGTGCCCTGCATCAAAGGCTATCAGGGCAGCGAACAGGACGACGCGACCTTCGGCCGTGAAGCCGAACGCATCGGCTATCCGCTGATGATCAAGGCCAGTGCCGGCGGCGGCGGTCGTGGCATGCGCCTGGTGCACAGCGCTGAAGAGTTGCTGGAGCAGATTCGCACCGCACGCTCCGAGGCGCGGCATGGGTTTGGCAGCGACGAACTGATCCTCGAGCAAGCCTTGATCGACCCGCGTCACGTCGAGGTTCAGGTGTTCGGCGATCAGCACGGCAACCTGATCTACCTTGGTGAGCGCGATTGTTCGATCCAGCGTCGCCACCAGAAAATCATCGAAGAAGCGCCCTGCCCGGTAATGACCGCCGAGTTGCGCCAGGCCATGGGCGAAGCTGCGCTCAAGGCGGGGCGCGCGGTGAATTATGTCGGCGCCGGCACTGTGGAGTTCCTGCTGGATGCTCGCGGGCAGTTTTACTTTCTGGAGATGAACACCCGGCTGCAAGTGGAACACCCGGTGACAGAGCTGATCACCGGCCTCGATCTGGTGGCCTGGCAGTTTCACGTGGCCGAAGGACTGCCACTGCCGTTGCAACAGGAGCAGGTTCAGCTCAACGGCCATGCCATGGAAGTGCGTCTGTATGCCGAAGACCCAGCCCAAGGATTTCTGCCGCAAACCGGGCGAATCGCAGCCTGGGAACCTGCGTTGCCGGGCGGTGTGCGGATCGACCATGGCTTGATCGAGGGCCAGTCTGTCAGTCCGTTTTATGACCCGATGCTGGGCAAGCTCATCGCCCACGGCGCCACCCGCGAAGAAGCCCGGCGCAAGTTGTTGCGGGCGGTGCAGGACAGCGTGCTGCTGGGCGTGCAAAGCAATCAGCGCTTGCTCGCCTGTCTGCTGGAACATCCACAGTTCATCAGTGGCGAGTTCAGCACCGGGTTCATCCCCACGCACTTCGTCGATCATCCCTATCTGCATCCCCATTTGCCGAGCGCCGAAGAACTGGCCATCGCTGCGGCGCTGTTTTATCAGGCTTCAGCGCAGGCTCACCGCGTCCCGCTGGCCGGTTGGCGCAACAACGCCAGCGTGCCTTTGCACTACCGAATCGGCCTGGAGGATCAGGACTGGCCGGTGGAATTGAACGCTGAATCTGGCGAACCTTGCCGCATTCAGGTCGGCGCTCGCACCCTTGAATTGAAGGTTATCCAGTGCGACGACCACTGGGCCACGCTGGAAATCGACGGCATCCGCCAACGCCATGCCTATCGCCTCGAGGCCGGGCAACTGTGGTTGTTCACGCGCCCCGGCAGCCTGCGGCTGGTCGATCGGACCCAGGCACTGGTCAGCAGCCAGGCTAATGTCAGTTCCGGCACGCTCAAGGCGCCAATGGACGGGGCGATCGTCGACGTACTGGTCAATGAGGGCAGCCCGGTCAGCAAAGGCCAGCTATTGGTGGTGCTCGAAGCAATGAAAATGGAGCATCCGCTCAAATCGGGGATTGACGGAGTGCTTAAACGCTTGCAGGTCAGGGTCGGCGATCAGGTTAAAAATCGTCAGATTTTGTTAGAGGTCGAATAAGCCGCTAGGCGGATCCGCCGGGTTTGGCTACGCTCAAGCCCTATCAGGACGCGGATACCAGGAACCCTGCGATGCCTCACTGGTTGGTCATTGATCTGGAAGCCACCACCGATGAGGGCGGCTGGCCAGTCACGGAAATGGAAATCATCGAAATCGGTGCCACCCTCGTGGACCGCAAGGGCCAGGAACTGGATCACTTCCAGTGCTTCGTGCGCCCGTTGCGCCGGCCCTTGCTGACGCCGTTTTGCCGGGAACTGACCCACATCACCCAGGCCAATATCGATGCCTCACAGCCGCTCACCGACATCTGGCCGTTGTTCGAGCGCTGGCTCGCCCAACATCACGCGAGCCTGGAAGGCTGGGCCAGTTGGGGCGATTACGACCGCAAACAACTGCTTCAGGACTGGCAGCGCCTGCAACTCGACAGCGCCCTGAGCCGAGTGCCGCACATGAACCTCAAGCAACGCTTCGCCAAGGCTTGTCGGCTGGAGCGCCCGCTGGGGCTCAACGGGGCCCTGCAACTGGCGGGCCTGCAGTTCAACGGTCAGCAGCATCGAGCACTGGAAGACGCGCGCAATACTGCGCGTTTGTTACCGCTGATTTTCCCCGCTAATCCTTGAGTGCAGGAGGTGACGCCTATCGACACCTTGTGCATACTGGCCGGCCCTTTTTAGCCCTTTTCGAGGAACCGCCCATGTTTAAAGTCAACGAGTACTTCGACGGCACCGTCAAGTCGATCGCCTTTGGCACCGCTGAAGGTCCAGCGACCATCGGCGTCATGGCACCGGGCGAATACGAATTCGGCACCAGCCAGCGTGAAATCATGCACGTGGTGTCCGGCGCCCTGACCGTCAAACTGCCTGACAGCGACACCTGGGAAACCTTCGCCGCCGGCAGCCAGTTCAACGTACCCGCCAACAGCAAATTCCAGCTGAAAGTGGCCGTCGACACCGCTTACCTGTGCGAATACCGCGGCTAAACCCCCGGATTTTCACAGCGACAAAAAAATGCCCGTGTCCTTGGACGCGGGCATTTTTTATTTTGAAGGGCTTTTATTCGAGAATCGTCACGGGCATGCCGACTTCAAGCCGGCCATTGCCGTCGTTGACCAGATTCTGCCCGAACATCGCGCCGTCGGCCTCGGTGCGGTATTTCTGCAATGTGGCCAGCGGTTCACGATCTTCGCTGCGTTCGCCGGTCTGCGGGTCGATGGTGGTCAGAATGCAGCGTGAGCAGGACTTGACCACGCGGAACTCGACATCGCCAATGCGGATGCGTTTCCAGCTATCTTCGGCATACGCTTCACTGCCCTCGATCACCAGATTGGGCCGGAAACGCAACATCTCCAGCGGCCGCCCGACCTTGCTCGACAAGTCTTCCAGCGACGCCTGACCAATCAGCAATAACGGAAAGCCATCGGCAAACGCCACCTGATCATCGTCCTTGCCATAGCCGGCCTGGGTGGTCCGCGCGCGATCAAGCGGCACTTGCACCAGACGCGTTGGCTTGCCGATGAACTCACTGACCCAGGCACCCGCCGCATCGCCGGCATCGGGGACGCGCAAGGTGTCGCGCCAGATGGTCACCCCGCGCAGATCGGCCTCGCCGTCAGGCAACGCAATATCGATCGGTGAATGACCCGGGGCACTGAGGGTCAAGCCGCCGCCGGCATTCCACAACGCCGACAGCTGACTCATTTTGGCGACCGCGCGCTGGGTCAGAAAGCGCCCACTGGCTTCGTCCACCAGCATCCAGCGTCGATCACCGTCCAGTCCCAGCTTGTCCAGGCTGACCTGATTGAGGGGCTCGCCCTTGCCGGATTTCAATGGAAAACGATAAAGCGCGCTCAGACGCATGGCCAACTCCCTGGTGGGTAAAAACGCCACCCTATACGAGCTTGATGGCCGAATCAAAGCCCTATTGAGAGCGCTTGCCCGCTTTTCGTAGGAGCCAGGCTTGCCGGCGAAAGCACTCTTAAGGACGCCTTCGCCGGCAAGCCTGGCTCCTACGTTCCGATTCAGGCAGGTATTGCGTCGAGCATAAGGCGCTGGCGCACCACGTCGACGAGTTTGTCGGGCTGGAATTTGGAGAGGAAGTTGTCGCAGCCGACCTTCTTCACCATCGAGTCGTTGAAGCTGCCCGACAGCGAGGTGTGCAAGACCACATAAAGCCGGCGCAAACGGGGGTCGTTACGGATTTCGGTGGTCAGGCGATAGCCGTCCATCTCCGGCATTTCCGCATCGGTGAAGATCATCAGCAGCTTGTCGGTCATGACTTCGCCCGTATCGGCCCAGGCCTTGAGCATGTTCAGCGCCTTCAAACCATCGCTGGCAATGTGCATCTTCACGCCCAATTGGCCCAAGGTGTCGCGCAACTGCGACAAGGCCACGTTAGAGTCATCCACCAGCAGCACTTCACGGCCACGGGCACGCTCCAGCACCGGATCGTCGAGTTTGTCGCGCGATACCTTGGCGTTGTACGGAACGATCTCGGCCAGGACTTTCTCGACGTCGATGATTTCCACCAACTGATCATCGACCTTGCTGATGGCGGTCAGGTAATGCTGGCGACCGGCACTGGCCGGCGGCGGCAAAATGGCTTCCCAGTTCATGTTGACGATGCGGTCCACGCCACCGACCAGAAACGCCTGCACCGAGCGGTTGTACTCGGTGACAATAATGGTACTGGTGGGACTTGGCACCAACGGGCGCATGCCGATGGCCTGGGACAGGTCGATCACCGGCAGCGTCTGGCCACGCAGGTTGACCACGCCGCAAACAAAGGGATGGCGTTGCGGCATCAGGGTTAGCTTCGGCAGCTGAAGCACTTCCTGAACCTTGAAGACGTTGATCGCAAACAATTGCCGTCCGGCCAGCCGAAACATGAGAATTTCCAGGCGATTCTCACCCACTAGTTGCGTGCGTTGGTCTACCGTGTCGAGAATGCCGGCCATTAATGACTCCTGGGCTTGTTCTGATGAATTCACTAAAGGGAGTTATCGGCTGTTTTTGCCGGACCTTGACCCCCAGACAAAATGCCAGGCTCAGGCATTGATGTCACATTAACATCATGCTTTACTGGCTCCGTGATTTTCATCTGCTTCCTTCCCTGCGGCGCGACCTCGGTTTGCACGTTAGGTTCCCCTGCGTAAGGGATTCCCCTAGTAACAATCAGGCCCAACCTGATATTCGCAATATCCAATAGCCATTAATGTGACGCCATTCTCATTGCATGAATGGAGTCAGGCTTTTGTGTGCGATTGCAGGTCAGTGGCCATCCACCCTCTCGAGTTCCCCTGCCGGCGCTCAAACCTGCCGGAGCGCGATATCACGAAGGCTTGGCAGCGCGGGGACACATATGGTTCTCGTCGGCACACACGACATTCCCTCATCTGACACGACGTTGTGGAGATAAGCATGCCGAACGACACCAAAGAGTGGGCTCAGCGATTTCCGGAATTTCTCGTTGAGGCTGAAACACTCTTGGCCAAATCCGAGGAATGCCTGAGTCATTTGCAACTGATCAGCAATGACAAGGACGCCATCGATTGCATGCTCAGCACCCTTCTCAAGCTGTCCAGCAAGGCCGATGCCTTGGCACTGGCGGCGGTCTCGGAGTTCTCGCTGCATATTCATGGATTACTGAGCTGCGCGCAGAACCACATGGACCTGCACGATCAAGCCCTGGACGCGCTCAAGGACTGCTTCACATTATTGGCCTGGCAACTCGAACTTATCGATCAGACTACCGGCCAACTCGGTCTCGATGACACTGAACAGACCTCACTGATAGAAGCGTTTGCGTTTCAAGTGGGACAAAGTCAGTTTCAGCCGCCCAGCCATGCCAGACCCTTCAGGTTGGTTTCGTTTTCGGAACGGCAAGCTTAAAAACATCAGCCCTGGCCGTGTTGTGCTTTTCTATTGCCATGACGCCGCCCTATAACTTGATGCGCTCATGCCGCAATTGAATGGGTCATTGCGTCGAAGACAGTTCGAGATAGTTATCCCTGTCTCGACTTCAGATAGTGCCTGGCAATAAAAACAAAATGCCTGGCAATCGATATCTTCCGACGACAACAATCGAAAGTTTTTCCATTATGGAACCATCGTCCAAAAACTGTATTTTGATTATATAGAGCTATATACCGAACGCGACCAACGGTATGTTAAGTGGTAGTATGCCGACCATTAGTTGACGCCAATTAATGGCAAAGTGATCCAGCCAAGCCCCCTGAAGGCTGCATTTCCAGCACTGCACCACAGCCATGAAGGCGACTTCACACAACGATTTCCACCCAGAGACCCGTCAGCCCTTGTGGCCGGTCTGCCCGCAGCGAACATCTATTGGCTCCATCCGCTATGTACGCCAGCCTCAAGTCAATTACCCTGTGGCCACCCTCCCGAAAAAACGCGCGCCGGTTTACGCTTTTTCTGTGTATCTGTTCGACGCTTGGCAGCCTGCTGGTCTACAGCTTGTCCATGTCTGTGCCGTTGAGTCTGCTGGTGCTCAATAGTGCAGCGCTGACCTGTGTCTGGGTGGGACATTGCCTTTCGCGCAAATCGATAAAGTTTCAACCTCAAGAACTGGCTGACCGTCTGCTGCAAGTGCAGGAAAACGAACGCCATCGGCTCAGTCGGGAACTGCATGATGACATCGGTCAATTGCTGACCGCCGCGAAACTTCAAAGTGAATGGCTCAAACGTCGAATGCCCGAAGAACTGCAGGGTCAGTGTTCGGTACTGTGCGAAACGCTGGACGAAACACTCACCAAGGTGCGAGATGTGTCGGCCATCCTGAATCCGCGGCAACTGGCCAGTCTCGGGCTGGAAGCCAGCCTGCGAGCACATTTACTCAGGACCCTGGCCAATACCTCCGTGCACTGGAGCCTGGAATGCCATCAACGCCTGACGGGCATACCGGAGGAAATGGCGGTGGCAGCTTTTCGCATCACCCAAGAAGCGGTTACCAATATACTGCGTCACGCCGAGGCCAGTAATTTGTTGGTCCGCCTGCAACGCCTGCCCCAAGGCCTGACGTTGTTGATCAGCGACGACGGCCTGGGTTTCGCGCCAGCGGCAGATCCCGCTCGCGAGGGGCAACGCGGAATGGCCGGGATGTCGGAACGGATCGATCAGTTAGGTGGCACACTGACCGTGACCAGTGAGCCGGGCAAAGGCACTCAAATCGAAGCACTCTTCCCCTGGGCGCCCCGTGCGCTAGAACGGGCCAGTACGAATAAGGTTATGCATTGACTTGTAACTTACTTCTGGTGGATGACCACTCGCTTATCAGGGCTGGCGTGCGCGCCCTGGTGCTGGATATTCCCGGCTATGCGGTAATCGGGGAGGCCAATGACGGCTCGCTGTTAGTCGAGATGGTCGAGCAGCTGTCCCCGGACATCATTCTGCTGGATATTTCCATGAAGGAAACCGGTGGTCTTGAAGCCTTGCAGCGACTCAAGCGCGTACGCCCGCAGTGCAAAGTGCTCATCCTGTCGATGCACACCGACCCGGCGCTTATCATGCAGGCCCTGGAATCAGGGGCTCATGGCTACCTGCTCAAGGACACCACGGCCACCGAACTCGAACATGCGCTGGATGCCTTGCGCAATAACGAACGCTATCTGAGCCCGGCCATTGCCCATACAGTCATCAACCAGGCGCTGACTCGAGCGCAGAAAAATCAGGCGCAAACCCAGGACTCGCACAACCTGACGGCACGTCAGCTGGAAATCCTGCGACTGATTGTTCGCGGAAAATCCACCCGGGAAATCGCCAATGGCCTGGCTCTGAGCATCAAGACTGTCGAAACCCACCGCTCGCAGATCATGAAACGCTTGCAGATCTACGATGTGGCCGGCCTGGTGCTGTTCGCCGTGCGCGAGCAAATCATCAGTCTGGACGATTAACTGGATTCGAGACGCTCAGCAGCGGCGAGCCTTCGGGCAAATGCACACGCAATGCCGCCGGGCGCGCCGAGAAACGCAGACTGTCGCCCTCCAGAGGCTCACCATCAAGGTTGATATAAAGGCCCTCCGAGACTTTGATCTCCACCCATGGCAAGCGAGCTCGTACGAACATGTTGTCGATGCCGAAGCCATCGGCCAGCAAATCTTTCAAGGTACCGACCACTTCCTGTGGCGCGGGCAAAATGCTGATATCCAGCAGACCATCGTCAGCCAGCGCCAGCGGGCACAACACATGACCACCGCCAGCCTGTCGGCCATTGCCAATGCCCAATGCCAACAATTCGCCGCGCCAGTGAAAATCTGGCCCCTGCAACTCGCCATAGGCCGCATGCAACTCACTGAAGCGCGATAAACCCGTGAAGAGATAAGCGGCGCCGCCAAGAATTTTTTTCAGATCTTCGGAGGTATTGGCCGTGACCTGACTGCCAAAGCCGCCAGTGGCCATGTTCAGGAAAACCTGACCGCCGACTTCCCCCAGATCAATGGTTCGCGGGACAGCCTCCAGAAGATCCAACGCCTGAGCGGGCTCCAGAGGCACACCGGCAGCACGCGCAAAATCATTGGCGGTGCCCAAGGGCAAAAGTACCAGACTGGCCTGCGTCGAATGCGCCGCCATGGCTTCAGCGATGTCACGCAAGGTACCGTCGCCGCCGCCGGCAATCAGTTGCGTATAGCCTGCCGTCAGCGCTTCTTCCACCAACCGCTGCGCATCACCGGCCTCCCAGGTCAGTCGAACAGCCAGTTTCCAGCCCTGCTGGCGCTTGCCTTCGACGGCTGCACGGACCTCCTCATTGAGTGCCTGCTTGCCATGCAGAATCAACAGTGCCTTGCGCTCGCTCATTTTTGCCACTCCCCTATCCGCAATTCCATGGAATATGTTGACCTCGCAGCCCCTGATAAAAGTCGACTGGATTTCAATTATTTCCAAGGGAAGGAAACGTGAGTCCTACAGAGCGGTATTTTTTCGTACAAAACATGAGGAATCGGCTCAATTGACCCATCCGAACAATTGGTACACCGTTGGGTCTCTGTTATCAGTGATTACCCGTTTAATTTACACAGGGATGTGAAAACAATGAATGAAACCCCCTTAAGGGCCTCAAAAAGCGCAAGCAACAACGGCATCGATCACCTGAATGGTTTTAACGCAAGGAGCCAGTTAGTCCATGCAAAGCCATGACCTCAGACTACCGGTAACCCCGGTCGCGCCGTTCGCAGAAAATCGCGCCAATCATCAGGCTGAACTCAAAAACAGCGCAAAGCACGCCGGAGAAGTGGACATGGAACCTCGCGTCATTGAACTGGAGACACACCTCAAGTACATCCGCAGAGACATGGATGAAGTCCGGGGTGACGTCAAATCCATCAAACACAGGCTTGCCTATTCAGCTGGCGCAACAGCCGTGATCCTGGGACTTCTGGCCTGGATCGCCAACAGCCGCTTCGATCAAGTCGTGACACTTCTGGCACATTAAGAAATGGTCACGCACGCAAGCCCGTTGCGATCAACCGGGCTTGCGGGGCAAAACCAGTGCCTGTATCAGCTCAAGACTTCACTCAGCGGGATGAAGCTCACCCAATCACCCTCGATCAGCGTACGGTCCTCCAGCACCTCAACCAGACCGTCAGCCCAGGCAGCACTGCGCAGTACGCCAGAGCTCTGATTCCTGTAGATGATTGCCCGGCCATTCTCCAGACGTCCGCGCAAGTACTCACGTCGGTTACCCGCCTTTGGCCAGACGAATCCTGCCGGCACCTGAAACTTCAGGGGCTCGACTTCTTTCACGCCTTGGCGGCGCAAAAGGTAGGGCCTTGCCAACAGAGCAAAAGTCACCAGGGTAGACGCCGGATTGCCGGGTAAACCGATCACAGGCACGCCGCGAAAATGCCCGAACGTCAGCGGTTTGCCTGGTTTGATGGCAAGCTTCCACAGCGTCAATTCGCCCTCTTCCCGCAAGGCAATGCCCAGAAAGTCGGCCTCTCCCACCGATACGCCACCAGTCGAGAGAATCAGGTCGACATCCTTCAACTCACCGAGGCGGGCACGAGTGGTCGCTAAATCATCGGGAAGAATACCGGCATCGATCACCTCACAACCCAACCGCTGCAACCAGCTGCAAAGCAACACTCGATTACTGTTGTAGATCTGTCCTGGCCCAAGGGCCTGACCAGGCTCAATCAACTCATCACCGGTAGACAAGACCGCAACACGAACCTTACGAACCACGTCCAGCTCAGCGCATCCCAGTGATGCCGCCAGCCCCTGCTCAATAGACCCCAGACGCGTTCCGGCGGGCAGGATCAGCTCACCGACGGTGGCTTCCTGACCTTGTGGACGGATGTTCTTTCCTGGGGTCATGGTTTCGGTGAAACGTACCCGCTCATCCGCCTGAGCCTCGGCGTTCTCCTGCATCTCGACACAGTCGGCACCGGCGGGCACAGGCGCGCCAGTGAAGATCCGCGCACAAGTACCTGGTTTCAAGGGCTCCGGGGCCTGGCCTGCAAAAATCTTCTGACTGACCACCAACGGCTCTCCCGTCCAGTCGGCCAGGCGCAAGGCATAACCGTCCATGGCACTGTTGGGCCAAGGCGGCAAATCAAGTGTCGAGACCAGGTCAGCGGCCAGTACACGCCCCTGAACCTGCGCCAACGGCAAGCGTTCGTGCTCACGAATCTTCGAGGCGTCGGCCATTCCCAGTAAACGCGCCAGTGCCACCTCGACAGCCATCAGACTGCCAGTCTTGCCTGGCTTACCCACGGGTTTCACAGGGTGCCGCCTGTTTCAGATGAGCCACGAAATTGCACGGACGGTGACGAGAATCCAGTTGCTCGGCGAGAATGCCGTCCCAACCGGTGCGCACCGCGTTGGTCGAGCCCGGCAAGCAGCACACCAGCGTGCCATTTGCCAGACCGGCCAAAGCCCGGGACTGAACCGTCGATGTGCCGATATCCGCTACCGATATCTGCCGGAACAATTCACCAAAACCATCGACCTGTTTATCCAGCAGGCAACTCACGGCTTCGGGCGTGCTGTCGCGACCGGTGAACCCGGTACCGCCGGTGATCAGCACCACTTGCACGACCTCATCAGCAATCCAGTTGGCGACTTGCGCGCGAATTTTGTAGAGGTCATCTTTAAGCAATACACGGGCCGCCAGGTTATGTCCGGCAGCGCTCAAACGGTCGACGAAGACCTGGCCTGAGGTATCGGTTTCCAGGGTACGGGTATCGCTGACAGTCAGCACCGCGATGTTGAGCGGTGCGAAAGGTACATCAGCCTTGGCTTTCATAGGCTCGTCCAGTTGTAGGAGAAACAGCCCGGTGTTATATCACAGCGCCTCATTTTTTCGCCGCCCTCATGGAGAAGTGTAATGACCTCGAATACACCTCTGGCACCTTGCTCCATTCTGCTCCTGGCCGGCGGTCGCGGCCAACGCATGGGCGGTCAGGACAAGGGATTGCTGGATTGGCACGGCGAACCGCTGATCGCGCATCTGCACCGCAAGACGCGCCCGCTGAGTGATGACCTGATCATCTCCTGCAACAGAAACCTGGAAAAATATGCGCCTTATGCGGATCAGTTGGTCCATGACGACGAAGGCGACTTTCCGGGGCCGTTGGCGGGTATTCGCGCAGGCTTGAGAGCCGCCCGCCATACTCACCTACTGGTGCTGCCCTGCGATGTACCACGCATCGATGCCGCGCTGCTCCAGGACATGCGTGAAACCGCCGGACAGCATCCGGACAAACCGCTGATGCTGCGCCATGGCGAACACTGGGAACCCTTGCTGTGCATGATTCCCGTCGCCCTTTCAGCGGCTTTCGAAACCGCCTGGAACGAAGGCGAGCGCAGCCCGGGCCGCCTTATGCGCAAGCTGGGCGCCACAGCCCTGCAATGCCCGGATAACGACCCCCGTCTGGCCAATCTCAATACGCCGGAACTGTTAAGCACACACCACACTGTGTCAGACTGACACGCGAAGGAACTTGCGCGCGTTGTATACGTCTCAAGCTCAGCAACCAAAAGAATCCCCATTCGGAGACACACCCATGACTCAACGGACCCTCGCCACTTTCATGCTCGCACTGGGCCTTGCCACCCTCGCCGGTTGCGCATCGCCTACAGTGATCACCTTGAATGACGGTCGAGAAATCCAGGCCGTCGACGCGCCTAAGTACGATGAAGAATCGGGCTTTTACGAATTCGAACAACTGGATGGCAAGCACACCCGCGTCAACAAAGATCAGGTCCGTACTGTTAAAGATCTGTAATCTTTACGGCGACAACCAGATACAGAAAAGCCCGCTTTTAAAGCGGGCTTTTTCGTGGCTGAAGAAAAGCAGGGTCGTTAGCCCTGTGATCACCACTGCAAGGTGATGGTGCTTTCGAATTCTCTTTCCTGCCCCGTGACCGGATCGACAAATCGCAGCCCCTGGGCCAACAGCTTCAAGGGGTTGGCATAGTCATCTTCTACGTCCTTGAGCACCTGCGGATAGAACGGATCATTGCAGATGCTGGCCCCTAGGGCTGTCATGTGAACTCGCAACTGATGTTTCTTGCCCGTCACCGGGTACAGCGCATAACGCCAGAGTTCACCGTTTTTTTCCCTGACCTCGACAGCCGTCTCGGTATTGCTGACTCCCGGACCTTCTTGCATGCGAAAAAACGGCTCGCCATCGATAAGTCGACTTTTATGAACCAGCGGGAAGGAGTGTTCCGGCAATGCCCGGGCGATTGCTTCATAGCGCTTTTCGATCTGGCGTGCAGGAAACAAGGATTGATACGCCGACCGACTCTGAGGGTTGGCTGAAAACAGCACCAGCCCCGCCGTATGCCGGTCAATGCGATGCAAAGGCACCAGATGCGGGTTATCCAGGCGACGGATCAGCCGCCGCAGCAATGTCTGCTCCACGTATTCGCCCGCCGGAGTCACGGGCAGAAAGTGTGGTTTGTCCGCCACCACCAGATGCTCGTCGGCATAGAGGATCGACTCCACCACCGGGATCGGTTTTTCGTCCGGCACCTCACGGAAATAATGAATCCGCAGACCTTCCTTGTAAGGCAGGTCCAGGGGGATCGGCAGGCCTTGCCCATCAAGGACACGACCGCGAGCAATTCTGTCCAGCCATTGTTCACGACCGATGGCGCTGAAGTGTTCGCACAGGCAATCGAGGACGGTCTGCCACGTCCCCGGCGGCAGATAGAGCGTGCTGGCCTGGTTGTGTGCGGCAGAAAAAGATGAAGTGGACATACGAAAAGCTCTAACCCCTCAATACAGAGCGGCATTATCCAACAGTGGCCGGAACGAACCTAGAAGAGAATCCTCAGGCCGGTATCGACTGTGTGCGAGCGGCCGCTTCGGTGAACTCCTTGAGCCAGCGCAGCACATCGACCGCTTCCCAGCGCCCCGGATCATAAAGCGCATACAACAACCCCTGATAGCCCACGACATCCAGCTGCCGGTGGTAGCCCGCACGCTGGAACAAGGCTTCGATTTCGGCGAAACAGGTATTGAAATGCAATTTGTTGAAGGGTGTTTTCCCCTCCGTGACCAGACCATCCAAACGCAGTTCGAGGACAGCCTCGCGCACCACGTCCGCCGACATCCGGTTCACGCTGTTCTTCAATTGCTCGACATTGACCAAGGTTCATCCCTCTGACGTCCGGGATCGCCTGCGTAAACCCGAAACCGGGGAAAGCATGGCAGGCAATCGGAGTTACTGTATGAACATACAGTAACCGAATAACCTACCTTTGGCCAAGGGATGAAACGAGGATCGCGACAGGTGGGGCGCATCGCCAGCAGCGTCAGGGTTCGCGCAGGAACGCCACCACTTCATCGGCACTGAACGGCCAGCTCAGCTCTGCGCCGGTATCGACCCGTCGCAACACTGGGATACGCAGACTGTAGGCTTCGAACCACGTTTCGTCGTCAGCGATATCCACCAGTTCCACCAACAGACCACGCTCGACAAACTCCATCAGCATGGCTTCGGCGACTTCACAAAGATGGCAACCAACGGTGCCGAACAACTGACATTCAGGAGGCATGACGACAAGACCCATCGAAGTAAGCGCTCATTCTAGGCCCGCGATCAAAAGCAGTCGAGCCGATGCCCTATCTGTCTGAGCAATGGCATTTCAAGAGATTTCGGCAAACTCCTGACGCACATCATTCGCCTTAACGGCCATTTGCGCGATGCTCGCGTCCTTTTTACTTCTACGCTTGAGTAGCCAGAACCCTCACCGGAGTTTTTTGTGTTCGCCAATCTGTTGATCATCTTCACCGCCTCTTTGGTAGTGATTGCGCTGTTCCAGCGCCTGCGCTTGCCACCGGTGCTGGGTTACCTGTGCGTAGGGCTGATGATCGGACCGACCGCGTTCGACTGGGTGAATGAAAGCGAAGAGTTGCCCGACCTTGCCGAGTTGGGCGTGGTGTTCCTGCTGTTTTCTCTCGGGCTTGAATTTTCCCTGTCGAAAATGCTCGCACTGCGCCAAGTGGTGTTTGGCCTGGGCAGCCTGCAAGTGCTGGTTTCCGGGGTCGCGCTGGGGGTGTTGCTGATGCTGTTCGGCATGCCAACCACGCCGGCATTGTTACTCGGTGCCGGTTTGGCGCTGTCGTCCACCGCCATTGTCAGCAAGGAGTTAAGCAGCCTCGGTGAGCTTTTCAGCCGCCACGGCCAGAATGCCATCGCCGTGCTGTTGTTCCAGGACGTGGTCGCTGTTTTGCTACTGACTCTGGTCCCGGTGTTCGCCGGTAATAGCGACCAGGTTTGGTATTGGGCTCTGCCATTGACGCTGGGCAAGACTGTCGTGCTGTTCGTCGGCCTGCTGCTGGTCAGTCGCTGGTTTTTGCCACGGCTGTTTCATGAAGTCGCCGCGTCCCGGTCCGCTGAGCTGTTCGTGCTGTTGGCACTGGTGATCGTTCTGCTGACGGCCTGGCTGACCCACCTGCTCGGCCTCTCCCCAGCCCTGGGCGCCTTTCTCGCTGGCATGCTACTGGGGGAAAGCCACTACCGACATCAGATCGAGGCGGACATCCGTCCGTTTCGCGACATTCTGCTCGGGGTATTCTTCGTCAGCATCGGCATGTTGATCGACTTGCGCTTGTTTGCCAGCCACGGCTTGCTGATTCTCGGACTGACGCTGGGATTACTGCTGATCAAAGGCACCGTGGTCGCGCTGCTGGTCAAATGGCGCGGCAGCGATGTCGAAACCGCCTGGCGCAGCGGCCTGGCCTTGGCTCAAGGCGGTGAATTCTGTTTTGCCCTGATGACGCAAATGCAGCAGAACAAACTGATGCCCGCCGACTTCGGTGGCCTGCTGCTGGCTGCCACGTTCTGCTCGATGCTGGTGACGCCTTTACTGCTGCGCGCCGCTCCCCACATTGCCACACGCCTGCACCACAAGCCCAACGAAGAAGCCGAACTCGAAAAAATCAGTGCACTCAACGCAGGCTTGCACAATCACGTAGTGATCTGTGGGTATGGCCGCGTAGGTCAGTCCATCGGGCGCGTCCTGCGTAATGTAGATCAACCGTACATTGCGCTGGATACCGACCCGGTGCGGGTTCAGGAAGCAGCCGTCAATGAAAGCTGCGTTCATTACGGCGATTCACGTCGCGGCGAACTGCTGGTGGCGATAGGGCTGGAACGCGCCAGACTATTGGTGGTCGCCGTGGATCAGACGGACATCGCACTGTTGATACTCAAGGAGGCACGCCGGTTCAACCCGAGTGTATCGATCCTGGTGCGCACACGGGACGACAGTCAGTTGGCCGAGTTGAAGGCGGCCGGTGCCAGCGAAGTCGTACCCGAGTTGCTGGAGTCGAGCCTGATGCTCGTCTCCCACGCGCTGATCATGCTGGGCATACCCGGCCAGCAGGTGCGAGACCGGGTCGACCAGGTACGGCGTGACCGCTATCGCCTGCTGCACGGCTTTTACCCCGGTGCCGACGATGAGGAACGCTGATTCAATCCTGGCTCACGGCACCGATCTTGTGCACCGACAAGTCCGCGCCGTAATACTCCTCTTCCTGGCTCAGGCGCAGACCATGGAACGCCTTGATTACGCCATACACCGCAAAACCGCCGGCAAGCGCCACGATCACACCCAGAGAAGTGCCGATCAACTGACTGATCAGGTTCACGCCCCCCAAACCACCCAAGGCGGTTTGACCAAAGATGCCGCAAGCGATCCCGCCCCAGACACCACACAGTCCATGCAGAGGCCAGACGCCCAGCACATCATCGATATGCCATTTGCCTTGGGCGGCGGTAAAGCACCAGACAAACAGTGCCCCGGCGATGGCACCGGTCACCAACGCGCCCACCGGGTGCATCAGATCCGATCCGGCGCAGATCGCCACCAGTCCGGCCAATGGGCCGTTATGCAGGAAGCCCGGGTCATTGCGCCCGACAATCAACGCCGCCACGGTGCCGCCGACCATGGCCATCAACGAATTCACCGCGACCAGCCCGCTGACCCCTTGCAGTGTTTGAGCGCTCATTACGTTGAAGCCGAACCAGCCAACGATCAGAATCCAGGAACCCAACGCCAGAAAGGGAATGCTCGACGGTGCGAATGCCACCAGTCGTCCATCGCGATAACGACCTTGCCTTGGGCCGAGCAACAACACCGCCGCGAGTGCCAGCCAGCCACCCATGGCGTGAACCACCACAGACCCTGCGAAGTCATGGAAACTGGCACCGAAGCGTTCCAGCAACCAGGCTTGCAGACCGAAGTTGCCATTCCAGATCATGCCTTCGAAGAAGGGATAGATGAACGCCACGATCAGCGCCGTCGCACACAACTGCGGGACGAACCGGGCGCGCTCGGCGATGCCTCCGGAAATGATTGCCGGTATCGCCGCAGCAAAGGTCAGCAGAAAGAAAAACTTCACCAGCCCATAGCCATGATCGGCAGTAATCACCGCCGCCGGCTGCATGAAAGTGACTCCGTAGGAAATCCAATAGCCTATAAAGAAGTAGGCCAGGGTCGAAATGGCGAAGTCGCTGAGGATCTTCGACAAGGCGTTGACCTGGTTTTTTTGTCGAACCGTACCCACCTCGAGAAAGGCGAAACCGGCGTGCATGGCCAGGACCATGACCGCACCGATAAGGATGAACAACGTGTTGGAGCTATGGACCAGACTGTCCACAGCACTTTGCAGATTTTCCATGGATTGGCAGACCTGAAGGCTGAAAAAAGCACCAAAGCAGTTCGCGCAGAAGGCTGGCGCACCAAGTTGCAGCCGATCCAGACTGAACCGCTGATCCGGATGAACCGCTTTGGCGCACAAGAACGGAACCTTTGCGCGAGTTTTGATTATTTGAGTTAAGGTTTTCCTTAAATCATGCCCAGCAACAGCGCAACGGCGCAGGCTGACGCACCACGACATAGCAAAAGTTGTACCAGTCATTTGTACTGAACCTTCACGCAAGGCTCATACTCGAACGCTTCAGAAGCCACTCACGGAGATCACCAATGGCACGCACCACAGCAAAGACTGCTCAAGAAGTTCTGATGGAAGATTTTCAGACACTGGTCACCGACACTGAAAGGTTGCTGGAACACACCAAATCCCTGGCTGGCGATCAAGCCGATGAGTTGCGCCAGCAGATCCATGACAGTCTGCTGCGCGCGCGGGAAACCCTGAAATTGACCGAAGACTCTGTGCGCGAGCGCGGCAAAGCCGCTGTCACCGCCACGGAAGATTACGTCCAGGCCAACCCATGGCAATCGGTCGGAATCGCGGCTGGCGTGGGCTTCCTGATCGGCCTGCTGGCCACTCGGCGCTAATATGGCGATCGGCGAATCCGGCCCGTCCGCGACGGGCACCGGCTCATCCCCGCGGCGCCTCGGTGCCGCGTTTCTTGGACTGCTGCACAGTCATGTCGAACTGTTTGGCATTGAATTGCAGGAACAAAAAGCACGCACGGTAAGCCTGTTGTTGTTTGCAGGCCTGACGCTGGTCTTTGCCTTGTTATTGCTGGTGGGCTTGTCGACGCTGGTGTTGATCCTGTTTTGGGACACCTATCGCCTGGCAGCAATCATCGGGCTCTGTGTGTTCTATACCCTCGCCGCGTTGTTCTGTGCGATGCGCTTGAGAGCAGCGATTTTCGATGAATCCTCGCCCTTCCACGGCACCCTGGAAGAGTTGGCCAATGATCGGGAGCGTCTGTTGCCATGAGCCTGTCTGAACTTCCCCGCAACAGCTCGCGCACGGAAATGCGCAAGGCGCTGATTCGCCTGCGCATGGAAATGCATCGCCAGGAAATTCGCCACGAATCCCAACAGCTGCTGCATCCCTTGCAACGGGTGCGTGGCATGACGCAAAACCTGCAAGACGGTCTCGGCATCAAACACGCCCCGCTCTGGGGCATCGCGGCCGTGATCGGGTTGGGCTTTCTGACCGGCAAGGGTGCCAAGGGTGGAGGTATCGGCAGCCTGACCCGGCTGGCTCGCCTGGGCGTCACGCTGGGGCCACTGATCAAGCTGATCATGCAGAACTCTTCGCGCAAACACTAATCAGTCCTGTTTGGCTGCATTCTTGCAACACCACCAGGATTAACCTCTTTATCGAGAGGTTAGTCCTGCGTGCCTGCTTGGTGTCCAGGTTTACCCGGAACAAAACCTTACTAAGGAGGCCTCGTGATCGACGGGCAACCGCTCGCCTGCTTTCAGCCGTTCATCGATACCGCCACGGGCCGCATCGCTGGCGTCGAGGCGCTGGGTCGACTGCGTCAGGCCGACGGTCAACTGTCCTCGGTAGGACCGCTGTTCGCCGACCCGCGAACCCCCGCCATCGCCCTGCGTCGTCTTGATCGCCAGATTCGCGATGATGCGCTGAGCCGTCTGCATGAAGCGCCCCCGGACTGGTTTCTCAGCCTCAACATATCGCCCCGCTGGATCAGTCGCTTGCACCGGGACCAGGCACTGCCAAGCCTCAAGCAGCTGAGCAGGCATGGCGTCGACGCGCAACGAATCGTCTTTGAGATCACCGAACTGGGCGGCGACAGCCAGCGTCTTGCCGAAGTCGTGGCCCGTTACCGACAAGCCGGGGCGCGGATCGCCATTGATGATTTCGGTGCCGGTTACTCTCAGCTCGATCGCGTGCTGGCCCTGCAACCGGACATTCTCAAGCTCGACATGCGATTGTTCCAGGCCGCCGCATTGGGAGGCCCCAGCAGCGAGGTGGTGAAGGCACTGGCGCAAATGGCGGAGAAAACCGGTTGCTGGATTATCGCTGAGGGCGTGGAAACCGAAGCTCAACTGAATTTTGCCCTGGAGTGTGGTTCTCGCTACGTACAGGGCTTTCTCTTCGCCCGTGCGCAAGCTGATTTCTTCGCCACAGATGCCTTTGTCGAGCGCTTCGCGCAACTGCGTCAGCGCTATGTTCAGCAAAAACTGGCTGAGCGCGCTCGCCTGATGATCATGCGCCAGCAACTCAGCGAACTGATGACCATCCTGCAAGCCTGGGCTCAAGCCAGCGCGCCCCTCAGCACCTTGCCGCAACTGGAAGCGTTTCCCTGGTTATTGCGTTTTTATCAATGCGACCGCCACGGCACGCAGCTGACCCCCAATCTGGAATGGCGCAACAACAGCTGGGAAGCCGATAACCGCTACCTGGGCCATAACTGGTCATGGCGCCCCTACTTTTATCACTTGCTGGCCGAGGGTTGGGATGAGCGCCGGCTGACGCTTTCCAACACTTACCGCGATGCCACCAGCAATCAATACTGCCTCACCGCCGGGCAATTCTTCGATAACGGCGAGCGACTGCTGCTCATCGATATCGATGCCGCGGGGCTCTAGTTCTCCTTGCAGGGACCGGCGCGAACCGGGAAGCTAGGGGATCAGTCACCTGACGGAGAAACCAGCCTTGGATTGGCAAACCCTGCTCACCCGCGAACGCCTCGGAAAGCCTGTGCACAGCCCGGAAGAACTCGGCCGCAGCCCTTTCCATAAAGACCACGACCGCATCATTTTCTCGGGCGCGTTTCGCCGTCTCGGGCGCAAGACCCAGGTCCATCCGGTCTCCAGCAACGATCACATCCACACACGCCTGACCCACTCGCTGGAGGTCAGCTGCGTCGGCCGTTCGCTGGGTATGCGTGTCGGTGAAACCATCCGTAGCGCCCTGCCCGACTGGTGCGAACCGAGCGATCTGGGCATGGTGGTGCAATCGGCTTGCCTGGCCCATGACATCGGTAATCCGCCCTTCGGTCATTCCGGTGAAGACGCGATCCGCCACTGGTTCCAGCAGGCCGCCGGCCGTGGCTGGCTGGATGCGATGAGCGAAGCCGAACGCAACGACTTCCTCAATTTCGAAGGCAATGCCCAAGGTTTCCGGGTACTTACCCAGCTTGAATACCACCAGTTCGAAGGGGGGACCCGGCTGACCTACGCCACGCTGGGCACCTACCTCAAATACCCGTGGACTGCCCGGCACGCCGACTCACTGGGCTACAAGAAGCACAAGTTCGGCTGTTATCAGAGCGAACTGCCACTGCTGGAACAGATCGCTCACAAGCTCGGTCTGCCCCAACTGGACGAACAACGCTGGGCGCGCCATCCACTGGTGTACCTGATGGAGGCCGCCGACGACATCTGCTACGCGCTGATCGATCTGGAAGATGGCCTGGAGATGGACCTGTTGGAGTACACCGAAGTCGAGTCCCTGCTGCTGGACCTGGTGGGTGACGATCTCCCGGAAACCTATCGCCAGCTCGGCCCGCAAGATTCGCGTCGGCGCAAACTGGCGATCCTGCGGGGCAAAGCCATCGAACACCTGACCAACGCAGCAGCCCGAGCGTTCGTCGAGCAACAGGATGCGCTGCTGGCCGGCACGCTGGCTGGCGACCTGGTGGAACACATGCATGGTCCCGCCAAACGTTGCGTCTTGAATGCCAAGGACATGGCGCGCAAAAAAATCTTCCAGGACAAGCGCAAGACACTCCACGAAATAGGCGCCTACACCACCCTGGAAATCCTGCTCAACGCCTTTTGCGGCGCGGCACTGGAGCAACACAACGGCCGTACGCCATCCTTCAAGCACCGCCGCATACTCGACCTGTTGGGCAACAATGCACCCGACCCTCACGGCCCTTTACACACCTCCTTCTTGCGCATGATTGATTTCATCGCCGGCATGACCGACAGCTATGCCGGAGAAATGGCGCTGGAAATGACCGGTCGTTCAAGCCACCGATAAAAACGTATCGATCAGCCTGTCAGAGAGCTCTGAGCGGCTGATCGAATTCTCGACATTCATCTGTATTTCAACGCCGACAGAATCGCCCTACACCTTGTGCGGAGCGGACTGATCGATTGTTCGGCCATCTCGCGAAATAATCGCACTCCCTTTGCTCGACAGATGACTCATGAAAACTCCTGTGTTCAAACATGATTGGCGCATCTTGCTGGTGGAAGATCATCCCTTTCAGCTACGGGCGACTCAGTACCTGCTCGAGAGTTTTGGCTTCACCCAACTGACCGCCACTGACAGTGCCAGAGGCGCCTTGCAACAAATGCTCAAGGCTGCGCAACCGTTCGACATTCTTCTTTGCGACCAATGCCTGCCCGACCTTGCAGGCCTTGATTTGATCGAATACGCCAGTCACCGGGGGATGATCAGGCAGGCAATACTTCTGAGCAGTCTGACATCCGTCGAACTGGACAAACTTAAAGTCATGGCCTACGAACATGGATTGCCCTTGCTCGGTTACTTGATCAAACCATTGAAACAATCAGACTTCAGAAACTTATTGACCTTGGCCTCCATATAAAAACACGAAAACCCAAACACACTAAAACAATGACCAGCGTATAGATTCAGACCTCTAACTCAATGCCTTCCATCGTTTGACTAGTCCTACCAGACTTTTGCCTTTCCTCATGCAAAACCTAGTTGATACGTAGTCCCATTCTTCTTCAGTTGTAGGACTTTTCCTATATTGCCGCTGTAGCTCCCTCAGTTCATGCGGCCCCACAACTATCTGAGCTAAGGTGCGCGCATTATTTGTGCACGTATGGGATTTGATTATGAACTCCGTTTTTATTGTCGACGATCACCCTGTCATCCGCCTTGCGGTTCGAATGTTGCTGGAACATGAAGGTTACAAAGTCGTCGGCGAAACTGACAATGGGGTCGATGCTATGCAGATGGTTCGCGAATGCATGCCTGACCTGATCATCCTCGATATCAGCATTCCCAAACTGGATGGGCTGGAAGTTCTTTCCCGTTTCAACGCCATGAGCACACCCTTAAAAACACTGGTATTAACTGCACAGTGTCCGACACTTTTCGGTATTCGCTGCATGCAGTCCGGTGCATCGGGCTATGTATGCAAACAGGAAGACCTCAGTGAACTGATGAGTGCGATCAAAGCAGTTTTATCTGGTTACAACTACTTCCCCAGTCAAGCGTTGAACCCTGTTCGTCGTGACGACGCGCGCTGGGCCGACCTGGAATTGTTCAAATCCGTCAATGATCGAGAACTGATGGTATTACAACTTTTCGCCCAGGGTCGTACAAACAAAGAAATTGCCAAAGGCATGTTTCTCAGCAACAAGACGGTCAGCACTTATAAAAAACGACTGATGCAGAAACTCAAGGCCAAATCCCTGGTTGAACTCATCGATATGGCAAAACGTAACGCGTTAGTGTGAGAAACAGGATGCCCAGCCGTTTCAAGGATTGTCTGATACTCATGGCCGCGGGTTTATGCCTGAGCACTTCAGTACTCGCGGCTCAGACAGCCAGCGAACACTACACCCTGCTCAGTCGTTCAACGGCCGGGCACATGGAAGTCCAACTGGATACCTCACAACGACAATGGGTCAAAGACAAACGTGAATTGATCCTGGGTACATCGGCCCCGGATTATCCTCCTTTCGACCTGACCCTCAGCGGCCACGACTATGAAGGTTTCACCGCCGATTACGCAGGCATCCTCGGCCAGGCCATAGGGTTGCCGGTCAAGGTTCAGCGCTTCGCCTCCCGAGGGGCCGCTATCGAGGCGCTGGAAAAAGGCCAGGTAGACATGCTTGGCACCGCCAATGGGTTCGAGGCCGACAATGCCGACATTGCCCTGTCCACGCCTTATGCGGTGGATCAACCGGTACTGGTGACACGAGAAGGAGAAACCAGATCGCTGACCGATGGACTTGCCGGCATGCGGCTCAGCATGGTGTATCACTATCTGCCTCTGGACGAAGTCAGGGCGCTGTATCCGAAGGCAATCATCACCTCTTACCCGTCCTACCAGAATGCAATCAATGCGGTTGCCTTCGACCAGGCCGACGTTTTTCTCGGCGACACCATTTCAACCCACTACATGATCAACAAGGGGTATTTGAACAACATCCGCATGGCCAACTTCGGTAAACACGAAGCCCATGGTTTCAGCTTTGCCGTGCAGAAGGACAATCCGGATCTGCTCGCGATCATCAACGCAGTCCTCAAGGCCATCCCCACCAGCGAGCGAGAAAACATCGCAAAACGCTGGAGTGCCGGCAGCGACATTCTTCTCACCGATCACAAGCTGCAACTCAGCCACAGTGAAGAGCGCTGGCTGGCACAACATCCAGTCGTGCGCGTCGTGGTCAATGAAGCGTTTGCGCCACTGACGTTTTTCGACAGCGACGGCAACTTTCGGGGCGTCACGGCTGATCTGCTCGAGCTGATCAGATTGCGCACCGGTTTGCGTTTCGACATCCAGCGCAGCCGAAGCGATGACGAGATGATCGAGCAGATCGCTAACCATCAGGCCGACCTGATCGCTGCCCTGCTCCCCAGCGTTCAACGTGAAACGACGTTGAGCTTCAGCCGTCCCTATCTGGAAAACTCCTTTGTGCTGCTGACGCGCAAAGCGGCCGACAGCCCGACAAACCTCACGCAATTGCAGGATAAACGCCTGGCCATCGCCCAAGGCAACCCACTGGTGGATTACCTGCGCAGCGAGTTTCCGCGGATCAACCTGGTTGAAACCCCGGACACGTTCAGTGCCGTTGAGTTGCTCGCCGAGGGCCAGGCAGAAGGTGCGGTGAACTCACTGGTGATCGCCAACTACTTCATTTCATCGCGGATCTTTGAACAGACACTTCAGATCAGCACCACCATCGGTACCCGACAGGCAGCGTTTTCCCTGGCGACCGGGCGCGACGCCAAGGAACTGAATGCCATCCTCGACAAGGCACTGCTGAGCATCGCCCCCGAAGAGCTGGGCATCATCAACAGCCGCTGGCGCGGCTATTCAGCAGCCTCGCAAAGCACCTGGCGCAACTATCATCGCGTGTTCTATCAGATCGTTACAGGCGCCGGCGTGTTGCTGCTGATATCCGTTGCCTGGAACGCCTATATGAGGCGCCAGATCAAACAGCGGCAGGCGGCCGAGCGCGCATTGAACGATCAACTGGAATTCATGCGATCGCTGGTCAATGGCACGCCTCATCCCATTTACGTGCGTGATCGCCAGGGATTGCTGCAAAGCTGCAACGACAGTTATCTGGAAACCTTCTGCGCGAAACGCGAAGACATCATCGGTAAAGGCGTCGTACAAGGCACCCTCGGCAACCTCTTCGAAGCACGGGAATATCAGGCGGACTACCAGCGCGTCATGGCCGAGGGAACGCCGCTGATTCTCGACCGTCCGTTGCACATCGAAGACCGCAAGCTGACGATCTATCACTGGATTCTTCCCTATCGCGACTCCAGCGGTGACGTGCAGGGCGTCATTGGCGGCTGGATCGACATCAGCGAACGCCGGCAACTGGTCGATGAACTACGGGCCGCGAAGGAACAAGCCGATGCTGCCAACCGAGCCAAAAGCACCTTTCTGGCGACCATGAGCCATGAGATCCGCACGCCCATGAATGCGATCATCGGCATGCTCGAACTGACGCTCAAACGTATCGATCACAGTCATCCGGATCGGCCAGCCATCGACGTCGCGTACCACTCGGCGAAAGACCTGCTGGAACTGATCGGGGACATTCTTGATATTGCGCGCATCGAATCCGGGCGTCTGAACCTGAGCCCGGAGCGCGTCAATCTGGCTGAAACCGTAGCCTCGGTGGTGCGGATTTTCGATGGACTGGCCCGGCAGAAAAATCTCGGACTGCAACTGGAGTTCAGCCCTGCCAAACCGACCACCGATGTCGTGTTGGACCCGATGCGCTTCAAGCAGGTGCTGTCCAATCTGATCAGCAATGCCATCAAGTTCACGCAACAGGGCCAGGTCAGGATCAGCGTCGAGTTGCAGTCGACCGACGAGCCCGACCGGGTCCAGTTGCAGTTACTGGTGGAAGACAGTGGCGCAGGAATCAGCGAGCAGGATCAACAGCGGTTGTTCGAGCCTTTCGTCCAGGCCGATAACTCCGGCCAGTTAGCCAGAGGTGGTGCGGGGCTGGGCCTGGTGATCAGTCGCAATCTGTGCGAAATGATGGGCGGCAGCCTGCAATTGAACAGTCAATCGGGCGTCGGCACGCAGGTCCGCATTTCGCTGAACCTGGCCACCCTACCGACGGAACAGATGCCGGAATCTGTCGAGCCGCAAATCCAGCCAAGCACTACCCCCTTGAACGTGCTGGTGGTCGATGATCATCCAGCCAATCGCTTGCTCATGTGTCAGCAACTGGAGTTTCTGGGGCATCGGTTCAACGTCGCAGCGGATGGCAAGGCGGGGTTCGAAGCCTGGAAGAGTCAGCCATTCGACCTGGTGATTGCCGATTGCAACATGCCGATCATGAATGGATATGAGCTGGCCAGGGCCATTCGCCAACATGAACAGCACCTGCAACGCCCCCCCTGTACCGTTCTGGGTTTCACCGCCAACGCACAGCCGGAGGAAAGACAACGCTGCAAACTGGCCGGGATGGACGATTGCCTGTTCAAACCCCTCAGCCTGACGGCCTTGAGCCAGAGGGTCGAAGGCATCACGCCGACGGTCCGCGCACCGGCCTTCAGTCTGGAGGGGCTGCACCTGTTGACCGGTGGCAACCCGACGCTGAACCAGCGATTGTTGACCGAACTGCTGAACAGCACCCGCCTGGACCGCAGAGCGCTGCTGGCATTATCCGGGTCAAAGGACCGGCAATCACTCCTCGACATTGCCCACAAAATCAAGGGCGCGGCCCGAATCGTCCAGGCCTGCCGGCTGATCGACAGCTGCGAGGCGCTCGAACAGGCCTGCAATAACAGGTTCCACCACGATGAAGTGGCCGATTGCAGCAAGGCCATGGAGCGCGCCATGCTCGAACTGGAGCAATCATTGCAACAACAGATGGCACGCCATGACAAAAGCACAATGAAGGAGCATTAACTATGCTTGGGGGCTGAGCAGTGTGTTAATCATCATGGAGAAAGCTGCAATGCCCAACCCACTGCGTCCGGATCAACGCCGGTTTCCTCTGCACATCCATATCAGCGTGATGTTCACCTTCCTGTTGTTACTGACCGGGGTGGTACTGGGTATTTTCAACTATCAGCAAACCACCCGGATCATCCTTTCCAGCAGCGAAAAACTCTTCAACCGCATCGAGCAGGATGTCCGTCTGGGCCTGCATCGCATCTATCAGCCGATTCGTCATCTGCTCAACCTGCTGGCGGACAACCCGGCGACCCAGGCGCCCGACCTTGAGCAACGCCTGGCGTTGCTCAAGCCCTTCAGCCAATCGCTCAAGGACAATCCCGACCTGGCCTCGCTGTACCTGGGCTACGCCAATGGCGACTTCTTCATGGTTCGTCCCCTGCGTACCGTCACCCTGAAAACACAAGTCAAGGCACCGGCCACGGCGGCGTATCAGGTGTGGAGCATCGAGCACCCAAGCGGCGGTCAGATCCGCTCCCAATCATTGTTTTTCGATCAGAACCTGGCCCTTGTCAGCCGCCAGGACAACCCCGACGAGACCTACGATCCCCGTACCCGCGCCTGGTTCTCCAGCGCCCTCGGCAACCACGATCAGATCACCACCGAGCCCTACCTTTTTTTCTCCACCCACAACGTCGGCACCACACTGGCCCGGCGCAGTGGCGAGCATGCAGTGATGGGGGCCGACCTCACGCTGGCTGAACTGTCCGCGACCCTGGCCGAACATGTGGTGACCCCCAGTACCGAAATTGTGCTGTTCGATGCCCAGGGCAATGCCATCGCTTACCCCGACAGCAGCAAACTGATCGTCGACGATCAGACCGCCCGGCTGATCAAAGCCGCCGATCTGAGCCCCACGCTCGCGGCTCTGCTCACCAGCCCCTCCGAGGTCAATCGCCTGAACACCGCGGGCCGTCAATGGATCGTGGCGCGCAGCAGCATCCAGGAGGGTGGCCCGCAGGGACTGCAACTGGCGCTACTGGTGCCGGAGGACGAATTGCTCGTCGATGCCTACCGCATACGCTGGCAAGGCGCGTTGATTACCCTGGCGACGCTGCTGTTGTGCCTGCCGATGGGTTGGCTGACCTCGAGAATCCTGGTCAAACCCTTGCGCGCCCTGGTGCAGGAAGCCGATGCGATTCGCAGTTTCGATTTCAACTTTCCGGCCTCCCGTCGCTCGCCGGTGCTTGAAGTCGACCAACTGAGCGTGTCGATGGCGCGCATGAAAGACACCCTGGCGAGTTTTTTCCAGATCACCGACAGCCTGAGCGCCGAGACCCGTTTTGCCCCGCTGCTGCAACGGGTGTTGTTTGAAACCGTAAAGATCGGCCAGGCCCAGGCCGGTCTGCTCTATCTGCGGGAAAGTGATGACGATCGCGTGGAGCCTCATGCGCTGGTCATCCATGGCAACTCACAGACGTTGCCGTCATTCGCCATTCAAGGACACACGCCTCAGGATCCGCAGAGCCCTCAATGGATGCAGAAATTGTCGAACGCCGACAATGTCGTCACCAGCCTGGGGTTCGAAGAGGCGGGAGATTTGCAGAAGGTTTTGCTCGCACTGGAGTGCCCCAGGGTTCATCTGATCGGTATCCGGCTGCACAATCGCCATAACGAAACCGTCGGCCTGCTGATCCTGCTGCTGGCAGACAGCGGCACGCAGGAAGACCTGGAAAAACTTCGCCCGGACCGCATCGCGTTTCTCCAGGCGGTTTCCGGTGCAGCCGCCGTGAGTATCGAAAGTCAGCGCCTGCAAGCCAAACAGAAACAGCTGCTGGACTCTTTTATTCAACTGCTGGCTGGCGCGATCGATGCCAAGAGTCCCTATACCGGCGGTCATTGCCAACGGGTGCCGGCACTGACGCTGATGCTGGCGCAGGCGGCCGCAGCCAGTCAGGCCCCGGCCTTCAGCAGCTATCGGCCCACCGACGATGAGTGGGAAGCCTTGCACATCGCTGCCTGGCTGCATGATTGCGGCAAGATCACCACGCCGGAATACGTGGTCGACAAAGCCACGAAGCTTGAGACCCTGAACGACCGCATCCACGAAATCCGCACACGGTTCGAAGTGCTCAAGCGTGATGCCTGGATCAACTATTGGCAGGCCATCGCACTAGGGGGTGACGAGCAGCCTCTGGCGCAATTACGCCATGCGAACCTGGCGGCGCTGGATGATGATTTCGCGTTCATCGCCCGCTGCAATCTTGGCAGCGAGGCCATGGCCGAGGCCGATCTGCAACGCCTGAACACCATCGCTCAACGCACCTGGACCCGAACCCTGGACGATCGACTGGGGGTTTCGTGGGAAGAGAACCGTCGTCAGGCACGGACCCCGCCGCCGACTCTGCCGGTCAGCGAGCCGCTGCTGGCGGATAAACCCGAACACCTGATCGAACGCGCCGACAGTGAACTGATTCCGGCCGACAATCCGTGGGGATTCAAGCTTGACGTGCCACGCTACAAGTACAACCGGGGCGAGCTCTACAACCTGAGCATCACCCGAGGCACCCTGACCCGCGAGGAGCGTTACATCATCAATCACCACATGGTGCAGACGATTCTGATGCTCAGTCACCTGCCCTTCCCCGGCCACCTCAATAACATCGCGGAGATCGCCGGCGGCCACCACGAAAAAATGGACGGCACCGGTTATCCCAAACGCTTGAAGCGCGAAGACATGAGCTTGCCGGCGAGGATGATGGCGATTGCCGATATCTTCGAAGCGCTGACCGCCGCCGACCGCCCCTACAAGAAAGCCAAGTCCTTGAGCGAAGCGCTGGGCATCATGGCCACCATGTGCCGTGACGCCCACATTGACGCTGAATTGTTCGGGCTGTTCATCAACGACGAAGTCTATTTGCAGTACGCCAACCGTTTTCTCGACCCACGACAGATTGATGCGGTCGACCCGTCAAGCCTGCTGATCAAGGCCGGCTTGATGGCCTGATCAGCAGTCGGTCAGACGCAGGAAAATCGCTGCCAGTTGCTCGATACCGGCCTGATCTTCAGCAGTAAAACGTGCAAGTTTCGGGCTGTCGAGGTCCAGCACACCGATCAGTCGACCGTCCTTGACCAACGGCACCACCAGCTCACTGTTCGAGGCACTGTCGCACGCGATGTGCCCGGGGAACGCATGTACATCTTCGACCCGTTGAGTCTGCAAGGTGGCCGCTGCCGCGCCGCACACACCACGACCGAATGGAATTCGTACACAGGCGATCTGCCCCTGAAACGGGCCAAGCACCAGTTCTTCGTTGCGATTAAGGTAGAAGCCGGCCCAGTTCAGGTCATCGAGCTGGTTGAACAGAAACGCCGAAAATTGTGCAGCGTTGGCGATAAAATCACGCTCGTCTGCCAGCAGTGATTCCAGCTGCGCCCACAGCATGCCGTAGCCCTCCAGGCCCTGGCCGCTCTTTTGTAAATCGATCATGCCTTGTGCTCCAACAGCTTCAGCCCGACCCAATAGCGGGCAAATTGATACGCGCAACGTCCGTTGCGATTGCCCCGGCCCGTGGCCCAGCGCACTGCGAGGATGTCCAGCTCTTCGTCACGCTGCCACTCAAGGCCGGCCTTGTCGGCCAATTGGCCGATCCAGTGTTCGACGACGTTGAGGAAATGCTCCTGAGTAAACGGATAGAACGACAGCCACAGGCCAAAACGGTCCGACAGCGCGATCTTGTCTTCCACCGCCTCACTGGGATGGAGTTCGCCATCGACCCTTTTCCAGTTCTCGTTATCGCTTTCCTTTTCCGGCACCAGATGGCGACGGTTGGAAGTGGCGTACAGCAGAACGTTATCTGGCGCCTGTTCGAGAGAACCATCGAGCACGCTCTTGAGCACGCGGTAATCGCCCTCGCCCGAATCGAACGACAGGTCATCGCAAAACAGCACAAAGCGCTGAGGCAACTTGGCGATCTGCTCGACCACGCGCGGCAAGTCCGCCAGGTGATCGCGTTCGATCTCGATCAGCCGCAAGCCACTTTTGGCGTGTTCCGACAGCAAGGCACGCACCAGCGACGATTTACCGGTGCCTCGCGAACCCCAGAGCAAAGCATGGTTGGCCGGCATGCCATCGAGGAACTGGCGGGTGTTGCGGCCCAGTTGCTCCAGTTGCCGGTCAACGCCGATCAAGTCGGACAAACGCGTGTCCAGGCTGACTTGCAGCGGCAACAGAAAACCGCTGCGCCCCTCGCGCTGCCAGCGTGCGGCCAGGCAGTGCGCCCAGTCGATGGCTTGCCGAGGCGCGGGAAGCAGCGGCTCGATACGGGCCAGAACGGCATCGGCGCGTTCAAGAAAAGCATTCAATCGGGAATCCACGTCTTCTCCTCGGGCACGTTCACGGTAATGATGGCGGTACAACGACGAAACACAGCGCCTACACCCCCTATGGGTGTTTTGCGAGAACATCGGTATCCATTGATGATCGACTATGCTTGAGCAGCGAAGGGAAACGGAAGTGGTTCAACATCCCATGGATATCAAGTTCAGCCACCGGCTGTCGTACAAACAGGCCAGGATTACGGTGCTGGCCGGCTTCATTCTGGGCACGCTGCTCAGCCTGCTGCAAATAGGCATCGATTATGCCAGCGAAGACGCCTCCATCAACCGCGAAATACTGTCCTTGCTGGAAATCAG
Source organism: Pseudomonas sp. NPDC086112 (assembly GCF_044746425.1). Taxonomy (NCBI): domain Bacteria; kingdom Pseudomonadati; phylum Pseudomonadota; class Gammaproteobacteria; order Pseudomonadales; family Pseudomonadaceae; genus Pseudomonas; species Pseudomonas sp. NPDC086112. The sequence goes on along the minus strand of NZ_JBIVCD010000009.1, from coordinate 82,576 downwards.
CCATAACCCCGCATCTCGCATCGCTTACAACATCGATGCCGAACTTGCTCAGGAACTGGCCCTGGGTCTGTTGCGCTCGCCGGCAATCATCGGCGCGCAATTGACCGACAACAACAATACCGTGCTGGCCAGCGTCAAACGTCCGGGCCTGGAAAACAATGACCGGATGATCAGCGACTTCCTGTTCGGCGCCAACCGGCAGTTCGCAGACCGCCTTTACCTCGACCACTTGCCGGACGAATCCCTCGGGACCTTGCAACTGGAAGTCGATACCTACACCTTCGGCAGTCGTTTCCTGCGCCGGGCCGAAGTGACCCTGCTCAATGGCTTCGCGCGCAGCCTGATTCTCACGGGCATTCTGCTGGCGCTGTTTTATGTGATGCTGACCAAACCGCTGGTGCGGGTTATCCGCGAACTCAGTGGCCGTGATCCGCGCAGCGCGGAACCGACGTTGCTGGAGTGTCCGATGGGGCATGAAAACGATGAAATCGGAGTCTTGGTCAAGGTCGCCAATCAACAGTTTGAAAACATCGCCACCGAAATCCAGCAACGGCGAAACGCCGAAAACCGCCTGACCGACTACCTCTCGCAACTGGAAAACATCGTCTCGGCCCGCACCGCGGAACTCAAGGCGATCAATTCCCGCCTCAGCCAATCGAACGAGGAGCTGGAGGTCGCCCGCAGCACTGCCCTGGACATGGCCGAAGCGCGTTCGGTATTCCTGGCCAACATGAGTCATGAAATCCGCACGCCCCTCAACGGTCTGCTGGGCATGATCGCGCTCTCGCTGGACGGCCCGCTCAACGCCGAGCAGCAGCAACAACTGTCCATCGCCCATGACTCGGGCAAAGTGCTGGTGGAACTGCTCAACGATATTCTCGACCTGTCGAAGTTCGATGCCGGCCAGCTCGAACTCGAACACATTCCGTTCGACCTTGGTTCGCTAATCGAAGACACCGCCAACCTGCTGTCCCAGAACGCCGCGCCCAGTGTCGAGCTGGCATGCCTGATCGACCCGCAATTTCCCGCTCTGGTGCTCGGTGATCCGACCCGGGTCCGGCAGATCGTCAGCAACTTGTTGTCCAACGCTCTCAAATTCACCCGTTTCGGACGGGTCGATGTGCGTCTTTCAACGTTCGAAGACGGTGTGCGAATCGAAGTCTGCGACACTGGCATCGGCATCGCCCAGGATGCGCAGGTGAAAATCTTCCAGCCCTTCACCCAGGCCGGTGCCGGTATTACCCGGCAATTTGGCGGCACCGGGTTGGGCCTGGCGCTGACTTATAGCCTCTGCGAAGCCATGCAAGGGCGTCTGACGATCAGCTCGGAAGCGGGCTTCGGCAGCCAGTTCTGCGCCGACCTGCCCCTGCCCTGCCATACCCGGGCCATTTCCCCGGCCGCACTGCGGGGCAACATCGTCGCGATCACCGCCGCCAGCAGCGGTCTGGCGGAACTGCTGCACAGTCTGCTGCCCAGCTGGGGCCTCGACTATCAGCAGCGTTCCATTGATGACCGGTTGATCGGGCTGAAGCCGGATGTGCTGATCACCGACTGCCCCGAATGCCTGTTTGGCCTGCGCCCTACCTTCACCGCGCCGATTCTGCTGGTGACCGCCTACGGCAGTTTCCTGCCCAGCGACCAAGTCAACGCCCTCGCGCCCTTGCAGCAACAGGCGCGACCTCTGGCGCGCAATGCGCTTTACCAGACATTGCGGCGGATCTTGCAGCCGGAACTCACCACCATCAACGGGGCGCGGATCGAAGCCATCTCACCCCTGCGACGCGGACGCATCCTGCTGGTGGAGGACAATCCGGTCAATCAGTTGGTGGCCAAAGGCATGCTCGGAAAACTCGGTTGCGAGGTGAGCGTCGCGGCCCACGGCGGCGAAGCGCTGGATCAGCTTGAGCAGAGCGAATTCGATCTGGTGCTCATGGACTGCAACATGCCGGTGATGGATGGCTATGAAGCCAGTCGGCAGATTCGTCGCAGCGGGCGCTGGCCACAGCTGCCCATCGTCGCCCTGACCGCCAACGCCATGTCCGAAGAGCGCGAACGCTGCCGTGCGGCGGGCATGAGTGACTACCTGGCCAAACCTTTCCGCCGGGAAGAACTGGCTGCTTTGCTCGACTTGTGGATACCTACTACGACAGCGCTTTGATTTGCCCCAGCAGGTGATCGAGGCCATCGCGCAGATCATTCAGGCGATCCAGATCGACACCGCTATCGCATAACAGCCGGGCCTTGAGCGGCCCGACCTGATCGCGCAAAGCCTTGCCGGCGGGCGACAGGCTCAAGTGCACCTCACGCTCATCGCGCGCCGAACGCTGACGCTGCACCAGTTGCAGTTGCTCAAGGCGCTTGAGCAGCGGCGTCAAGGTTCCGGAATCCAGCGCCAGGCGCTCACCCAAGGCCTTGACCGTCGGCTGCTCCGGCGCCGTCTCCTGCCATTCCCACAACACCAGCATCGCCAGGTATTGCGGGTAGGTCAGGCCCAACTGATCGAGCATAGGCTTGTAGGCACGGATCACCGCCCGCGATGCGGCATACAGCTTGAAGCAGAGCTGACTGTCGAGCTTCAGCGAATCAACTGACAACGTGTTCATTTGAGCAGGGCTTCGATCTCGCGGCTCAGGTCCTGCGGCTTGGTCGCCGGAGCAAAGCGCTTGACCAACTTGCCATCCTTGCCGATCAGGAACTTGGTGAAGTTCCACTTGATGCCCTGGGATCCCAGCACGCCCGGTGCGCGTTTTTTCAGCTGAACGAACAGTGGATGGGCGCCGGCACCATTGACTTCGATTTTCTTGAACAGCGGGAAGCTCACCCCGTAGTTCAACTCGCAGAACTCGGAAATCGCTCCCTCGTTGCCCGGCTCTTGCTTGCCGAACTGATTGCAGGGAAAGCCGAGCACCACCAGGCCTTGATCCTTGTAGGTCTGCCACAACTCTTCGAGACCTTTGTATTGCGGGGTGAACCCGCATTTACTGGCGGTGTTGACCACCAGCACTGCTTTGCCGGCGAAATCGGCCAGGGTCTTTTGCTCGCCCTTGATGGTGGTGCAAGGGATGCTCAACAGGTTGTCGCTCATGGCACGAACTCCGAGTGGAAGAACAAAGACCAAACATAGCGAGCAATTGAATTGTGTGCAATTTAAATTGTGAGACGCTGATCCTCTGTAGGAGCGAAGCTTGCTCGCGAAGGCGTCTTAACATTCAACACTGATGTTGACTGACCCGACGCCTTCGCGAGCAAGCTTCGCTCCTACGGGGCTCGCCTTACTCGCGGGGAACGAGGTCCAGGCACACCGAGTTGATGCAATAACGCAGGCCAGTGGGTGGCGGACCGTCCGGAAAAACGTGCCCAAGGTGCGCATCACACTTGGCGCAGACCACTTCGGTGCGGATCATGCCGTGGCTGACATCACGGATCTCGACCATGGCGCTGTCGCCGATCGGCGCGTAGAAGCTCGGCCAGCCGCAGCCGGAATCGAATTTGGTCTTTGAATCGAACAGCGGCGCATTGCAGCAGATGCAGTGGTAAACACCGTCGACCTTGCTGTCGTTGTACTTACCGGAGAACGGCCGCTCGGTGCCCTTGAGGCGGCAAACGTTGTACTGCTCCGGATCGAGCATGGCCCGCCATTCTTCCAGGGTTTTTTCCAACTTTTCCATGATCACACCTCAGCAGCTGAAAAAGCCCGATCTGTACCTTTTCCACGGATCGGGCGGCACGTATGATTGCGCCTCGTCAAACGCCAGTCTGGCAGCCAGACCACGCGCATTCAAACGGATTATGAGTGCCGCCACTCAAGGCGTCAGGCCTGTGTGAATACGCAGGATTCCCAGTACGGTCGTTCATACGCCGCCTGGATCGTTCATTTTCGGGAACACATCGCCATGCAGGTCAGCAAATCGAACAAGCTCGCCAACGTCTGCTACGACATTCGCGGCCCAGTGCTCAAGCACGCCAAACGCCTGGAAGAGGAAGGCCATCGCATCCTCAAGCTGAACATCGGCAACCCGGCGCCCTTTGGTTTCGAAGCGCCGGATGAAATCCTTCAGGACGTGATTCGCAACCTACCGACCGCCCAGGGCTACAGCGACTCCAAGGGCCTGTTCAGTGCCCGCAAGGCCGTGATGCAGTACTACCAGCAAAAACAGGTGGAAGGCGTCGGCATCGAAGACATCTACCTGGGCAACGGCGTTTCCGAGCTGATCGTGATGTCGATGCAGGCCCTGCTCAACAACGGCGACGAAGTGCTGGTGCCGGCTCCCGACTATCCACTGTGGACTGCCGCAGTCAGCCTGTCGGGCGGCAACCCGGTGCATTACCTCTGCGACGAGCAGGCCAACTGGTGGCCGGACCTGGCCGACATCAAGGCCAAGATCACGCCGAACACCAAGGCGCTGGTGATCATCAACCCGAATAACCCGACCGGTGCGGTGTACTCGAAGGAAGTGCTGCTTGGCATGCTGGAACTGGCCCGTCAGCACAATCTGGTGGTGTTCTCCGACGAGATCTACGACAAGATCCTGTACGACGATGCCGTACACATCTGCACCGCCTCGCTGGCACCAGACCTGCTGTGCCTGACCTTCAATGGTCTGTCCAAGTCCTATCGCGTGGCCGGTTTCCGCTCCGGCTGGGTCGTCATTTCCGGCCCGAAACATCATGCCCAAAGCTACATCGAAGGCATCGACATGCTGGCCAACATGCGCCTATGTGCCAACGTGCCGAGCCAGCACGCCATTCAGACCGCGCTGGGCGGCTATCAAAGCATCAACGATTTGGTGCTGCCGCAAGGGCGTCTGCTGGAACAGCGCAATCGTACCTGGGAGCTGCTGAACGACATTCCGGGCGTGAGCTGCGTCAAGCCGATGGGCGCGCTGTATGCATTCCCGCGGATCGACCCGAAAGTCTGCCCGATCCACAACGACGAGAAATTCGTGCTCGACCTGCTGCTCTCGGAGAAACTGCTGGTGGTACAAGGCACGGCCTTCAACTGGCCATGGCCGGACCACTTCCGTGTGGTCACCCTGCCACGACTCGACGACCTGGATCAGGCGATTGGCCGGATCGGTAACTTCCTCAAATCCTATCGCCAGTAAGTGGCCTGTCACCGTGCGACGCGGGTTAAAGTCGCACGGTGATTAATTCAGCAACACATCTGTGCACCCTACCCTGTATCGTTGTTTCAAGCGCTGACGGACGACACGTTTCATGCCCGCGCCTAACAACGGCGGGGGCCTGCGACGCTAATTAGCTGACAACCGTTTCCCATGCCGACGTCGGAAATACCCTTCAAGCCGCTAGACTGTTGCTGTAGGACACAGTTTGAAATAGTCACTCGGTTGAATAGCCCGGTGCAGCACCTTATATACCCCGCAGTACGCTACATCTTTAGCACGAGGAGATTTCTACAACCATGATGCGCATTTTGCTGTTTTTGGCCACTAACCTGGCGGTCGTGCTGATTGCCAGCATCACCCTGAGCCTTTTCGGCTTCAACGGGTTCATGGCGGCCAATGGGGTTGATCTCAACCTCAATCAGCTGCTGATTTTCTGTGCGGTCTTTGGTTTCGCCGGTTCCCTGTTCTCGCTGTTCATCTCCAAGTGGATGGCGAAAATGAGCACCAGCACCCAGATCATCAGCCAGCCGCGCACCCGGCACGAGCAATGGCTGCTGCAAACTGTCGAGCAATTGTCCCGCGAAGCCGGGATCAAGATGCCCGAAGTCGGGATTTTCCCGGCCTATGAAGCCAACGCCTTCGCCACCGGCTGGAACAAGAACGATGCACTGGTCGCGGTTAGCCAGGGCTTGCTCGAGCGTTTCTCGCCGGATGAAGTGAAAGCCGTTCTGGCCCACGAAATCGGCCACGTGGCCAATGGCGACATGGTCACCCTGGCGTTGATCCAGGGCGTGGTGAACACCTTCGTGATGTTCTTCGCCCGGATCATCGGTAACTTTGTCGACAAGGTGATCTTCAAGAACGAAGAAGGCCAAGGTATCGCCTACTACGTAGCGACCATCTTCGCTGAACTGGTCTTGGGCATCCTGGCCAGCGCCATTGTCATGTGGTTCTCGCGCAAACGCGAATTCCGTGCCGACGATGCCGGTGCACGCCTGGCGGGTACCAGTGCAATGATCGGTGCCCTGCAGCGTCTGCGTGCAGAACAAGGGCTGCCGGTGCACATGCCGGACACGCTGAATGCCTTTGGCATCAATGGTGGCCTCAAACAAGGGTTCGCCCGTATGTTCATGAGCCACCCGCCTCTGGAAGAGCGAATTGACGCATTGCGTCGTCGGGGCCAATAAATTCCGCACTAAAAGAAAAGGCCCGCAGCGATGCGGGCCTTTTTTTGTCTGCTTGATAGGGTGTTCTCAATGGCCTCTTCGCGGGCAAGCCTCGCTCCTACAGGTCTTGTGTCGTTCACATAATCGGCGAATAACACAAAACCTGTAGGAGCGAGGCTTGCCCGCGAAGGGGCCGACACAAACAACACAAATCTATCAGCTGGAAATCCGATACACCCGCTCCTCAAGCCGCGTGACACCGGCCTCAAGAAACTTCCAGCTCTCACCCAGGACGTCCTGGTCTTCCAGAATCTTCAGCGCCCACACATCGCCGAACAACCGCTGCACCTCATCATCCAGCACCGCAAACGGCGGCCCGTCCATCTGCGCCTGATCGTAATCCAGGGTAATCAACAGCCCCAGAGAATCCTTCGGCAGAATGCGAATCAAATGAGCCGCGTATTGCTCACGCATCGCCGACGGTAGGGCAATCAACGCCGCACGGTCGTACAACCCGCTGCAGTCGGCCACATCGCCTGCCGTCAACTCAAAGAAATCGCCACACCACAATTCGATTGAACCGGCACGGTAGACCTTGAAAGGCCCCTGTTCACTGATGTCCGGGTCAAATTGATGCTCAGCGAAGAAATCCTCCACGGCCTTTTCCGACAGCTCAATCCCCAAGACCTCATGACCTTGGTGCGCCAGCCACAACAGATCCAGACTTTTCCCACACAGCGGCACTAGAACACGAGCGCCCTCTTCCAGGCCCAACGCTGGCCAAAACCGTTGCAGATGTGGATTCACTTCCGGCAGATGAAAGCCGATCTGATTCGACGCCCATCGTTTGTGCCAAAACTCCGGCTGCATAATTAACCCCGAAAAATTCGATCAAAAGACCCTAAAACTTATATTAGATTTAGATCAATGATCTGACTGAAGATGGTGCCATCTTACTCTCAGGAGCTCATTCATGTTCCCCAGCCTGTATATCTCTCATGGCTCCCCGATGCTAGCCCTGGAACCCGGTGCCAGCGGACCGGCTCTCGCGCGTCTGGCCGCTGCATTGCCGAAACCCAAAGCCATCGTGATGGTTTCCGCGCACTGGGAAAGCAGCGAACTGTTGGTCAGCGGCAACCCTCAGCCTGAAACCTGGCACGACTTCGGCGGCTTTCCGCAGGCCTTGTTCGAGGTGCAATACCCGGCCCCGGGCAATCCGCAACTGGCGGCGGAGGTGGTCGAGCTGCTGAAGGCCGATGGCCTGCCGGCGCGCATCGACAGCCAGCGACCGTTCGATCATGGCGTTTGGGTACCCTTGTCGTTGATGTATCCGCAGGCTGACATCCCGGTGGTGCAGGTCTCGCTGCCCACCCGTGGCGGCCCCGCCCTGCAAACTCGCGTCGGCCATGCCTTGGCCAGCCTGCGCGAGCACGGCGTGCTGTTGATCGGCTCCGGCAGCATCACCCACAACCTGCGCGAACTGGACTGGCACGCAGGCCCGGAAAGCGTCGAACCCTGGGCCAGGGCGTTCCGCGACTGGATGATCGAGAAGCTTGAAGCGAATGACGAAGCCGCATTGCACGACTATCGTCAGCAAGCTCCTAATGCTGTGCGCAGCCATCCGAGTGACGAGCATCTGCTGCCACTGTACTTTGCCCGTGCGGCTGGGGGTGAGTTCAGCGTTGCCCATCAGGGATTCACCATGGGAGCTCTGGGCATGGATATTTATCGCTTTGGCTGACAGGTAGACCGAGTCGCCCCCCTTCGCGAGCAAGCCCGCTCCAACACTGGATCTGCGACGTACATAAATTCTGAATTCACTGAAGATCAAGTGTGGGAGCGGGCTTGCTCGCGAAGGGGGCGACACAGCTCTCCAGGCAAGACATCAAACAGCAGGCAAAAAAAATCCCCGAACCAGTCGGGGATTTTTTATGTGCGATCAATCAGCTCGAGAGCGGATCAATCTTCGCGATAGCGACGCAGCTTCAACTGCTTACCGGCAACGCGAGTGTCCTTCAGTTTGGTCAGCAGCTTCTCCAGACCATCTTCCGGCAGCTCGACGAGGCTGAAGCTGTCACGCACCTGGATGCGACCGATGGCTTCACGCGCCAAACCGCCTTCATTCAGGATGGCGCCCAGCAGGTTCTTGGCAGCGATACCATCACGCGCACCCAGCGCGGTACGGCAACGAGCACGACCTTCAGCCAATGGAACCGGAGCACGACGCTCACGATCACCACGGTCCGGACGATCACCGGAACGCTCTGGACGATCGCCACGCGGTGCGTTGTTCGGCACCAGTGGACGTTCTTTCTCGATTGCGGCCAGGGTCAGCGCCTGAGCGTTGGTTGCCTTGCGCAGCAGAGCAGCGGCCAGTGCACGCGGGGTGCAACCGATGTCGGCGGTCAGGCGATCCAGCAGATCACCGTGAGTCGATTCGGCATCAGCGACCAGCGGCGACAGGCTGTTGGTCAGTTTCTTGATGCGAGCATCGAGAACCGCCTGGGCGTCCGGCAGACGAACTTCGGCAACCTTCTGACCGGTTACACGCTCGATCACTTGCAGCATGCGGCGCTCACGAGGAGTCACCAGCAGCAGTGCACGACCTTCGCGACCGGCACGGCCGGTACGGCCGATACGGTGAACGTAGGACTCAGGATCGTACGGCATGTCAACGTTGAACACGTGAGTGATGCGCGGAACGTCCAGGCCACGAGCGGCAACGTCGGTCGCCACAACGATGTCCAGACGGCCATCCTTGAGGGATTCGATCACGCGCTCACGCTGGTTCTGAGCAATGTCACCGTTCAGCGCAGCGGCTTTGTAGCCTTTGGCTTCCAGGGCACTGGCCAGGTCCAGGGTCGCTTGCTTGGTGCGCACGAACATGATCAGGGCGTCGAAATCTTCCACTTCCAGCAGGCTCAATACAGCCGAGGTCTTCTGGTCAGCGTGAACCAACAGGTGAGCCTGTTCGATCGCGGTAACGGTCTGAGTCTTGGTCTGGATCTTCACGTGTTGCGGATCGCGCAGATGGCGTTCGGCAATGGCACGGATCGACTGCGGCAGGGTGGCCGAGAACAATACGGTCTGACGGGTTGCAGGCAGGGCCTTGAAGATAACTTCGAGGTCGTCCATGAAACCCAGTTTGAGCATTTCATCAGCTTCGTCGAGAACCAGGTGGTTCACGGTAGCCAGAACTTTTTCGTCACGACGCAGGTGGTCGCACAGACGGCCCGGCGTGGCGACAACGATCTGTGCGCCATTACGGATTGCTTTCAGTTGTGGGCCCATAGGCGCGCCGCCGTAAACGGCCACAACGGTAACGCCCGGCATTTGCTTGGCGTAGGTTTCGAAAGCGGTTGCTACTTGCAGCGCCAACTCACGGGTTGGCGCCAGGATCAGGGCTTGCGGCTCGCGCTTAGCAGGATCGATGCGATGCAGGATCGGCAGGGCGAACGCAGCGGTTTTACCCGTACCGGTTTGCGCCTGACCAATCATGTCGTGACCGGCCATGATGATCGGGATCGATTGCTGCTGAATAGCCGAAGGTTCTTCGTAGCCGGTCGCAATGACAGCTGCAAGAATATTCGGATTAAGATTAAAAGCGGCGAAGCCGCCGGTTTCCTGGGTCATGGGTCTGCCTCTAAGTGCATCCGCAAAGACCCATGCTCCAAAGCTGCGCATGCCGTGTAAGACTCAAGAGTCGCCCTGGCTGCTTTGTCGGCGGGGATTTGCGAAAACGAATGAATGAAAAAGATTCGTCAAGGAAGAGTCCGCTGTGCGGACGTGCAGCCGAAGCTGGCTTCGGGGAATTGCGCTACCTAAACGCGGCCCGGTTAAAGGCCGGCGCGCACTATACCGGAATTCGCCCAAAAAGGGAGCTTTTTTTATCGGAAAAAACCGGCGCATACCGTTGTGTCACGGGCTTTGCGGATAATTGTGCGACGGTCTATTTTGCAAAGGCCCGGCCCTGCTGACGATGGCGCTAAAACGGTTCACTCTAGCGACGCAGCCCCTTCGGTCTGACACCCCTTCCCCACCCGAGGAAATGCCCCATGAATCAGCCCAGTCCCAGTCGTGTAACCCGTGAACGACACGGTCATGTCCTGATGATCGGTCTGGATCGGGTGGCCAAACGTAATGCCTTCGACCTCGACCTGCTCAACGAACTCAGCCTGGCCTATGGTGAGTTCGAGGCCGACAGCGAGGCGCGGGTGGCGGTGGTGTTCGGCCATGGCGAGCATTTTACTGCCGGGCTCGATCTGGTCAGCGCCGGCGCGGCCCTGGCCGAAGGCTGGCAGGCGCCGCCCGGTGGCTGCGACCCATGGGGCGTGCTCGCAGGCCCTCGGGTCAGCAAACCGGTGATTGTCGCGGCGCAAGGCTACTGCCTGACCGTTGGCATCGAGCTGATGCTGGCCGCCGACATCAACCTGTGCGCCAGCAATACCCGTTTTGCCCAGAAGGAAGTGCAGCGCGGAATCTTCCCGTTTGGCGGCGCGACCTTGCGCCTGCATCAGGTCGCCGGCTGGGGCAATGCCATGCGCTGGCTGCTCACCGGCGATGAATTCGACGCCCATGACGCCTTGCATCTGGGGTTGGTGCAGGAGGTCATGGCCAGCGAGGATTTGTTGCCGCGGGCCATTGAATTGGCGGAGCGGATTGCCCGACAGGCACCGCTGGGGGTTCAGGCGACGTTGATGTCGGCCCGGCAGGCACGCTATGAGGGTGAAATGGCGGCAGCTCAGGCCTTGCCGGCGCTGGTGAAAAAATTGTTGAACAGCGAGGATGCCAAGGAGGGTGTGCGGTCGATGATCGAGAAGCGGCCGGGGGTTTTCAAAGGGGTTTGAGGGATGTATTGGCTGCGAGGCCCTCTTCGCGAGCAAGCCCGCTCCCACATTAGAACGCGATCCAATGTGGGAGCGGGCTTGCTCGCGAAGGGGCCCTTACAGGCAACCATTCAAGTCGCAGGCCGAATCGCCTTGATCAACGACTGCAACGAATACCCCAATCGCGGTGCCAGGCCTTCAGCGCGCGCGATCAGCCCATCCATGTCCAGTTCCTGATCCAGCTCCGATGGCACGATCAGAATTACGTTGCCCTCTTTGACTGGCAACTCCCAGTAATGCCGGTGATAGAGACCGCGCAACAACGCCGCCCCCAACGGTCGACCATCGTCGGTGGCCCACTGGTTGATCACCAGCCAGCCACCCGGGTTCAACCGTTTCTGACAGTTTTCCAGAAAACCCCAGGCCAGATGCCCGACACCCGGCCCGACATCGGTATAGAGGTCGACGAAAATCAGATCGGCCGGCTCAGCCGTTTCGAGTAGTTCCAAGGCATCGCCGACGCGGATGTACAGGCGTGGATCGTCATCGAGCCCGAGGTATTCGATGGCCAGGCGCGGTACATCCGGGCGCAGCTCGATGGCTTCGACGTCTTCCAGCGGCAGGAACTTGAGGCAAGCCTGGGTCAGCGTGCCTGCACCGAGCCCGAGAAACAGCGCGCTTTCCGGCAGCTCGTGGCACAGCGCGCCAATCAGCATCGCCCGGGTGTAATCGTACTCGAGCCAGCTCGGGTCAGCGGTGAACACACAGCTCTGTTCGATGGCATCACCGAACTCCAGGAAACGGTAATCGGCCACTTCCAGCACGCGAATCACGCCGAACTCATCCTGTACCTCGGCGAGCAGATGCTCGACGCGCTCCTCAGTCATTTCGTCTCCTGATCGTCACCGGGATCCGGCAACGTAATAAGACCGCGTGGGTGGCGCGGCAAAGGCGCGATTGTCCGCGAAGCGACGGGAACAGGTCACGCACTAATTGCTGATAACATAACCGTCCGAGCGTAAAACACTAGAGACTGCAATGAGCCAACCCTGGAGCCCTGACAGCTGGCGCGCCCTGCCGATCCAGCAACAACCTCAATACCCCGACGCAGCGCATTTGCTGCACGTCGAGCAAACCCTGGCGAGCTATCCGCCGCTGGTGTTTGCCGGTGAAGCCCGGGAGTTGCGCCGTCAGTTTGCCGAAGTGACCCAGGGCCGGGCGTTTCTGTTGCAGGGCGGCGACTGCGCCGAGAGCTTCGCCGAATTCTCCGCCGCGAAAATTCGTGACACGTTTAAAGTGTTGCTGCAAATGGCGATCGTCATGACCTTCGCCGCCGGTTGCCCGGTGGTCAAGGTCGGACGCATGGCCGGCCAGTTCGCCAAACCCCGTTCGGCCAACGATGAAACCATCAACGGCGTGACGCTGCCGGCTTACCGTGGCGATATCGTCAACGGCATCGGTTTCGACGAAAAAAGCCGTGTACCGGACCCGGATCGTCTGCTGCAGTCTTACCACCAGTCCACCGCGACCCTGAACCTGCTGCGTGCCTTTGCCCAGGGCGGCTTTGCCGACCTGCATCAGGTGCACAAGTGGAACCTGGACTTCATCGCCAACTCGGCGCTGGCCGAGAAATACAGCCATCTGGCCGACCGCATCGATGAAACCCTGGCCTTCATGCGCGCCTGCGGCATGGACAGCTCGCCACAACTGCGCGAAACCAGTTTCTTCACCGCCCACGAAGCGCTGCTGCTGAACTATGAAGAAGCCTTCGTGCGTCGCGACAGCCTGACCAACGACTACTACGATTGCTCGGCCCACATGCTGTGGATCGGCGACCGTACCCGTCAACTGGACGGTGCGCATGTCGAATTCCTGCGTGGGGTGCACAACCCGATCGGCGTGAAGGTCGGCCCGAGCATGAACCCCGAAGACCTGATTCGCCTGATCGATGTGCTCAACCCGGACAACGACCCGGGTCGCCTGAACCTGATTGCGCGGATGGGCGCGAACAAGGTCGGCGATCACCTGCCGCAGCTGATCCGCGCAGTGCAGCGCGAGGGCAAGCAGGTGCTTTGGAGCTCCGACCCGATGCACGGCAATACCATCAAGGCCAGCAGCGGCTACAAGACCCGCGACTTCGCGCAGATCCTTGGCGAAGTGAAACAGTTCTTCCAGGTTCACGAAGCGGAAGGCAGTTATGCCGGCGGCATCCACATCGAAATGACCGGGCAGAACGTCACCGAATGCATCGGCGGCGCGCGGCCGATTACCGAGGATGGGTTGTCGGATCGTTACCACACCCACTGCGACCCACGGATGAATGCCGATCAGTCGCTGGAATTGGCGTTTTTGATTGCTGAAACCCTGAAGCAGGTTCGGCGCTAAACCGCATTAAACCCTTCGCGGGCAAGCCTCGCTCCTACAGGAATTCACGATCCCTTGTAGGAGCGAGGCTCGCCCGCGAAGGCGTCGGTTCAATCACCCTCAATCTGTGCCAATGCCACCCGCAACCGCGCCGCACTTGCCCGCGGGCAATTCAATTGAATCTGCGCAAGCCCCAACCAATCCGCCATCTGCCGCAGATTCACCGCCAACGCCAACATCCCCGCCTCATCCAGCCCCGGCTCCTCCTCGTGCACGGCATGCACCGCCAACCGGCCCAACGCCCGTTCGGCGCGCAAGTCGACCCGCGCAGCAACCCGCTCATTGTGCAAAAACGGCAATACGTAATAGCCATAGATGCGCTTGTGCTGCGGCGTATAAATCTCCAGCCGATAACGGAAATCGAACAATCGCTCGGTACGACTGCGCTCCCAGATCAGCGAATCGAACGGTGAAAGCAGCGCACTGGCCTCAACCTTGCGCGGTACTTTCGGCTCTGCCAGGCAATAGGCCGGTTGCCGCCAGCCTTCAACTTCACAGACCCGCAGATCACCCGCCTCTACCAACTCCGCCAGCCGCGGCCGGCTGTCTGCCGGGCTCAGGCGAAAATAATCCCGCAAGTCCTTTTCTGTACCGACACCCAAAGCCGTGGCAGCGTGCAGTAACAGGCCGCGCTGAGCCTCGGCCTCGCCGAGCAAAGGCTGCTGAAGAATCGCCGAAGGAATCACCCGCTCCGGCAAATCATAAAGCCGTTCGAACCCGCGCCGGCCGGCCACGGTCACTTCACCGGCAGCGAACAACCATTCCAGCGCATGCTTTTCCGCGCTCCAGTCCCACCACGGCCCTGCCCGCTCCTGACGGGTCGACAAACTGCCCGCACCCAGCGCACCGAGTTCCTGAACCGACGCCAACACGCGGCGAATCGTGTCTTGCTGCTCACGACCGAAGCGCGCCAGTCGCTGATAGATATCTTCGCCGCGGGTTGCACGCTGCATGCGCCAGCGCATCAAGGGGTACATCGACAAGGGCAACAAAGACGCTTCATGGCCCCAGTACTCGAACAATGTGCGTCGACGGCCCTGACTCCAGGCAGCCTGATCGAGCAAGTCGGAGGAGTAATTGCCAAGACGGGAAAACAAGGGAAGGTAGTGCGAACGCACCAACGCATTGACCGAATCGATCTGCAGAATGCCCAGGCGCTCGATCAGCCGGTTGAGCTGAACCGGTTTGATCGCCGCCGGCGGCTGACGCCCATTGAACCCTTGGGCAGCCAGCGCCAGACGCCGAGCCTGTTTGAGGGAAAAAGACAGTGTGGCGGGCATGAGCATCTCCTTGTCTGCTCGCAACCTACCTCACCCGCAAGTGGTTTGTGTAGCGATGGCATCATCATTTATGCATCGGATCATCCCAGAACGGTCTTACCGTCTCATGCTCCACATCCGCACGGCTCACGCCGATATCCTTCAGTGCTTCGTCGCTCAAGCCCGCCAACATTTCACGTTCACGGTGAAGTTCGTACCAGCGACTAAACTTGTGCAGCAGATCGGATACCGCGTGGATTGAGAATTTTTGTTCCGTTACATGCTCGTTGTGACCTTTCATCGTGTTGCCCTCCTTTAGGGATGGCTCAAGTCTCGCGCCAGCGCTAAGATCAATCCAACGAATGTTTCTGATGGCATACATCTCGGAGATTGATGAATGTCCGCCTACCCCAGTATCGACACCGATGTACTGCGCACCTTCGTCGCGATTGCCGATCAGGGCGGTTTTACCCGCGCCGGTGAAATGGTCAACCGCACCCAGTCGGCGGTGAGCATGCAGATGAAACGCCTGGAAGAGGACGTGTTACAGCGCCAGCTGTTCGAACGCGACGGGCGCCAGGTCAAGCTGACCGCCGAAGGCCAGGTATTGCTGGGCTATGCGCGGCGCATCCTCAAACTCCACAGCGAAGTCTTCAATACCCTGCGCGAGCCGCACATGGTCGGCACGGTACGCATCGGCACACCCGACGATTACGTCATGCGCTTTCTGCCGGGCATCCTGTCGCGCTTCGCGCAGTTCTACCCGCTGATCCAGATCGAGGTTCACTGCGAATCGACCCGGCAGCTGTTGCAGCGCCAGGACCTGGACCTGTCCATCGTCACCCGCGAGCCGGGCAACGAGATCGGCCAACTGCTGCGCAAGGAGCGTTTTGTCTGGGCCGAAGCCCAATGCTTCAGCGCCCATGAGCAAACACCGCTGCCGTTGGCGATGTTCAACAGTGATTGTTTCTGCCGCCTCTGGGCATGCAATGCCCTGGATGCCATGGGCCGCGACTACCGCATTGCCTACAACAGCTCCAGCCTGTCGGCATTGATGGCCGTGGTCAGCGCGGGTCTGGCGATCACCGCGCAGCTGGAAAGCCTGATCACACCGGACATGCGTATCCTTGGCGCCAACGAAGACCTGCCGCTGCTGCCGGAAGCCAGCATCATGCTGATCCGCAACCTGAACAACCCTTCGCCGATCACCGAATGCCTGGCCGAGCACATCGTCGAAGGTTTCAAACTTTAAACGCGAGCATCACCGCACAAACCACCAGAAAACCACAGAACAGCCCGCGCAGAAGCCGCTCCGGCAATGCGTGGGCAATTCTCACGCCCCAACTGATGCTCATCAATCCACCAACCGCCAACGGCACACCGATCGCCCAATGCACCTGATGGTGCACCGCATAAGTCGCCAGGGTGACGCCCGTACTCGGCAACGCCAGCGCCAGCGCCAATCCCTGGGCAACCACTTGAGTGGTACCGAACAGGCTGGTCAACACCGGCGTTGCCACCACCGCCCCGCCCACTCCGAACAGTCCGCCCATCGTCCCGGAAGCCGCGCCGAGCACACCCAGCCACGGCCAGGAATAGCGCATCTGCGAAGAGGCCGGTGCGTTGGTGGTGAAACATTCGCATCAGGTTGTAGGCCGACAGCGCGATCAGGAAAGCGACGAAGCCCAAGCGCATGGTTTGCGCATCGATACCCACCGCCCAGATCGAACCGATCCAGGCAAAGCAGAACCCCATCGAGGCCAGTGGCAGCGCATGCTGCAATTCGATGCGATTGCGCTGGTGATAGCGCCACAGCGCCAGCATCACGTTCGGCACCACCATCACCAGCGCCGTGCCTTGGGCGATCTGCTGATCGAGACCGAACCACACGCCCAGCAGCGGGATCGCGACCAACCCGCCACCAATGCCGAACAGGCCGCCGAGGGTTCCCAAGGCCGCGCCAAAAACCAGATACAACATGAACTCAATCACGGGGCGTTTTTCCTTTTGTGAGGCTGTTCATCCTACGCAGTCGGCTCTGGCGGGGAAACGCACAGCAACGCACAATGGCTGTGCCAATTTCGCACAAGCGCAAACAAAACCATGAACCCCAATCAATTGACCGAACAACTTGGCCTGTTTCTCGATGTGCTGGAAAGCGGCAGTTTTTCCGCTGCGTCCCGACGCCATCCATTGACGCCTTCGGCTGTGGCGCGACGCATTGACAGCCTGGAAAACGCCGTTGGCAGCCAGTTGTTCATTCGCAGCACCCATGCGGTGCGCGCTACCCCGGCCGGGTTGGCTTTTGCTGAGCGTGCGCGGCGGATCGTCGCTGAACTGCGCCTGGCCCGGGCGGAAGCGGTGTCCCTGAGCAGTGCGCCTGAAGGCTTGATTAGGGTGGATGCGCCGGCAGCGTTCGGACGACGACACCTGGCGCCGGTGATTGCCGATTTCCTGACGCTTTACCCTGGCCTCGACGTGCAATTGCACCTGATCGACAGCTTTGTCGACATGCAAGGCTCGAATCTGGGCAAGGTCGATCTGGTGTTGCGTGCCGGGCAGATGGCCGATACCCGACTGGTGGCGACGCCGCTGGCGAGCATGGTGCGCATCGCCTGCGCCAGCCCCGATTACTTGCAACGCCGTGGCGTGCCGACCGATCCGGCGCAGTTGGTCGACCATGATGGCCTCGACTGGGAGGGCTTGGCTCCGCCCTTCGCCTGGCGCTTCGAACGGGATGGGCAGAAGCACTTGCACCGGCCAGCGCGAATCCGCATGAGCGCCAACAATGCCGAGGCGCTGGTCTGCGGTGCACTGGCCGGGTTGGGCATCGCGCACTTGCCGACCTGGCTGGCCAGCGAATATTTATTACGCGGCGAACTGCTGCCGCTGTTCTGCGAAAACGGCCTGCCAAAACCGGAAAGCACCGGCATTTATGCGTTGCGCCTGGAGCAGCAACCCAGTTCGCGCAGCCGCTTGTTACTGGAATACCTGAAGACCCGTTTCAGCCCCATACCGCCGTGGGATCTGTCGCTACAAACCAATCTGGACCGCCACTAGTCCAGAATTATCTGGCGCATTAAAGATTCGCCCGCTAGATTTATGACGATCACTGATCAAGGCTTTGAAATGAACACCGAGCGCAACAACCCGGACAACTGCGACGACCTGCTGCTGGACAATCAGGTCTGCTTCGCCCTGCATTCCACCTCGCTGCTGATGACCAAGGTTTACAAGCCACTGCTGCAAGCGCTGGGCCTGACCTATCCGCAGTACTTGGCAATGATGGTGTTGTGGGAAAAGGATGGGCTGACGGTCGGCGAAATCAGCACCCGACTGCTGACCGATCCCGGCTCCCTCACCCCACTGCTCAAGCGCCTGGAGGCCGAAGGCCTGCTGAGCCGCACCCGCAGCCGTGAAGACGAGCGAGTAGTGATTGTCGAACTGACCGAGCAAGGCCGTGCACTGCGAGACAAGGCACGGGGCATTCCCCAGTGCATCCTTGGTGCCAGCGGACAAACGCTGGAACAGCTGAAAAAGCTGCAAGCGGATCTTCAAGCGCTGCGTAGTCATCTGCAAGACAGCCTTTAGACCGCGTAATCGTTCTTCGCGGGCAAGCCTCGCTCCTACAGGTTTTCGGTCATAGCATAATTTGTAAACGACACAAAACCTGTAGGAGCGAGGCTTGCCCGCGAAGACGTCCTCCCCGTCGCAAAAAAAATTTCACCACGCAAAAATCCGCACGAAAGCCTCTACCTCAAGCCTCTCCTCCCCAATCGAATTGCTGAATGACGACTCAAAACAAATTTTTTCGAAAATTTATCTTGCGCACTAAATATTAGCGAGCTACATTCACCTCGCACTTACTTAGCGCGCAAACATTTAGCGCAAAAATATCAAAACCCGAACGAGGCTCACACCATGCAAACTCTCTACACCGCAATCGCAACCTCCACTGGCGGCCGTGACGGTCGTTCGATCTCCAGCGACAACGTCCTCGATGTCAAACTCGCCACCCCGAAAGAACTCGGTGGTGCTGGCGGTGCGGCAACCAACCCTGAACAACTGTTCGCAGCCGGCTACTCCGCCTGCTTCATCGGCGCGCTGAAATTCGTCGCCAGCCAGACCAAACGCAAAATCCCGGACGACGCATCGATCACCGCCCATGTCGGCATCGGCCAGATCCCTGGCGGTTTCGGTCTGGACATCGACCTGCACATCAGCCTGCCGGGCCTTGAACAAGCCGACGCACAAAGCCTGGTCGAAGCTGCCCACCAGGTTTGCCCGTACTCCAACGCCACCCGTGGCAACGTCGATGTGCGCCTGCACGTTACCGTCTAACTGCTGACTCCAAGGCCTGACAGGAAATGAATATGAACACTTTCAGCAACGTCTTGACCGGTACCCTACTCGCCCTGTCCATCAACAGTGCATTCGCAGGCAATGGGGTTGAACACAACACCCAGGCGTTCCTCGATGTACTGAATGCCGGCACCGGCAAACCGATGGAACAGCTCACCCCTGCCGATGCCCGCGCGGTGTTGGTGGGCGCGCAGGCCGGGGTGAAACTGACGCTGCCCAAAGCCGATATCAGCGAGAAAACCATCCAGGTCGACGGCCAACCGATCAGCCTGACCATCGTTCGGCCGGCCGGTGTCAAAGGCGAGCTGCCGGTGTTCATGTTCTTCCACGGCGGTGGTTGGGTGCTGGGGGATTTCCCGACCCACGAACGGCTGGTTCGGGATTTGGTAACGGGTTCGGGCGCGGCGGCGGTGTTCGTCAATTACACCCCGTCGCCGGAGGCGCATTACCCGGTGGCGATCAACCAGGCCTACGCTGCGACGAAGTGGGTGGCCGAGCACGGTAAAGAAATCAACGTCGACGGCAAACGTCTGGCCGTGGCCGGCAACAGCGTCGGCGGCAACATGGCAGCCGTGGTTGCGCTGATGGCCAAAGATAAAGGCACGCCGGCGATTAGGTATCAGGTGTTGTTGTGGCCGGTGACTGACGCCAGCTTCGAAACGGCGTCTTACAACCAGTTCGCCGAGGGGCACTTCCTCACCAAAAACATGATGAAGTGGTTCTGGGACAACTACACCACTGATGCCAAGCAACGGAACGAGATCTACGCCTCACCGCTGCGGGCGACCACTGCGCAACTCAAGGGCTTGCCACCCGCGCTGGTGCAGACAGCCGGCGCCGATGTGCTGCGCGATGAAGGTGAAGCCTACGCCCGTAAACTCGATGAGGCTGGCGTAGCGGTCACGTCGGTTCGCTACAACGGCATGATCCATGACTACGGCTTGCTCAATGTCGTGAGCCAGGTGCCCGCGGTGCGTTCGGCGATGTTGCAGGCTTCTGAAGAGCTCAAGCAACACCTGAAATAACAACCTTTGTAGGAGCGAGGCTTGCCCGCGAAGGCGTAGTGTCAGTTGGCATCAATGTCGAATGATTAATCGCCTTCGCGGGCAAGCCTCGCTCCTACAAGGGCACGCACAAAAAAGCCCGACTCAATGGTCGGGCTTTTTCATTCCTCAAGCTGTGCTTATTTAGCACGGCCTTTGTAGGAACCGCCTTCGCGGGTATCGATCTCGATCATGTCGCCGATTTCGATGAAGTCAGCAACCGACAGCTCGGTACCGTTCTTCAGTTTGGCAGGCTTCATCACCTTGCCGGAAGTGTCACCGCGAGCGGAACCTTCGGTGTAGTCAACCTGACGCACGATAGTGGTCGGCAGTTCTACGGAAACCAGACGCTCTTCGAAGAAGATCGCTTCGCAAACATCGGTCATGCCTTCTTCAACGAAAGGCAGAACGGCTTCGATGTCTTCAGCGTTCAGCTCGTACATGGTGTAGTCAGTGGTGTCCATGAACGTGTAGGTGTCGCCGCTGATGAAGGACAGGGTCGCTTCTTTGCGGTCGAGGATTACGTCGTCCAGCTTGTCATCGGCGCTGTAACGATCTCGGTCTTGTAACCGGTCAGCAGGTTTTTCAGCTTGGTCTTCATGATCGCGCTGTTACGACCCGACTTGGTGAATTCAGCTTTCTGAACCAGCCAAGGAGCGTTTTCGAGACGGATCACGGTACCGGGTTTCAGTTCTTTACCAGTTTTCATTGCGAATATCCGAATTTGGATGGGATTTACAAAAATCTAGGCCGCGTATCATATCCAATTTAGGTAAAACTGTACCAGCGCTGCGGCAAGATCTGCCTGCAAGGCTTGTTCCAGACACCATGTCTCGGCATGTTTTTCCAGTTCAGGCCAGTGTTTGCGGGTTGATTTCCAGTGATCGGTCATTGTCTCACCTGCATTCCATGCCCGCCATAGACCGCTGATCGCCTCGCGGGCGGGCCCGGACAGGCCTTGGGTGTACAGGGCCAGGAAGGCGTCGAGCTTATCCAGATGGATATCTTCGTCCTGCCGATAGATGTGCCAGAGCAGCGGCCGGCCTGCCCATTGGGCGCGGACGAAGGAGTCTTCGCCACGCACAGCGTTGAAATCGCAGCTCCACAGCAGCAGGTCATATTGATCCTGCCGGACGAACGGCAGCACTTGCACGGTCAAGGCGCTGCGCACATGCACCGCCCCGGCCGTCAGCCCATCCACCCCGAGCCAGCGTTCGACGTCGCCGAGAATCCGCCCTTCGGGCACCAGCAGATGAGTCGGCGTCGAGTCGCCAGCCATCGCGTCGAGCCAACTGGCCAGCCCGGTATTTTCGTAGGCAAACAGCGAGATCAGTTGGGCATTCGGCGCGCGATCAATTCCCAAGCCTTGCAGGAATTCTTGCTGAGCTTGCGGACTTTGCTGAAACTGCCGACGCCGCTCCAGCAATCCGCTTTCACGCAACAAGCCACCAGTGCCCTTGCGAAAGCCCGGGAAGAAAAAGAACTTCTGCACGTTCTTGTACTTCACCGATGGCAAGCCGTGGCAGCCGACGACCCAGTCTTCGGCACTCAGGTAATCGAGGTTCATCCACAGCGGCGGTTTTTCCCGTTCGGCCATGGCCTCCATGTAGGCACTCGGTAACTGGCAGGCGAACGCGGCGATGACGACATCGGCGGCTTCGGTGGGCTGCCAGTCCGCCGACCATTGTCGCACCTCGACACCCTGCTGCCACTGCTGCGCAGCGTTGATGTCGATGTCCGGACACAAACGCTCGAAGGCGCGCAGATCATCGACCCACAAGCGCACCGCCATTGAATGTTCGGCCACCAGTTGTCGGGCCAGGCGCCAGGTCACACCGATGTCGCCGAAGTTGTCGACCACGGTGCAAAAAATATCCCAGCGCCAGCGGTTTTTCACTTGAGGCATTTCAGGCATTCCAGGCTCCCGTTGGCAAAGGCGCCGATTGTCCGCATAAATTACCCCGTGCAGAAGAGCCGACGGCGATAAATCTTCATGCGACAATCGCCACTCGCCCGCGACCACCCGCCAGGAGGCAGTAATGCCCTACCGTCCCAACCCGCGCCGTCCCTTGCCGATCCAGTTTAATGCGCTGCAACTGACCGGCAGTATTGCCCTCGGTTTGTGGCTGGGATTCATCGCGATCGCACTGACTTGCTGGCTCGCCTGGCGCTTGTTGTTCAACGAGCAATTGGCGCCCTTGGCCCAGGCGGTGGAGCAACTGGCCAAGCCACCGGTGATTGAGCAACCCGCCTCGCAGAACCCGATGTTCGAACAGTACGAGGATCACCTGCGCAGGAATGAACAACAGCAAATGGTGGAACAGGCCAGAAGCAGCAAACACAACCTGTCCAATCCAAAATGCCAGTTCTGGCTGCAGCAGAATCAAACGGCGCCGAGCGAAAAAAGCCGCGCCAACGTCCTGCAATTCTGCGACTGATCAAGAAGCTCTCCATGCACAAGCCGACCGTCCACCAACTGATTATCGACAAGCTGCGGATCGATCTCGACATCGCCGAACGTGCCGCGCAAACCGCTTACGAAACCGCGACCCACGAAGAAAACATAGCCGAAAACAAGTACGACACGCTGGGGCTGGAGGCGTCTTATCTGGCGGCCGGACAGGCCAGACGAGTGGAAGAAATCAGGCAGTCATTGGCCCTTTGCCAGAACCTGACATTACGGCCTTATGACGATCAGCGCGGCATCGAAGTCGGTGCACTGATGGGCCTGGAAGACGAAAAGGGTCGCGAACAATGGCTGTTCCTGGCCCCCGACGCGGCCGGGCTGAAGATCGATCTGGTGGGGCAATGGATTACCGTCATTACCCCTCGCTCGCCGCTGGGCAAAAGCCTGCTGGGCAAGTTCGAAGGGGATGAAGTGGAGATTCTGGTGGCGGGCGCTCGGCAACAGTTTTCTGTCACCGAGGTGATCTAGCGATTAATGCACCGGCAGTTCAACGCCGTCGAACAGCTCTTCCAGTTCCTGTTTGTTGTGGCACTGAATGGCCTTGGCCATGACTTCGCGGGTCAGGTGTGGCGCGAATTTCTCGATGAAGTCGCACATGAAACCACGCAAGAAGGTGCCGCGACGGAAACCGATTTTGGTAATGCTGGATTCGAACAACTCGCTGGCATCGAGCACCACCAGATCGCTATCGAGTTTGGTGTCGACCGCCATTTTCGCCACGATGCCCACGCCCAGGCCCAGACGAACATAAGTTTTGATCACGTCGGCGTCGGCGGCGGTGAACACCACTTTGGGTGTCAGACCACGATGGCTGAAGGCTTCGTCGAGTTTCGAACGGCCGGTAAAACCGAACACGTACGTCACGATCGGGTATTCGGCCAAGGCTTCGAGAGTCAGCTTCGACAGCTTGGTCAGCGGGTGGCCTTGAGGCACGACCACGCAGCGGTTCCAGCGGTAGCACGGCATCATCACCAGGTCGCCGAACAACTCCAGCGCTTCGGTAGCGATGGCGAAATCGACGGTGCCGTCAGCGGCCATCTCGGCGATCTGCATCGGCGAACCCTGGTGCATGTGCAGGGCAACGTCCGGGTATTGCTTGATGAAATTGCTGATCACCGGTGGCAACGCATAACGCGCCTGGGTGTGCGTGGTGGCGATCGACAGGGTACCTTTTTTCTCGTTTGAGAATTCCTGGGCGATCTGCTTGATGCTTTCAACTTTGCGCAGGATTTCGCCGGCGGTGGTGATGATGCGCTCGCCAGCCGGGGTAACCCGGGTCAAGTGCTTGCCACTGCGGGCGAAAACCTCGACCCCCAATTCGTCTTCCAGCAGGCGGATCTGTTTGCTGATGCCCGGTTGCGAGGTGTAGAGGCTTTGGGCGGTAGCTGAAACGTTGAGGTCGTGGTGCGCCACTTCCCAGATGTAGCGCAATTGTTGAAGCTTCATATGAATCCCTCAAAGCAGGTAGACGCCACGGGCATCAGCGACGATATATAACTATATTAATGGTTTGATTAATAAATCTAGAACTTTTTTATCAAAACGCCATTATTCGTGTCCTAGCGATCCCCTTTGCGGCGACGTTCCATCAGCGGCACCAAATAGACCGGCACTCTGGACAGTTGCAACACGCGCGCAGCGGTTCGGCCCAATGGCGTTTCCGCGCCAGCGCCATGACTGTGACTTCCTACGATCAGCAAATCGACGGAGAGTTTCTGCGCCTGGTCGAGAATCACCTGCGACGGATCGCCCTGCAGCACCCGCACTGCCCGAATCCGTTCCAGGTCCTGCTCCCCCTCATCCCCCAGCTCTTCGCGAAAGCTGTCGAGCACCCGCTGCTCGATATTGGCAATCACCGTATTGAGGCCCTGACTGTGAAACTCGTTCAAGGCCTGCTCATCGAGGTAACTCTGAAGCACCGATTCGGCGAACAACCCCATCGGCTCAACCGCGTGCACCACATACAAGTCGGCATTGAATGTTCGAGCCAGTGCCAACGCATGCTGCATCACAAAAGGTGCGTACAGACCGAGGTCGGTGGCATACAGCATCGAATGAATCATAGGGACCTCCTTTAATGCCAACATGGCGGAGATTGATTCAGCTTAGCAGTGCCGTGGCGAGTGCGGCGTTCGGCTCAACGCATTGAACCGCAGCGCTTTAAATCGACGGCTCGTTACTGATGCCATGCGGCACGTGACCGGTGGCGACCACTTCGCGGGCCAGCTCGCAATGGCCGGCCTGGTCATCGAAAAATACGTCGGCAGCAAAGGCTTCGAGAAAAGCCGATTTGGTCAAACCGCCTAGGAACAGCGACTCGTCCAGACGGATGTCCCATTCGCGCAAGGTGCGGATCACCCGTTCATGGGCCGGCGCCGAGCGTGCAGTCACCAGTGCGGTGCGGATCGGACAGGCATCGTCGGGGAACTCGCGCTGCAGAAGGTTGAGCGCCGCGAGGAAACCTTTGAACGGCCCACCGCGCAAAGGCTCGCGGGCGGCCTCACGCTCGCTGGCCTGAAACGCTGCAAGGCCTCCCGATTGATAGACCCGCTCCGACTCATCGGAAAACAGTACCGCGTCACCGTCGAATGCAATGCGCAATTCATCGCTGGCGGCGCGACTGGCACCGCCCGACAGAATAGTCGCTGCCGCGAAACCGGCATCCAGCGCACTGCGCACATCGTCGGAATGGGTCGAAAGAAACAGGTCGCAACCAAAGGCCTTCAGGTACGGATAAGGACTGCGCCCGCCGACAAATGCCGCGCGCGAAATCGCCAAGCCATAATGATGAATCGAATTGAAAACCCGCAGGCCGGTGTCGGCGCTGTTGCGCGACACCAGGATTACCTCGACCCGGGCACGGCCGAGACTGGCGTTCAGGTTCAGGAGTTTTTCGACTAACGGGAACGCATCGCCGGGCTCGAGAATTTCGTCTTCGTGTTCGATCTGGTACTGCCGATAGGCCTCGACGCCGCTCGACAGATAAACCTTGTGGCTCTCGCTCAAGTCGAACAGTGCTCGCGAAGAAATCGCCAACACCAGTTTGTCGTCTATGCCATTGGCCATGCCCTTCCCTCTCCTTTTGACCGACTCAGTGATTACGTCGGTCGATAAAACTCAAGCTGCGATACAAGGCTTCTATTCGCGGCAACTCACATCCCGCCGCTTTCGCCGCTGCCAGTGGCCGAGTGTAGATGGCATCCAGCTCCAGCGGTCGCTTGTGCAGGAAGTCGTGGTACATGCTCGGCCAATAGTCGGGCATTTTCTCAGTCATCATGAACAGATAATCGGCGTAACCCGGCGGCATGTCGTGACCACAGGCCTTGGCCCCCTGAACCACCTCGGTCATCAAGGCCTGAATCAGCGCGCGGCTGTCGGCATCCGTCATCAATGGCGTGGTGCTGGCCCCAAGCAGAACCGACAGGCCGTTGTAGGGGATATTCCACACCAGTTTCTGCCAGCGCGCCTGATGCAGGTTCGGCATGGCCTGGGCGTCGATGCCGGCGGTGCGAAACAACCTGGCGCCCTCTTCGACGATGTTCATGCGCGCCTGTTCATCGGCGGCGGGGCCGCTGTGATAGCCGACGTTCACCGCACCGAGCGCCTGATGGGTAATGACCCCTGGGCCGGCGCGATGGACGCAAATCAGACAGAGCCCGCCCAGCAGGTGCAGCGAGTCGGGGAGCAACTCGCGCAGACTGTCTTCAACGTCCAGGCCATTTTGCAGCAACAGCACTTTGGCATCAGGCGCCGCGGCTTGAATAATGGCGGGGGCCAGGTCCGCGTTACTGGTGGTCTTGGCGCCCACCAGCAACCAGTCGCACGGCGGCATGTCGGCAGCCGACGAATAAGCCTGAACCGGGTTCAGGACCAGCGGCCCCAACGACGCATGATCAAGATGCAAGCCGCGTTCGGCCACCGCTGAAAACTCACTGCGCAACAGGAAATGCACATCGAAGCCGGCACGCGCGAGCATCAACCCGTAGAAACCACCGATCGCGCCGGTTCCGATAATGCCGATTGTCGGTTTGGTCCCTGTATCTGTCATGGCAACTCCTCTGCTTGTCGACTCAACGCCTGCCCCACGGCTTCGTTGAGCGCTGTGCGGGTCAAACGCGACTGTAGTGCCCCAAAGAATTCACCGTCGCGCACTACAAACAGCGCCGGTAAATGAAAGACCCGATAACGCTCGACCACGCCACCATTGTTCCCGGCATCGATCCAGCACAGTCGATCGACCGCCAGATCGAACGTGGGCAATTGCTCACGGGCAAAACGGCAACTCGCGCAGCCGACGCTGGTAAAGATCACCAGGGAAATGCCGTTCATCGCCAACAGCCGTTGGTCGGCGTCGAAATCGGTCAGTTCCGATTCGACCACTATACTGGGAGAAACGATGTCAGATGGCCGACACAGGGAGTCCGTGTTCATGGGACGTTATCTTCCTCATCCTGACGATGTACCCGTCGAATTGACGTTGCTCAAACATGAGTGCATTTCGCGGCAACAGCTGCACACTATCAGCCTCGGCGGCGTGGCTTGCAATTACCACCGCGGATGGCGAAGGGGCACCGCACTTCAAGTGCGCATGCCGACCCTGAGCACCACAATCTGTTACCTGGGCTATGTGGCGTGGTGCCTGCGACGAAAACGCAGCTACCTGGTGGGCATCGCTTTTGTCGACGAACAGACCCTGTTCAGCGCGCGAATGGGTGAGCAGGTTTGCCAGATCGAACGTTACTGCCGTCAGCACGAACTCCAAAGCGAACAGGTGAACAACCAGACCCTGGCCCTCGAATGGGTCCAGCTGCACGCCAACGAGTTCTCCCACGACACGGTTCGCAAGGCATTTGCATAGGTAATGCTGGATTAAACCGGTGTCTGCCCATTGTCGAGCCACGGTGTAACGCGCTAAGGTTCGGCTCCCCGACGCGCTTAATTTGCTGTGCTCCGCCGCGCGGGTTCGCTGGCGGCCGGCACCCGTGACCTGACGAGTAAACGATGGCTGATTTACCGATCAACGACCTTAACGTCGCCTCCAACGAGACCCTGATCACTCCCGATCAGCTCAAGCGTGATATCCCTCTGAGCGACGCTGCCCTGCGCACCGTCACCAAGGGCCGCGAAGTCATTCGCAACATTCTTGATGGCACCGACCACCGCCTGTTCGTCGTGATCGGGCCGTGCTCGATCCATGACATCAAGGCTGCCCACGAATACGCCGAGCGTCTGAAAGCACTCGCGGCAGAAGTGTCCGATACCTTGTATCTGGTCATGCGTGTGTATTTCGAGAAACCACGCACCACCGTCGGCTGGAAAGGCCTGATCAACGACCCGTACCTGGACGACTCGTTCAAGATTCAGGATGGCCTGCACATTGGTCGTCAGTTGCTGCTGGACCTGGCCGAAATGGGCCTACCGACCGCAACCGAAGCCCTCGACCCGATCTCCCCGCAATACTTGCAGGACCTGATCAGCTGGTCGGCGATCGGTGCACGCACCACCGAATCCCAGACTCACCGTGAAATGGCTTCCGGCCTGTCCTCGGCTGTCGGCTTCAAGAACGGCACCGATGGCGGCCTCACAGTGGCCATCAACGCCTTGCAATCGGTCTCCAGCCCGCACCGCTTCCTGGGCATCAACCAGGAAGGTGGCGTGTCGATCGTCACCACCAAGGGCAACGCCTACGGCCACGTGGTGTTGCGCGGCGGTAATGGCAAACCGAACTACGATTCGGTCAGCGTCGCGCTCTGCGAGCAAGCGCTGAACAAGGCGAAGATCAAGCCGAACATCATGGTCGATTGCAGCCACGCCAACTCCAACAAGGACCCGGCCCTGCAACCGCTGGTGATGGAGAACGTCGCCAACCAGATCCTCGAAGGCACCCAGTCGATCATCGGCCTGCTGGTCGAGAGTCACCTGACCTGGGGCTGCCA
>NZ_JBIVCD010000009.1:52666-53957 GCF_044746425.1 Pseudomonas sp. NPDC086112 | reverse complement strand
AAAGAAACCAAAAACTAGATAATCAGCATTAACTTCTATAGACACCTGAACTGGGGCTGCCAGGCGATCCCGAAAGACCTCGCCGACCTGCAATACG
The DNA here is from genome assembly GCF_044746425.1 of Pseudomonas sp. NPDC086112. NCBI lineage: Bacteria > Pseudomonadati > Pseudomonadota > Gammaproteobacteria > Pseudomonadales > Pseudomonadaceae > Pseudomonas > Pseudomonas sp. NPDC086112. The sequence continues at coordinate 53,860 of NZ_JBIVCD010000009.1, read as the reverse complement.
GCGTGTCGATCACCGATGCCTGCATCGACTGGACCGCCACCGAAAACACCTTGCGCAGCATGCACGCCAAGCTCAAGGATGTGTTGCCTAAACGCGATCGCAGCTGATCACCGTTTCACGCAAAAAAAAACGCCAGGTTTGAACCTGGCGTTTTTTTTTGCGTTCGCTTTGTTCACAGCTTGGCGGCATGCCGCGCGTGACGCTCCATGTAGCGCTCCACATAGGAACACGATGGAATGACTGTGTAGCCCATTTCCTCGGCGTATTGCAGTGCCTGCTCGGTCAACGCCGCCGCGATGCCGCGACCACGCAGTGCGTTGGGCACAAAGGTACGATAAATATCCAGGGTCTGTTTTCCCAGATCCATATAGGTCAGGTAGGCACGATAACCGTCCACAGTGGTCTCGAACTGATGACCAGCCTGGTCATGGTGGATGGACAACGCCTCGCTCATCACTACTCCTCGCGGGTCTTTAATTCTGACCCCTACCTTACCGATGTTTTTCCGGCGAAGGAACATCTACGCCACCCTGTGCCTGAATGGACACCGAGAGAGCAACACCAATCTCGCGCAACCGAGCACGTATCAAATAGTAGGCACCATTGGCAGAAATGCTCAAGGGACGCTCGTCATGCTGGCAGGCGGATGTTGCTTGGGTAATGCAGGGGCGGCCTGACCGGAATCTTCCCGAGTCGAGCCTGAACATTGCCGGATATTGCGACTTAAGACGAGCGCCCTTTGTTTAAGTCACCTCAACATGGATAAAGATATGAGAGCCGCTGCGCAAAATCCGAACAAAAGTGTGGACGATTCCATCTAGACAGACTTTAGTCGAGACTGAAAAACAGCTGCCGAGGTGGGGAACTTTTCTTTGGCGGCTCGCTCAGCTCGGGCCTCGCAGCTGGATATTTTTTATACAATGCAGTTAAAAGTTGCTCGAAAAAGAATCAACGCCTACAATTTTTTTTGCTTCTTGCTCTACGTCAGTTTACTTACTACAAGTAATGGGTAGTATGTACGCCGGCTATTTCCTCACTCTGAGGAGACAGCTACTTAATAGAAAGTCCTTGAAGGGGAACACGATGAACAACGTTCTGAAATTCTCTGCTCTGGCTCTGGCCGAAGTTCTGTATAGCGTTTTGTTGTGATTATGTTTTGATTCTTTTGTAGTTCTGTGTGGTAGTGTTTTCTTT
>NZ_JBIVCD010000009.1:0-52656 GCF_044746425.1 Pseudomonas sp. NPDC086112 | reverse complement strand
GATGACGCGCGGGCGGCTGCTCAAAAAGCACAACAGACTGCTGACGAAGCTAACGAGCGTGCTCTGCGCATGCTGGAAAAAGCTAGCCGCAAGTAATAGTCCTTCGGGATTGTTATCAAGCCGACCCATTTTTTGGGTCGGCTTTTTTATTGCCCGCTGTTTCTGCAGGCCATAAAAAACCCGCCGACGCGGCCTGCGTCGGCGGGTTCCTTTAAAGCGTTACTGCTGCAGGTCGATCGGCGCACTCGTTACCATCGACGCCGATGCATTCGGCACGGCGATTTCCACCGGCAGGCCATCTTCAGCGGCAACCACGTCACGCACCACATCCCAGTTCATGCGCAAGTTGTTGGTGATGTCCTCACGCTTGAGCATCGCATTGATCACTGCGGTGTGCTTGTCGACCACCGAAGGGTTGCCCGAATCGTCCAGCGGCGTGTGCGCTTCCAGATAAACCTTGCCGGCGCTGAGGCCGAACTTGTATGGATCGTTGATGATCCGCACCGACGTCCCGACCGGCACCATGCTGGCCATTTCCAGCACGTTGTTGTTGAACATGCGGAAGCAGCCGTGGCTGGTGCGCATGCCGATACCGAATTTCTTGTTCGAACCGTGGATCAGGTAGCCCGGAGTGCCAAGCGTGAACTTGAACGGCCCCAGCGGGTTGTCTGGGCCGGCCGGCACCACGTTCGGCAGTGGATCGCCATCAGCGGCGTGCTCGGCCTTGATCGACGCTGGAGGCGTCCAGGTCGGGTTTGGCGTCTTGGCGGTGATGGTGGTATGGGCAATCGGCGAGCCCCAGCCTTCACGGCCGATACCCAACGGAAAGGTGTACACCACGTCCCGGCCTTTCGGGAAATAGTAGAGACGGTATTCAGCCAGGTTGATGACGATGCCTTCACGGGGGCCCGGCGGCAGGATGAAACGCGTCGGCAAGACGATTTCGGTCCCGGCGCCCGGCAGCCATGGATCGACCCCAGGGTTGGCCGCGACCATTTCCGAGTAGCCCAGATCGTAGGTGGTGCCAAGGTCGGCGAAGGTGTCTTCGTACTTGGCCTTGATCACTTGCACCTGGCCGATGATGTCTTCACCGGGAGGTGGCAGGGGTAGCTCCAATGCTGCTACCGGACCCGCGACACAGAGGGCGGCAAGAGACAGGCAGCGGGTGACGGCGGGAAAGCGCGGCAACATCCGGAAAATCCTTCGCATGATCGACAAGGGTATAAAAACGGGATTGTACACCGCTGCCCGTTATTTCGGGGAGGTCGAGAAGTGACAGGCGATGCAAGGCACTTGGGGGGCGCAATTTCCGCAAATGGATTTTTGCCCACACCCTTGAGGTGCATGGGGAGCCGCCTTCGCGAGCAAGCCCGCTCCCACACGTTCACTGAACATTTTAATGTGGGAGCGGGCTTGCTCGCGAAGGGGCCCTAAAGCTCGAACCGCAACTCAGGCCAGATCGGCGAGGTGCCGCGTTTTTGCGACTCCAGAATGGCCCGGCACAGCGAGCACAGGCGCTGGTCCTGGAACACGGTACGGTCGACGCTCGACCAGCGCGGCTGCGCCGGCAACAGGCTGCCGCACAAGGTTCGGTCCACCGAGCCGCCCAACTCCAACTGACGAGTCACCAGATGCACGCGCACTTCCTGGCAGGCGAACAGATCCAGCTGTTCGTCAGGCTCGATCAGTTGGTAGGCAAATAGGGACCAGGCAGGACGCGGCATCGGGGGCTCCAAATCGGGGGCGCCACCTTAGCCGAAACACCGCCGCTAGAAAAGCGTCAAAGCAGCGGTTTCAGTGTCGGCCAGACATTTTCCAGCAACTTGTCCTGAGCCGCCGCAGCCGGGTGCAGGCCGTCGCCTTGCATCAGGTCCGGATGACCGCCCACACCGTCGAGAAAAAACGGCACCAGCGGGATCTTTTTCTCATCGGCCACCTTGGTGAAAACCTCGGCAAAGGCCTGGGTGTAGCGCACGCCATAATTGGGCGGCAATTGCATGCCCAGCAACAGCACCTTGGCGCCACTGACGCGGGAGCTGTCGATCATCGACGCAAGATTTTGTTGCAATTGTGTTGGCGGCATTCCGCGCAGGCCGTCATTACCTCCCAACTCGAGGATAACCAGCTCAGGCTTATGCTCTGCAAGCAGCGCCGGCAGGCGCGCCCGGCCTCCGGCGCTGGTGTCGCCGCTGATGGATGCATTGACCACCTTATCGTCGAAACCTTCGCGCTTGAGCCGTTGCTCGAGCAACGACACCCACCCCAAGCGGGTATCCAGGCCGAAACCGGCGCTGATACTATCGCCAACGATCAGGACTGTACCCGCCGCTGCGTTCTGGGCCATGCACATCAAGGCCAGGCCAGCACTCAAAAACCACACACGCATCGGATTCTCCATGGGCGCAAGCATTCTCACCGCGAAGAACCTCAGCAAAGTGGTTCCGAGCGCGGAAGGTGAACTGACTATCCTGCACGAACTCAGCCTGGAACTGAACAAGGGCGATAGCCTGGCCATCGTCGGCGCCTCCGGTTCCGGCAAATCCACCCTCCTGGGCCTGCTCGCTGGCCTCGATCTGCCGAGCAGCGGTGAAGTCACCCTCGCCGGGCAAGGCCTGAGCAATCTCGATGAAGACCAACGCGCACGCATCCGCGCCGAGCATGTGGGGTTTGTTTTTCAATCATTCCAGCTGCTCGACAGTCTCAACGCTTTGGAAAACGTCATGCTGCCGCTGGAACTCGATGGCCGCAAAGACGCCCGTGAGCGCGCCACCGAACTGCTGCAACGGGTCGGTCTGGGCCAACGCCTGACCCACTCGCCGCGCCAGCTATCCGGTGGTGAACAGCAGCGCGTAGCGATTGCCCGGGCCTTCGCCGCCGAGCCCGACGTGCTGTTCGCCGATGAGCCCACCGGCAACCTCGACAGCCACACCGGCGAGCGCATCAGCGATTTGCTGTTCGAACTCAACCAGGAAAGCGGCACGACCCTGGTGCTGGTGACCCACGATGAACGCCTGGCACATCGCTGCCGGCGCCTGATCCGCCTTGAAGCCGGCCTGCTGGTCGCCCCTCTGGAGCCTTGATGGCACGCTTGCCGCTGTTGCGCCTGTTCAGTATCGCCCTGCGCCAATTATGGCGCGATGCCCGTGCCGGTGAGTTGCGCGTTTTGTTCTTCGCCTTGCTGGTGGCCGTGGCGGCGAGTACCGCAATCGGTTACTTCGGTGCCCGCCTGAACGGCGCCATGATGCTGCGCGCCACCGAATTTCTCGGCGCCGATCTGGTGCTCGACGGCAGCTCACCGGCGCGACTGGAACAGATCAGAAGCGGCACGGAGTTGGGCCTTGAACACGCTCAAGTGGTGGAGTTTTCCAGCGTCATCGCCACCGACAACGGCATTCAGCTGTCCAGTATCAAAGCCGCCGATGACGTCTACCCATTGCGTGGCGAACTGAAAAGCGCCCCCGCGCCCTTCGCGCCGGAAGAACCCGGTGGCGGACCGAAACCCGGCGAAGCCTGGGTCGAAGCGCGACTGCTGACCGCATTGGACTTGAAGATCGGCGACAACATCGACGTCGGCATGAAAACCCTGACGCTGGCGAGAGTGCTGACCTACGAGCCGGATCGCGCCGGCAATTTCTACAGCCTGACGCCACGGGTGCTGATCAACTTCAGCGACCTTGAGGCAACCGGCGTGGTGCAACCCGGCAGCCGGGTCAGCTACCGCGAACTCTGGCGCGGCAACGCCTCGGCGCTGGAAACCTATCGGCAGCTGATCAAGCCAGGCCTGGCGGCCAACCAGCGTATCCAGGATGCTCGCGATGGCAATCGGCAGATCGGCGGCGCCCTGGGCAAGGCTGAACGCTACTTGAACATGGCCAGTCTGGTGGCTGTGTTGCTGTCCGGCGTGGCGGTGGCGTTGTCGGCGACACGCTTCGCCACCCGCCGCTTCGATGCCAGCGCATTGCTGCGCTGCCTGGGCCTGTCCCGTCGGGAAACCATGGCGCTGTTCAGTCTGCAACTGACCGTACTCGGATTGCTCGCCAGCGTCAGCGGCGCCCTGCTCGGCTGGCTGGCGCAGCTCGGGCTGTTTGCATTGCTGCATGATTTATTGCCGACCGATGTTCCACCGGGTGGCCTGCTGCCGGCCATTGCGGGGATCGGCACCGGGCTGGTGGCGCTGGCCGGTTTCGCCCTGCCACCATTGGCCGCTTTGGGTCGAGTGCCACCGTTGCGCGTGTTGCGTCGCGACATGCTGCCGATTCCGTCCAGCAGCTGGATAGTTTATGGCGCGGCATTGGGCGCCCTCGGCCTGATCATGTGGCGCTTGAGCCTGGACCTGTTACTGACTTTCGCCCTGCTCGGCGGCGGTGTGATCGCGGCACTGGTGCTGGGCGGCTTGCTGTTTCTGCTACTGAAAAGCCTGCGCCGGATGCTGGCGCGCGCCGAATTGCCATGGCGCCTCGGGTTGGGCCAACTGCTGCGCCATCCACTGGCGGCGGCCGGTCAAGCCCTGGCCTTCGGTTTGATTCTGCTGTCCATGGCACTGATCGCTTTGCTGCGTGGCGAGTTGCTCGACACCTGGCAAAACCAGTTGCCAAAAAATGCCCCGAACTACTTCGCCCTGAACATTCTGCCGGCGGACAAGCAGGCCTTTACCGATCGACTGATGGAGTTGTCGGCACAATCGGCGCCGCTGTATCCGGTGGTGCCGGGACGGCTGATCAGCGTCAATGGCGAGCCGGTGCAGGACATCGTCAGCAAGGATTCTGCCGGTGATCGAGCCATTCAACGCGACCTGAGCCTGACTTGGGCGGCCGACCTGCCGGAGGGCAACAAACTCACCGCCGGCAACTGGTGGGATCAGCAACCATCGGATGAAATACCGGGAGTATCGGTGGAAGGTAAAGTCGCCGAAAGCCTCAAGCTCAAGCTCGGCGATCACATGGTATTCACCGTTGGCGGGGTCAATCGGGAAGCGAAAGTCACCAGTCTGCGGGAAGTCAACTGGGACAACTTCCAGCCGAACTTTTTCATGATCTTCCAGCCCGGCACCCTGAAGGACTTGCCGGCGACCTACCTGACCAGTTTCTACCTGGCGCCCGGTCACGATCAGCAGATCGTCGATCTGTCCCGAAGCTTTCCGGCAGTGACCATTCTGCAAGTCGAAGCGTTGCTGGCGCAGCTGCGCAGCATTCTCGGCCAGGTCACCCTGGCGGTGGAATACGTGCTGTTGTTTGTGCTGGCGGCGGGCATGGCGGTGCTGTTCTCCGGTTTGCAGGCAACGCTGGATGAACGCATTCGCCAAGGTGCATTGCTGCGAGCGCTGGGTGCCGAACGACAGTTACTGGTCAGGGCTCGGCGGATCGAGTTCGGCCTGCTCGGCGCGGTCAGCGGATTGTTGGCGGCACTGGGTTCGGAACTGGTGAGCCTGGTGCTCTACCGTTATGCCTTCGACCTGCCTTGGCATCCGCATCCATGGCTGTTGGTGTTGCCGCTGATCGGCGCCGTGTTGATCGGAGGCGCCGGTGTATTCGGTACACGCCGCGCTCTTAATGCCAGCCCCCTGACAGTCTTGCGCGAGGGTTGATAAACTCAAGCGCTCTGATCACGTATTCAACCACAAGAAGTCGCCATGAGCCGTTATCGCCCTCCCCGCACCGCTGGCACCGCGCTGATCACCCCCGAAGGTGAAGCGCGGATGCGGGCCGAGTTTCATGAACTCTGGCATGTGCGCCGACCGCAAGTGACGCAATCGGTCAGCGAGGCGGCGGCACAGGGCGATCGCTCGGAAAACGCGGAGTACACCTACGGCAAAAAAATGTTGCGCGAGATCGACAGTCGCGTGCGTTTTCTCACCAAACGGCTGGAAGCACTGAAGGTCGTCAGCGAGAAGCCCAGCGATCCGAACAAAGTCTATTTTGGCGCCTGGGTCACCATTGAAGATGAAGAAGGCAAAGAGTCGCGCTATCGCATCGTCGGGCCAGATGAACTAGACTTGAAACAAGGGCTGATCAGTATCGACTCGCCGCTGGCCCGCGCCCTGATCGGCAAAGCGCTGGATGCCGAAGTTCGAGTGCAAACACCGACTGGCGAACAGTGCGTTTATATTATAGACATCAACTACCCGTAACACCCCACCTACAACTTCGAAACAATAAGCTGCAAACATCCCCGCCTTCCAACTTGACTTAAAAACAACAAAGAGCAACTATCAAGCCGCCAGACAACCCGACAACTGACAATCTTGTTGACGGATGCCTGCTTCACTTACTCAGTTAACTTTATTCAAAGGAATGAATAACATGCTTGATCGCTGGATGAACAATACGCTACATATCGGCAACTTGCGTATCGACGAACTTATTCTGCCGGGGTCGCATGACTCAGGCTTTGACAAAAAAGCGACGAACGCATTTTTTCCTCAAGAGATCACACAAGATGTCAGCCCTCAGGAGCAAGTGGCCGCCGGCGTACGGGTGCTGGACCTAAGGGTAGAGTTCTATAGCGACAAGCCTATCGGCCGGGCACACCGCTTCCAGATTTTCCACAAGACGTCGTCCGGACGCACGGTCAGCGTCGATATCCTAGACATGGTGAATGACTTCTATGATACGCCTTCAACCAAATCGGCCCGGGCGCGGGAAATTTTCATTCTGGACTTTCACGAGTTCAAGAACTTTACCCCACAGGCTCATCAGGAGTTGCGTGAACTTATCAATAGTAAAATCGGTGACAGATCCATCTCTAAAGATCTGCGCCATTTGACGCTTGACCAACTATGGAATCAACACCCAGGAAAAACGGTCGTCGTTGCTTATAATCATTTCATTCAAAACTCCGACTTCTGGCCCGGAGTGGAACAAAAATGGTCTGGCGACAATGTCATGACCACCCAACAACTTAAAGCCTTTATGGACGAGGTCGCCACGCAATACAAACCTTCTTATGTGCTGCGTTCAATACAATGCGCCAAATACGTTTTACCACTCTTTGTACCCGACGATTTCAGTAACAAAATAGATACTTGGTTTGAATCGAATGACGAAAATAGTTATATCCAGAAGTTCTTCATTATCAATACCGATTGGACAACCCGCAGTCGAATTATCCTGAACTGCTTGCACGCCAATCAATTTCGCGGCAGGCAAAAAAAACGCCCACAATGACACGCAGGCCTCTTTCAGCGGCGAGTAATCAACCCTTGGCGAGCCACGCGAGTCAGCTGCCTGATCACTTCAGGCGCATCCTCGGCGTTGGGTGCCAGAATCACCGCCAGATCGAAACTGTCGTTGGCAAACCGTGCCAGTGACTCGCCGTCGTCGACAAACTGAATCAGGAAGGCAGCAGGCCCACCGGTACGACGTGGCCAGCCATCGAGGTAACGCAAAAGCGTCGGCTGATGTTTACCGCCAAGCAGGATTTTTGGATTGCGCTGAGTGAGGTGTGCCGTGATCGGCGCGGGGCGTATAACGGGGCTTAATGCATTCATTGTGTCGTGTCTCTGCCTCAAAAGTCTGCATGGCAGGTGAGAGGCAACACCGAACCAGCGCTTTAGCGGTATTTCGAAGCCTGTTTCAAGCTTCTATCGGCAACTGAATGAGTCACCTGGCGCCCCGCAAGTAGCTGTTTAAATCGGCGCATGGGCAGCATCCTAGAGAAGCTGACCAGACAGTGTCAAGAATCACGCACAACAAAAAAGGCCTGCACAGTGCGTCGCACAATGCAGGCCTTTTCGTCGAGCCAGGGCGGTCAGTCGGTGATGGCGCGGTCTACCGACAGCTTGCCTGCCCCTTCGATCAGTACCGCGAGGCTGCCACCGAGCAAAGCCAGGGCGAACTCATAACCGTTGTTAGCCATGAACAGACCGTTGCTGATGTGCACCGTGAAAATGGCCACCAGCGAGAGGAAGGTCAGCCCCAGCGCTGCCGGGCGCACCAGCAGACCGATGATCAACGCCAGGCCGCCGAAGAACTCGGTACCACCCGCCAGGATCGCCATCAGGTGACCGGGTGCCAGCCCAATGCTTTCCATGTACTGCGCGGTGCCGGCAATGCCGTAGCCGCCGAATGCACCGAAGAGTTTCTGAGAGCCATGGGCCGCGAAGATGATGCCGACGAAAATGCGCAGAATCGTCAGACCGTAGCCCGCGCGAGTGAACAGTACCTTGTTGATCAGAGTGCTCATGCTGTGTCATCCATTGTGAGTGTGTGTTGGTTGGCCGCTATATTAATCAGTAAAACTCATGTTAAAAGCGCAAAAAACGCACCATAACAATCAGATTAGTCGATCATTTCCGTGAGACCACTTTTTGCCCCTGGGGCTCCAACGACTCCCGCTCCCGATCGAACGCCAAGTAATACTTGTTCACGCTATTAACATAGCTGACAGCCCCCATTCCCACCTGCTCCATGGCAATGCGCTCGACCTGGAAGAACCACTGATTAGGATTCAAGCCGCGCCGCCGGGCCTCAGCGCGCATGCCTTGAACCCGCTCCGGCCCCATGTTGTAGGCCGCCAGCACGAACGCCATGCGCTCGCGCTCATTGAGTTTGGGGCTGGCAAAAAACTTGCGGCGAATCATCGCCAGGTACTTGGCGCCGGCCTGCACATTGGCGTCGAGGTTTTGAATATTACTCACGCCAACCCGTTGGGCGGCGGACGGGGTGATTTGCATCAGGCCGGTGGGGCCGCTACCGCTTCTGGCGTTGGGTTGCAGCGCCGACTCCTTGAAGGCCAGCGCTGCCAGGTTCAGCCAGTCCATGCCTTGGGCTTCAGCGTGTTTCTGCAACACCGGGCGAAGTTTTTCCAGGCGCTGCCGATCGGTCTTGGCCAAGGGATAGTGCACTTGATACAGGCGTCGATAGATCCGCAGGAACGCCGCATCCTGGTCCGACGGTTTCTTGTAAGTCGTCAGGAAGCGATCGATGCTCGAACGCAGCATTGAAGCGTCGCGGCGCACAAACCAGTATTCCTCGCCTGGCTCGCTTATAAGGACCTGTCGATCGAAGCGTAATTTGGGCAGGATCTTGCCCCAACGTTCGGCAATCGGTTGCTCGACAATCGTCAGATGAAAGATCCCGCCCTGGACCATTTCCAGCACGTCCTCGACCGCCAGGCTGGGATCGACCCACTCGATCTTCACCGGAGGCAGTTTGTGCAGCGCGAGCTTCTGATTGATCTGACTGACCGCATCCCCGGCGGCACTGCCGGTGGGCAGCGCGAGGGTTTTGCCCGAGAGTTGTTCGAGACGGGTGTAACGTCGTTCGCCTTTAATCCCCACCAGCAGCAACGGCACGTTACTGGCAATCGGCTGACTGGTACTGACGGCGAGGCCCGATTGCGGATCGAGTAATTCCCCCGGCGCGACCAAGTCACCCTCCCCGCGCTGCAACGCGCCGAGCAGTTGATCCTTGGCTTTGGGAATGATCTTGAGGGTGATTTCCTGGCCATCGCGGGCATGGCCATTGAGGTATTGTTCGAAAGCGCGCAGGCGGTGGTATTCAACGCCGATGGCCTGGCCCTGGACTTCACCGGAGCTGTTGCGGCTCTGGTTGACCAACACCCGCAACACGCGGCTGCTGCGAATCTCCGCCAGGTCGCGGACCTTGGCCGCCGGCACGGCTTGCAACGGCCCGGCCAGACGTGCAACCGCCGGCATGGGCAGTAGCAACGAGCAACACAGCAGTAACAAAACCGAGGGACGAATCATCCACTCTCCGGAAAGAATACAGGTCGACTTCATGGATGATTTCATGACGTCGAGCGACAGGAACAGAGCGCCTGAAGCGCTGGCAAAGTGCGTGAGAGTGGCACAGTGATGGCAATTCTACCAACCCGACCTGTCTCGCGGCCTCAACAGACAGCTTTAACTGGTTGTAGTTCTTGGCTTTTCTTATAAATCTACAGCTCTGATATGCTTTCCGGCCTTTGGTCCGAGGTAGCACCATGCAACTCATCGATATCGGCGTCAACCTGACCAACCCCAGTTTCGCCGACAAACACCAGGCTGTACTCGACCGTGCCTATGCTGCCGGGGTCTGCCAATTGGTGCTCACCGGGACCAGCGTCGAGGGCAGTGAACAGGCGCTGGAGCTGTGCCAGCAACTGGACGAAAGCGCTCAACGGCTGTTCGCTACGGCAGGTATTCACCCACATTCGGCCAGCGACTGGAACGCCGACAGTGATCAGCGTCTGCGCAGTTTGCTCAAGGAGCCGAACGTGGTGGCCGTGGGTGAATGCGGCCTCGATTTCAATCGTGACTTCTCGCCCCGCCCGCAACAGGAAAAAGTCTTGGAAGAACATCTGGCGATGGCGGTCGAACTGCAATTGCCGGTGTTCCTGCATGAGCGCGATGCCAGCCAACGATTGCTGGAGATCCTGCGTGATTACCGCGACCAGTTGCCAGCCGCCGTGGTGCACTGCTTCACCGGTGAAAAGAAGGCGCTGTTCAGCTACCTCGATCTGGATCTGCACATCGGCATCACTGGCTGGATTTGTGACGAGCGCCGGGGCACGCACCTGCATCCACTGGTCAAAGAGATTAAACGCGGGCGCTTGATGCTGGAGAGCGATGCGCCGTATCTGCTGCCCCGCAGTTTGCGCCCCAAGCCGAAGAATGGCCGCAACGAGCCGGCGTATCTGACTGAAGTGTTGCGTGAGGTGGCGTTGCATCGCGGGGAAACGGTGGAAGATTTGGCTGCACACAGCACAGCCTGTGCGCGGGCGTTCTTCGGGTTGCCCTCAATCCCTCAATAACCACACATCCCCTGTGGGACCGGGCTTGCTCGCGAAAGCGGCCTGCCAGTCACATTGATGTTGGATGTGCCGCCGTCTTCGCGAGCAAGCCCGCTCCCACATTGGGACTGCGGAGGATGTTGACCCATATCAAGAGTCGCCCCCCTGAGTAGCGGCACACTAATGGCACCTTGCCAAAACTGTTTCCGCTATCAGAGAAGACCTCCATGGGTGCCTGGCTTAGCAACATCTCGCTGAAATACAAATTCTGGGCGGTCAACGCCGTTGCCTTCGTCACCACCCTGTTGCTGGTGCTGTACGCCGTGCAGCTTGAACAACAGGCCCGCAGCCACGCCGCCCAGGCTTCGGCTCAGGCCCAGGCGCGATTGCTCAATGCCTGGCCTGCCGGGCAACCGCTGCCCAAGGCCGATAACCTGTTGACCTTCAATCGCGGACAGGCGCCGTTACTGAATGGGCAACCGCTGCTGGAGCTGACCGATACCAATGGTTGGGTCGAGATCAACGCTATGCCGCTGTTCGGTGAAAACCCGTTGATGGGCGCCGAGGTACTCACTCGCCCCGATGGCCAACAAATCGCGGTGATTGCCCATGGCCCGAGCCTGAGCCAAGTGTTCGGCGAACGCTTCACCCACTATGCGGTAGCGGTATTCATTCTGATGCTGGCAATGCTCGGCGCGTCGCAACTGTTGATCCGCTTCCTGCTCAGCCAGCTCAATACATTGAAAGACGTGATGCTCCATGTCGAGAAAAGCGGCGACCTGTCGGCCCGTGTGCCGCTGGCTTGCAAGGATGAAGTCGGACAGATGGCCAATGCCTTCAACGCCATGCAGGCCGGTTACCAGCGGGTGGTCAACACTGTCGCCAGCACTGCGCGGCAACTGGATGTCGGCGCCGCGCGGCTGGCCTCGAGCATGAACGAGGTGCGTCACGGCATGCTCGGTCAGCAAAGCGAAACCGATCAGGCCGCCACAGCGATCAACGAAATGACCGCCACGGTCCATCACATCGCCCAACACGCCGGCGCCACCCGCGACCTCTCGCAAACCGCCGATACCCTGGCCGGCAGCGGCCAGGAAGTGGTCACTCGGGTGCAGAAATCGATTGGCGGGTTGTCCACCGGCGTGCAGCAAACGGCCGAGATGATTCAGCGTCTGGCCGAGGACAGTCAGAAGATCAACGGCGTGGTCAGCGTGATCCACAGCATCGCCGAACAGACCAACCTGCTGGCCCTTAACGCCGCCATCGAAGCGGCCCGGGCCGGGGAAATGGGCCGCGGGTTTGCGGTGGTCGCCGATGAGGTGCGTAACCTGGCCAAGCGAGTCCAGGCGTCCACCGACGAGATCACCACCATGGTTTCAGCGCTGCAGGCCGGCACTCGGGACGCCGTGGATTTCATGCAGGAAAGCTCGTACAAGGCGGACGACTGCATGCAGCAGGCTCAGGAAGCCAGTGTGGCCCTGGCCGAAATCACCGGAGCGGTGGCGCAGATGCGTGAAAGCAATACGCAGATCGCAGTGGCGGCCGAGCAGCAGAGCCATGTAGCGGAGGAAATGAATCGGGCGGTGGTGAGCATTCGCGACGTCACCGAGGATACCGTGCAGCAGACCGTGAATTCGGCGATCACCAGCAATGAGCTGGCGATGCTGGCGGGGGAATTGAGCAAGGCCATTGGGCAGCTCAAGCTTTGAGGGCCTCTTCGCGGGCAAGCCTCGCTCCTACAAGGGCGCCGCTGTACCTGTAGGAGCGAGGCTTGCCCGCGAAGGCGTCAGACCGAGCAACATCAATCCTGACCATCACACCTATTGCGCCGATAGCCAGCCTCGATTCGCCGACGGCTTTCGCCCGGCCTATTCTTTGTTCAAGAGCCTCATCGAACCAAGGATAAGCATCATGGGCAAACGTCACCCCAACCTTCCCGCCTGGCAATGGCGAGCGTACCCGCATAATCACCAGCACCCGACCAATCTGGTGTTGCACCTGATTGCCGTGCCGCTGTTCATCGTGGCGTTTTTGCTGATGGTCTCGGGGGTGTTCAGCCTGGATCTGGCCAGTATCGCGATCGGCGTTATCGGCCTGATCGCCGCCCTGGGTCTGCAGCGCCAAGGTCATCGCCTGGAGGCGCAAGCCTCCGAGCCCTTCAGTGATCGCAAAGATGCGGTATCACGCTTGTTGGTCGAGCAGTTCCTGACCTTCCCACGGTTTTTCTTCAGTGGCGGCTGGTGGCGCGCCTGGCGTGAACGCCACCGCCGTCGTCACTGATCAGGCGAAAATCGTGACGGTCTGCCGGCTCATGGCGATCAACTGACCGTCTTCGCTCCACAGTTTCGCGGCGGCGTGCCCGTAGCCGTCAGCGGCATACTCGACTTCCACCAGGTACTTGCACCAGTCCAGTGTGCTCAACGCGAGCAACGGCTGGACGAATTCGATGGTCCAGGTCAGCGTGCTGCCTGCCGCCGGCTTCTTCAGATGCGACAACAAGGACGGCGGCCAGGCGTCGACCAGCGCCAGAATATGCGCCTCGCTGACCACCTCGTCCTTCCCTTCTCCACGCAAGCGCACCCACCCTCCCATGTCGCGGGAAGTGTTGCCGGTGAACGGCAGGCCACCGACACTCCAGCGCATTGCCAAATGACGCATGAATTCCGGGGTCACCCCTTTGATATAGGGCATTTCCTGGCAGTCGTCCCAGTGCTTCATCTCGGGCGCGGCGTTAGCCGTCACCGCCACTTCGGAAGGTCGCGAGGCGCCGAAGCTGCCCTGGACCAACGTCACCACTTGCCCCTTCTGTATCGCCCGGCCCAACACCTGGCTGACAGCTTTGCCTTCGCGCAACACATCGACTTCAAAACTGACTGGCACATCGGCTTCGACCGGGCCGACAAAGGTGATTGCCAGCGAACGCACCGGACGATCCGCCGGGACTTTTGCGCGCATGGCTTCGTATTGCAAGGCGGCTATCAGCCCGCCAAAACTCGCCCGGCCCTGGCCCCATTCCGCCGGAATAGACAGCTCCTGCGGCTGACTGCGCACAGCGTCGAGCAGATCGGAAAAGTGCATGGGAACCTCAGAGGCAAGAAAATGGATGGAACGATCTTAACCAGCACGCAAAGCCGATACAGCGCTTATTCCGGCCAAAATCACTGACAGATGAGCCGTGCCAACATTGAACACACAAACTAATGTGGGAGCGGGCTTGCTCGCGAAAGCGGTCTGACATTCAACATTTACGTTGATTGTTATGCCCTCTTCGCGAGCAAGCCCGCTCCCACATTTGATCTTTAGTGTGTTCAGGATTTGAAGCAGGCGGCGCTGAGTTTGTCGAGGACGCGGTCGGCGCGTGCTTCGGCCTCGGCCAAGGTGGTTTTCCAGACCGCGACACAAGGCTGCAAATCGGGCTCTTCTTTGGCGCGGTCCAGCCACTGCCAACTGTCGTGCCAATCGCCCAAGGCTGCCTGCGCCGATTTCAGTCTGGGCAGGGCCGCTTCCGGCAAGCGATCCAGTTCGGGGTAGGCTTCGATGCCATAGCGCACGCGCTTGATCAGCAGGCGCAGGCGATGGCGGTCATGGGCGGGATCATGCAAAGCCTGGTCGAGTTTCTTCCACTGTTTGCCCAGGCGTTTTTCAATGCGCTTGCGCAAGCCCTTGAGCAAACCCTGACGCTGAGAAGCGCGCAGGAAACGCGGAAAGGCATCGAGGATCATCAGCATCTGCGCCACTTCCGGGCTCGCCGCGACGACGGGATAAGCCTCGTCCATCCGCGCCATGCGCCGGTGCGCGGCCTCGGGTTGATCGTGCTGCAGCAGGTACGCCGCCAGCACTTCGCGATCGCGCAACGGCGTGGTCAGGTCACCAACCCGGGATGCCGCCGCTTCCAGTTGCTCGACCCCAGGCAAACCGCGCAAGGGTCGCAGAAGGCTGCGCAAACGCCGCACAGTGGTGCGTAGATCGTGCAGCGCTTCAGAGTCGGTTCGGGCACTCAAGCGTGCCTGACAGGCGAGCAGGCGAATGTCCAGGCTCAGAACGTGAGCCACCAACCGATCAACCAAGGCAGACATCGCTTGCTCCCTGAATCGAATACCCCCATTGGCTATAGCATGCTTCAACGGCCGGCGCGAGACTCACGAATGTAGAAGCGCGCCTTCTCGGCTTTCTTGGTACAACCCTCATAGGCTTCGAATTGTTGCTGGGTCTTGGCGCCGGTCAGCAACGATAGCGCCTTGGAGTAGCTGACTGTCCCGGCAAAGCCCTCGACCTTGGCCAGGTCCAGCTCATGCCAGGCGGCGTCGAGCTGGCTCCCGCAGCTGTCACGGTAAGCGGTTTTACCGGCACAACCGGCGAGTGCCAGGGCAATCAACGGCACACAGATCCAGGCTTTCATCACTCACACCTCAAAGATAATAAACAGTCGTGCAGCTAAGACGGCCTGGCGCGTGAAAAGTGCCTTGGACCCGCAGTGGAAACTATAGCGCTCGCGAGGATACCCATTCGCCTTTATTGAGTGTCAAAAAACGACGCTATTGCCCCGTCGAACGACCATAGCGATTGAAGCGTGCCCCTCGATGGGTGCATTGTTGAACCTTGTCAGAGAGGTCGATTCATGAAAAAGCGTGTCGCACTGGTGTTGGGCTCGGGTGGCGCCCGGGGCTACGCCCATATCGGCGTCATTGAAGAGATCGAACGGCGCGGCTACGACATTGCCTGCATCGCCGGTTGCTCCATGGGCGCAGTGGTCGGCGGGATCTATGCCGCCGGTAAACTCAAGGATTATCGCGACTGGATCGAGAGCCTGGATTACCTCGACGTGTTGCGTCTGGTGGACGTCAGCTTTCGCCTGGGCGCGATTCGCGGGGAAAAGGTCTTCGGGCAGATCCGCAAGATCGTCGGCGAGATCAACATCGAAGACCTGCGCATTCCCTACACGGCGGTGGCCACGGACCTGACCAACCAGCAGGAAATCTGGTTCCAGGAAGGTTGCCTGCACCAGGCCATGCGCGCCTCGGCGGCGATCCCCAGCCTGTTCACGCCGGTGATGCAGGGCAATCGAATGCTGGTGGACGGCGGCATCCTCAACCCGTTGCCGATCGTGCCGGTGGTGTCGAGCCATTGCGACCTGATCATCGCGGTCAACCTCAACTCCACCAACCAACGCCACTATCAACTGCCAGTGATCCAGCGACCGGCGGCGTTCAGGACCCGCTTCGACAGCCTGATCAACTCGTTGGGTTCGAAAATGCCCTTCCGCCGCAAACAGGCGGAACAATTGCTGCTGCTGGAAAAGGAAGCGCTGATGGCCGAAGCCGCCGATATCAATCCGTGGATCGAATCCGCCGAGCCCGAAGGCCAGCAACCGGCGGCGGCCCCGGAAAGCAACGGCGCACCGAAATCCGCCACCGGCTCGTTCATCATCGACAACGTCGGGCCGGCGTCCTTGCTGGACCTGATCAACCAGAGTTTCGAGGTGATGCAGACCTCATTGGCGCAGTACAAGATTGCCGGGTATCCGCCGGATATCCTGATCAACGTGCCCAAGCGGGTGTGCCGGTTTTTCGAGTTCTACAAGGCGCCGGAATTGATCGCGCTGGGGCGCGAGATTGCGCGGGATACGCTGGATCGGTATGAGAATGAGCGAAATGAAGATGGGCGGTGACTGATCTGACGCTTTCGCGAGCAAGCCCGCTCCCACAGTGGATCTTCAGTGTTCACACAATTTGTGCTCAGCATCGAACCCATGTGGGAGCGGGCTTGCTCGCGAAGACGCCGGATCAATCAATACAGAACTAAAGGCTACCCTCACTCAACAACCGATACCCAACCCCCGCCTCAGTAACGATAAACCGCGGCTGAGTCGGATCATCCGCCAGTTTCTGCCGCAAGTGCCCGACCACGATCCGCAGATAGTGGCTGTCTTCGGTGTGTGTCGGGCCCCAGATGTCCTTGAGCAATTGCTGCTGGGTGATGACCCGCCCCGGATGCCGCGCCAGTTGCGCCAGTACGGCGTATTCCTTGCGCGTCAGCGCCACTTCGGCGCCGTCCAATAGCACCCGGCGATAAGCCAGGTCCACGGTGAGCGGGCCGAAACTGAGCGCCGCTTCCTGAGCCTCACCCGTCGGCGCCTGACGCAGCAAGGCGCGCACCCGGGCCAGAAACTCCTGGATGCCGAACGGCTTGGTCACGTAGTCGTTGGCGCCGCCATCCAGGGCTTGGACTTTCTGCCCTTCGCTGGCGCGCACCGAGAGCACCAGTACCGGCACCGTCGACCACTCGCGAAACTCGCGCAGCACCTGCTGGCCATCCATGTCCGGCAGGCCGAGGTCGAGCACCAGCAGGTCGGGTTTGTTCAATGCAGCCTGGGCCAGGCCTTCCGTGCCGGTGCCGGCCTCCAGCACTTTGTAGCCTTGGGAGGCGAGGCTGATGCGCAGGAATTTGCGGATCTGCGGTTCATCATCGATGACCAAAATGGTCGCGGTCTGGCTCATGAATTCATATCAACACAAAGAAGTGGCAAGAGAGTAGCGCAGGCGAGATCAGGCTTCACTGTCCAATCCCGGTTGAGTCTGCAACGGCAGGTGCAGCGTGATGCAGGTGCCGCGCCCTTCGATGCCGTCGGCGACGCTGATCCGCCCGCCATGGGCACCGACCATGCCCTGACAGATCGCCAGCCCCAACCCGGTGCCCTGCCCGCCGCGATCACCACGAGCGGCGGTGTAAAACATGTCGAAAATCTTCGCACGGTCCTCCTCGGGAATCCCCGGCCCTTCATCGCTGACGGAAAAAAACAGCTCGCTGTCAGTGGCTCCGGCACGCAACTCCAGTCGGCCGCGGGGCGGCGAGAAACGCGCGGCGTTTTCCAGCACGTTGACCAGTGCTTGTTCGATCAGCGCGGCATGCACATAGAGCAGCGGCAACTCGGCCGGCACTTCGGTAATGACCTGCAACGATACCAGCACCGCGCGCAGACGATTGAGCGAACTGCCGACGATGTCGGCCGGCGACACCCAATCGCGCGCCAGCTTGAGGGCACCATGCCCGAGGCGGGTCATGTCCAGCAGATTTTGAATGTAGCGATCCAGCCGTTCGGCTTCATCGCGGGTGCCTTCGAGCAGTTCGCGGCGGTCCTCCAAGGGAATCGCCTCGCCAAGCGCCAGCAGGCTGTCGATGCTGCCGCGCATGGAGGTCAACGGCGTGCGTAAATCGTGGGACACCGAGGCCAACAGTGCGCTGCGCAGTTGCTCGGTTTCGCCATGCAAGCGCGCCGCCTCGAGGTCATCGGCCAGTTGCGCGCGAGCCAATGCCTGGGCCAGCGGTTGGCTCAACGCGGTCAACAAGCGCCGCCGCTGGCCGCTCAGGGTCTGACCTTCCTTGGCGCACACGCCGAGCAGCGCCAACGGCCCATCGTCCACCGACAATGGCCACCACCACCAGCGCCCGAACGGCAACGTACCGGTGCCTGCGCCGGCCGGTTGGTCGTGTTGCCAGGCCCAATCGGCAGCAGCGCGCTCGGCTTCGGAGAACTCCAGCGGCCCGCCGGTTTCGACTTTCCAGCCACTCTGGCCATCGCGATTGAGCAGGCACAGTTTCAGGTCGCTCCAGCCATTGAGGTGCTGCGCCGCAGCGCTGACCACGGCCTGACGGTCGGTGGCAGCGGTGAGTTTGCGCGACAGGTCGAGCAGTTCGCTGGTTTCTTCCTGGGTGTCGCGCAGGGCCTGCAATTGTCGCCGTTGTCGCGCCGCCAGGTTGCCGGTGAGGGCCGCCATCAGCAGGAAGAACAGCAAGGTCAGCACGTCTTCTTCGCGCTGGATGCTGAAAGAGAACGTCGGTGGAATGAACAAAAAATCATAGGTCAGAAACGACAGCGCCGCGCAGGCCAATGCCGGGCCGAGACTGCTGCGCACCGCCACCAGCAACACCGCCGCGAGGAACACCAGGGAAATGTTGGGCAGCGGCAAGGCACTCGACACCGCCCAGGCCAAGGCACTGGCAAGCACCGTTGCCACCAGCGCCAACGCGTAGTCGAACCAGACCAGCGATTGCGCCGAGCGTTGGCGCGGCTGATACTGTTCGTGATCGCTGTCAAGCACGTTGATTTCCAGCCCGCGAGCATCGCGCAGCAAACGTGAGGCCAGACCGCCACCGAACAACCGTCGACGCAAACGCTGGCGCGACTGGCCCACCAGCACCAGGCTGGCGCGGCGTTCAGCGGCGTGCTGGATCAAGGTTTTCGCCACCTCGCCAGCCCGCAGCAACACCACTTCACCACCGAGGCGTTCGGCCAGTTGTTGAGCGCTTTGCAGGCGCAGCCGCGATTGCTCGTCGCGCACACGGCCGTTGTCCACATGCACCAGGCTCCACGGCAGATGCCGACGCTGGGCCACACGACTGGCGTGACGCACCAGGCGCTCGGCCTGAGCATCGCCGTCGACGCCCACCAGCAAGCGACCGCGCACAGCCGGCGCGGCCTGCCCCAACTGGCGATACCCCTGGGCCAGATCGTTATCCACCTGAGCGGCGGCGGTTTGCATCGCCAATTCGCGCAAGGCAGTGAGGTTGGTCTGGGTGAAAAACGCATCGATGGCCGCCCGCGCCTGCTCCGGCACGTAGACCTTGCCATCGCGCAGTCGCTCCAGCAGCTCACGCGATGGCAGGTCGATCAGCAGCAGTTCGTAGGCTTCTTGCAGCACCCAGTCCGGCAGGGTTTCGCGCACCTGTACGCCGGTGATGCCGCGCACCTGATCGTTGAGACTTTCCAGATGCTGGACGTTGACCGTGGTGAACACGTCGATGCCGGCAGCCAGCAATTCCTGAATGTCTTGCCAGCGCTTGGCGTGTCGACTGCCGGGGGCGTTGCTGTGGGCCAGTTCGTCCACCAGCACCAGTTTCGGTTTAGCGGCAAGCAGACCGTCGAGGTCCATTTCTTCGAGCATCACGCCGCGGTATTCCGAGCGCACCAACGGTTGCTGCGGCAAGCCAGCCAATAGCGCTTCGGTTTCGGCGCGACCGTGGGTTTCGACCACCCCGGCCATGACTTTCACGCCTTGGCGCAGTTGAGTGTGGGCGGCTTGCAGCATGGCGTAGGTCTTGCCGACCCCCGGGGCGGCGCCGAGGAACACTTTGAGCCGGCCACGGCCATCGCGGGGCAGGTCTGCTAACAGCGCGTCGGCGCGGCCGGAGTCACTCATGCTTGGGGATCTCTTTTTTTCAGATGTTGATGTGGTGATTGTTCAGCCGCCTTCGCGAGCAAGCCCGCTCCCACAAGGGATCTTCAGTGTTACGCAGATCCAGTGTGGGAGCGGGCTTGCTCGCGAATAGCGCCACCACCGGTCTACAGTTTTTCCAGCGCCATATTCAGCGCCAACACATTCACCACCGGCGGTCCTACCAACGGCTGCTCGATGTGCGCATCCAGCAGTTGCTCAAGCGTAGACACTGGCAGATTGCGCGCCGTCGCGACACGCGCCAGTTGATAGGCAATCGCGGCCGGTGGCAAGTGCGGATCGAGGCCGCTGCCGGAGGTGGTCAGCATCGCCAACGGCACCGGGCCCTGGCCAGCTACTTGCAATTTACTGGCCTCGTCGATCACCCGAGTGGCGAGCGCCGGATTGCTGGGCGAGAGGTTGCTGGCGCTGCTCGACACGGTGGCAAAGGCACCGGCCGATGGCCGTGGGTGGAACCAGCCATCACCAACGAAATCCTGGGCGATCAGCGACGAACCGCGAACCTTGCCGTCGGCGTCGCGCACCAGGCTGCCATTGGCCTGGTCCGGGAAGGCGACTTGGGCGACACCGGTGACCACCAAAGGGTAGGCGACGCCGGTGATCAGGGTCATCAGCAACAGCAGGCTCAGGGCCGGACGTATCAGTGTGGACATTTCAAAATCCTCGAATTCAGAGAACAAATACAGCGTTCAGTCAGATGGACCGTGTCGAGTCCTTCGCGAGCAAGCCCGCTCCCACAGGGGAATGCATTTCAACGTGTGGGAGCGGGCTTGCTCGCGAAGGCGGTGTGCCTGGCATACCGCGCAGGTCAAACCAAATGCAACGCCGTCAACAACATGTCGATCGCCTTGATGCCCACGAACGGCACCAGAATCCCGCCCAGCCCATAAATCAGCAGATTGCGCCGCAGCAACGCCGCCGCGCTCACCGCTTGCACCCTCACACCACGCAATGCCAAAGGAATCAGCACCACAATGATCAAGGCGTTGAACACAATCGCTGACAGAATCGCGCTCTGCGGGCTGCTCAGGTGCATGACGTTGAGCACACCCAGTTGCGGGTAGATCGAGGCGAACAGCGCCGGCAGGATCGCGAAGTACTTGGCCACGTCGTTGGCGATGGAAAAGGTCGTCAGCGCACCACGGGTCACCAGCAATTCCTTGCCGATTTGCACCACGTCCAACAGCTTGGTCGGGTCGCTGTCGAGGTCGACCATGTTCGCCGCCTCCCGTGCCGCTTGCGTACCGTCGTTCATCGCCATGCCGACGTCCGCCTGAGCCAGGGCCGGGGCGTCGTTGGCACCGTCGCCGCACATGGCGACCAGGCGACCGTCGTTCTGCTCGTGACGAATGCGCGCCAGTTTTTTCTCCGGTGTGGCTTCGGCCAGCACGTCATCCACGCCCGCTTCGGCGGCAATCGCAGCGGCGGTCAGCGGGTTGTCGCCCGTGACCATGACCGTGCGAATCCCCAGCTTGCGCAACTCGGCGAAACGCTCGCGGATGCCGGGCTTGACCACGTCCTTGAGGTGAATGACACCGAGCAATTTGCCGTCGACGCAGACCAGCAGAGGCGTGCCGCCACTCTGGGCGATCTTGTCGATTTCCCGGGACAGAGGCGCGGCCAGATCGGCGCGTTTCAGGCCGACGAACGTCAGCAGCGAATCCACCGCGCCTTTGCGATAGACCCGGCCCTGATAGTCAACGCCAGACAAGCGGGTCTCAGCACTGAACGGCACAGCAGTCAGCACCTCGGCCGACGGCTCGGGTTGCGGATGAAGACCGCGCAGGTACTCGACGATGGATTTGCCTTCAGCCGTGTCATCGGCCAAGGAGGCAAACAACGCGCCTTCGGCCAGTTCCTTGGCAGTGACACCCGGCGCGGCATAGACCGCGGAGCAGCGACGGTTGCCGAAGGTGATGGTGCCGGTCTTGTCCAGCAGCAGGACATGAACGTCCCCCGCTGCTTCCACGGCGCGACCGGATTTGGCGATCACGTTCAGGCGCACCAGACGGTCCATCCCGGCGATACCGATGGCCGACAACAAACCGCCAATGGTGGTCGGAATCAGCGTGACCAATAACGCCACCAGGAACACCAGCGGCAGGCTGCCATTGGCGAAGTGGGCGAACGGTTGCAGGGTCACCACCACCAGCAGAAAGATCAGGGTCAGGCCGATCAGCAGGATATCCAGTGCCACTTCGTTCGGGGTTTTCTGGCGTTTGGCGCCTTCGACCAGCGCGATCATGCGGTCGAGGGTCGACTCGCCGGGGTTGGCGGTGATGCGCACCAGCAGCCAGTCGGATACCAGTCGAGTGTTGCCGGTGACCGCCGAACGGTCGCCACCGGACTCACGAATCACCGGCGCCGACTCACCGGTAATCGCCGCTTCGTTGACCGCCGCGATGCCTTCGATCACCTCGCCGTCACCGGGGATCATCTCCCCCGCTTCGACGCGCACCACATCGCCTTTGCGCAGGTTGGTGGCGGGCACCACCTGAAAGCTGCCATTGGCGTTTTTGCGCCGGGCACTCAAGCCTTCGCTGCCGGCCTTGAGGCTGTCGGCACGGGCCTTGCCGCGACCTTCGGCCAGCGCTTCGGCGAAGTTGGCGAACAGCACGGTGAACCACAGCCACAAGGCGATTTGTGCGGCGACGAAAGTCGGCACAGCGCTGTCGGGAATGAAGCACAGCACGGTGGTCAGAATCGCGGTCAGTTCCACCACCAGCATCACCGGCGCACGTTGCAATTGCCGTGGGTCGAGCTTTACGAACGCTTGCACCAGCGCCGGGCGCCAGAGTGCTGCGATCGCGGTTTTCGGTTGTTCCGGCGCCTTGACGACGGCGGCTTTAGTTGCGGGCATATTCATCATTGACTCCTTAGAAGCCCAAGCTCAGATGTTCGGCAATCGGGCCCAGCGCCAGGGTCGGCAGGAAGGTCAAACCACCCACCAGCAAAATGGTCACGGTCAACAGGACCACGAACAGCGGGCCGTGAGTCGGGAAGCTGTTCTGGCCGATCGGCGCGGTTTTCTTCATCGCCAGGCTGCCGGCCAGGGCCAGTACCGGGAGGATGTAACCGAAGCGACCGATCAACATGCCCAGCCCCAGCATCAGGTTGTGGAACGCGGTGTTGGCACCGAAGCCACCGAACGCCGAGCCGTTGTTGGCACTGGCCGAGGTGTACGCATAAAGCAACTGGCTGAAACCGTGAGCACCGGGGTTACTCACCGCCGCGACCGGGCCAGGCAGGCTGGCAGCAATCGCACCGAGCACCAGCACGCCGACTGGCATCACCAGCAAGGTCACCACCAGCAACTGGACTTCCCTGGCTTGCAGTTTCTTGCCGAGGTATTCCGGCGTGCGGCCGATCATCAGCCCGGCGAGGAATACCGCGATCAGCACGTTGAGCAACATGCCGTAGAGCCCGGCCCCGACGCCGCCGAAAATCACTTCGCCGACCATCATGTTGACCAGCGCGACCATGCCGCTCAGCGGGTTGAGGCTGTCGTGCATGCCATTGACCGAACCGTTCGACGCCGCCGTGGTGGTTACCGACCACAGCACCGTGGCGGTAGTGCCGAAACGCGCTTCCTTGCCTTCCAGCGGTGCGGTCTGTTCGACGGCGACGTTGGCCAGGGTCGGGTTCGGTTGATATTCAGCCCACAGCGACGTCGCGCCGCCGATCAAAAACAGCGCCAGCATGCAGGCGATGATCGCGCGGCTCTGACGCAGGTCTTTCACGTAATGGCCGAAGGTGAACACCAGCGCCACCGGGATCAGAATGATCGAAGCGACTTCAAACAGGTTGCTCCACGCCGTCGGGTTCTCGAACGGGTGCGCCGAGTTGACGCCGAAGAAGCCACCGCCGTTGGTGCCCAGTTGCTTGATCGCAATCTGGCTGGCGGCCGGGCCGAGCGGGATGACCTGATCGACGCCCTGCATGGTCACAGCGTTCACGTACTGGGCGAAGGTTTGCGGCACGCCCTGCCACACCAGATACAGCGCCAGCAGCAGGCACAGCGGCAGCAGGCCGTAGAGGGTGGCGCGGGTCATGTCGACCCAGAAGTTGCCCAGGGTTTTGGTCGTGCGACCGATGCCGCGCCCCCCTATACCTCGACAGAGTGCAACCAGTACCGCCAGGCCAGTGGCGGCGCTGACGAAGTTCTGCACGGTGAGGCCGACCATCTGACTGAGGTAGCTGAGGGTCGCTTCGCCGCTGTAGGACTGCCAGTTGGTATTGGTCATGAAGCTGACGGCGGTGTTGAACGCTTGCGTCCATTCCTGACCCGGCAAATTTTGCGGATTGAGCGGCAAATAATTCTGAAACAGCAGGATCGCGAACAACAGCAAAAAACCCGCGAGGTTGAAGGCGAGCAAGGCCAGGGTGTATTTCTGCCAGCTCTGCTCAGCCAGTGGATCGACGCCGGCCACCCGATAGCAACCACGCTCCACCGGCCCAAGGATCGGCGACAGCCAGGTGCGCTGCCCTTCCATCACCTTGTAGTAGAAGCGCCCAAGAAACGGTGCCGGGATCAGCACCACGGCGAAGAAGGCGATGATCAGCCAATAGTCATAACTGTGCATAGCCGCTCCTAGTTCCGGTCCGCGCGCAACAGCGCAACCAACAGATAGATGAACAGCCCCACTGCCAATAGCAGTGACACTCCGTCCAGAACGCTCATGGAAATTCTCCGTGTTACGGCGTATTGCCGCGTGTGGAGTGATTGTCGGGAGGGAGGCTGTAAAGGCGCGAGATCGAGGGGGGTGGCGGGGCATAAATAAAGCGTAAAGAGTGGGTTATGCGGTGGCAGTGCCGGCCTCTTCGCGAGCAAGCCCGCTCCCACAGGGATCGGTTGTACGGGTAAACGCATTCCAAATGTGGGAGCGGGCTTGCTCGCGAAGGCGGCAGCACAGACGACACCGCCCCCAACTGGCGCACAAAAAGCGCGCATCCAGCCGCGAACATCCCCGATACGACAGCTTTCAGCGCTTTACGACGCCCACCTGAAAAATGGCACGCCCACTGCACACGCCCTCCCCCGAGCTTTTCCAAACCGTTCAGGGAGCAAGGCATGAACACACAACTCAAACCCACGCTGGGCACGCTGCACCTGTGGGGTATCGCGGTCGGGCTGGTGATTTCCGGTGAGTACTTCGGCTGGAGTTACGGCTGGGGCGTGGCTGGGACACTGGGCTTCCTGGTGACCTCATTCATGGTCGCCACGATGTACACCTGCTTCATCTTCAGTTTCACCGAACTGACCACCGCGATTCCCCATGCCGGCGGTCCCTTTGCCTACAGCCGCCGCGCCTTTGGCGAGAAAGGCGGTTTGATTGCCGGGTTGGCGACCCTGATCGAATTCGTCTTCGCCCCTCCGGCGATTGCCCTGGCAATCGGCGCCTACCTGAATGTGCAGTTTCCCGCCCTCGACCCGAAACACGCGGCGGTCGGTGCCTACATTGTGTTCATGGGCTTGAACATTCTCGGCGTGAAACTGGCCGCGACCTTCGAACTGGTGGTCTGCGTATTGGCGGTCGCCGAATTGCTGGTGTTCATGGGCGTGGTCGCTCCGGCGTTCAGCTTCAGCAACTTCGCCCTCAACGGCTGGGCCGGTTCTGATGTGTTCGGTGCGCCCGCGATTGCCGGGATGTTCGCGGCCATTCCGTTTGCCATCTGGTTCTTCCTCGCCATCGAAGGCGCGGCCATGGCTGCCGAAGAAGCCAAAGACCCGAAACGCACGATTCCCAAGGCCTACATCAGCGGCATCCTGACCCTGGTGCTGCTGGCCATGGGCGTGATGTTCTTTGCCGGCGGCGTCGGCGACTGGCGCACCCTGTCGAACATCAACGATCCGCTGCCGCAAGCCATGAAAGCCGTGGTCGGCGAAAGCTCCGGCTGGTTGCACATGCTGGTGTGGATCGGTTTGTTCGGCCTGGTGGCGAGTTTCCACGGGATTATTCTCGGCTACTCGCGGCAGTTCTTTGCGCTGGCCCGGGCCGGTTACCTGCCGGCATCCCTGGCCAAACTGTCGCGCTTCCAGACCCCGCACCGGGCGATCATCGCCGGTGGCGTGATTGGTATCGCGGCGATCTACAGCGACGGCTTGATCAACCTCGGCGGCATGACGCTCACGGCGGCGATGATCACCATGGCGGTATTCGGCGCGATCGTGATGTACATCATGAGCATGCTCAGCCTGTTCAAACTGCGTAAAACCGAACCGAACCTGGAACGCACCTTCCGCGCGCCCTGCTACCCGCTGGTGCCGTTCATTGCGTTGATGCTCGCGGTGGTTTGCCTGGTGGCGATGGCCTGGTTCAACACCTTGATCGGGTTGATCTTCCTCGGCTTCATGGCCGTGGGTTTCGTGTACTTCATGCTCACCGCGCAATTGCGGGCCGATGCGCCGGCGGATGCGATGTTGACCGGGCTGTAAACAGTCGCGGTGTTGCTGTCAGTTCAGGCATAGAATGGAATCATAGCGAATGGAACCACTGCGAAACTCCATCGCTCAAAAGTGGTAGGCACGATCGGTTGGCGAAACCCTCGCCCACCGGCCTGCCCTTAAGGAGAAACCCTATGCCCTGGTATGCCTGGTTGATTCTGATCGTTGCCATCGGCTCGATCGTTGGCGGCTTGATGATGCTGCGCGACACCGCCAACAAGGTCGAATTGACCGAAGAGCAACGTAAACGCGTCGCCGAACGCAATGCGGAAGCGGATGCCAAGGATGCGCAGGACCGCTGACCGAAACTGCGGTGAGGGCTTGCCCAGTAAGTTAAGGCGTAATGCGATCTGTAGCAGCTGGCGAAGCCTGCGTTCGACTGCGCAGCAGTCGTGAATCCGGCCAACGCGATTTCCTGGTGCACCGCCGTTTCTGATTTCGCGACTGCTACGCAGCCGAACGCAGGCTTCGCCAGCTGCTACAAAGAATGCGTCGCGGCTTAAATTACCGGCATCAGGGCGTGCTTCCTGCCACAAAAGCCTTTTTACTTTTCCCAATCGGCCTTGGCAATGTGCAGGCCATGCAGCCCTTTATAGGCCGCACGTTCCGGCTGGCTCCAGCCTTCAAGTAACGACTCCTCCAACCGGTAAATCTCAACGCCTAATGGGCGACACACACTCAATGGATCCTGTGCATCCGGCCCCCACATGGCCAGTGACAAATCCCCACCCGGGCAGGTCGACAACGCACACAGCAGATCAATTTCGGCAAAGAACTCCAAGTAATCACCCTTCTGCGCCGGGCAGGCTTTCATGAAGTACATGTCGTCGTGGTTCAGACCAGTGCACTGGAAAATGTTCAGCACATCATGCACGTCAAACTCGGTCAGGCCATGGGGTAACACGGCGCGCGTCAAATTCGAGTGGCAGTGATGATGGAAGTCCTCGCCGGTGAGCATTTTGTTTACATACGGATCGCAGCGCGTCCCCAGCAAGTCGTGCAAACGCCCGCCATGTTCGTCGATGCCGTACCCGGCCAGGCTATCGTCGGTGATGGTCACCAGCGGCCGCAAAAATGGCAGGTTCGACCAAAGCCGGTCATGAATGCTGACATGAGCACCCTGCAACTGCCGGGTCCGCGCCGCCCATAAGCGTTCGCGCGGGTCATGGGCATTCCAGACATTGAAATCCCCGACTTGCGGGCCAACCGGGGTTGTGACCCTGAACACATGCCCGGCCGGCACATTCCAGGCGCGGCCAGTGCGGATCGGCACTTCGAACTGTTCGATCAGCGTGCGCCCCTCTTTCTTGTCCCGGACTCTCTCGTAGAAAGCCGTGTCCACCTGCAAGGCCGAGCCTTTGCTGACTTGATAGGCCGCCGGATAGTCTTTGTACATGGCACAAATCCTCGATCAGTGATGGGGAGAAGGGGCAAGCATCTGCAACAGGAGGTGTTCGGAGTCGTCGAGATAAAGGCTCATGGCGTCCCCGGCCGCGGGTTTGTCGCCGTCGGCCAGCAAGTCATGTATCTGCCGGTCACGCGCCAGCCAAGGCGCCTGAAATCGTGATTCATCGGGAGCGGTGCAAAACACCAGGCGCAGTTGCGCGACGACATTGGTGAAGAACTCATCGAACAATGGACTGCGCAGCAATCCGACGATGTGTTGATGAAACGCCAGGCTGTGGGTGCCGACGGCGCGCCAGTCCTCACGCTCCCGGGCCAGCTCGGCGGCCTCCAGGGCTTCGAGCATTCGGTCGGACTGATATTCGCGTAATGGCTGACTGGCGCTGATGGCTTGCAGCTCCAGGGTGCGACGGACCTTGAACAGATCGCGCACATCCTCGACACCCAACCGGCGTACCATCACACCCTTGTTACGGACATAACGGGTCAGCCCTTCCTGACCCAGACGGTGCAACGCCTCGCGAATCGTGTTTCGCGAGGCGTTGTAAGCCGACACCAGATCGTTCTCCACCAATGCCATGCCCGGCAGCAAACGACCGCCGATGATGTCAGCGCGTAACTCCAATGTGATGTGGTCGGCCAAGGACAGTCCGCTGCTCATACTCAATGCCTCGTGATTGTTCAACAATCGTCAGCGAGTGAGTAATCACTATTCGTGCCATCTGCCTTGAACTACTCATCCCAGTATTTGAACAACACACTGGCATTGACACCGCCAAATCCGAAGCCGTTGGATAACGCGTAATCGATGGTCATTGGCCGCGCCTGACCGTGAACGATGTCCACACCTTGCGTTGCCGGGTCCGGGTTATCGAAGTTGAGCGTGGCCGGCACCACCTGATCGCGGAGCGCCAACAGCGTAAAGATCGCCTCGATCCCGCCGGCAGCGCCGAGCAAATGCCCGGTGGCCGATTTGGTCGACGTCACCGCTATCTTGTTGTCCGAGCCGAACAACGATTTGATGGCCGCCAACTCCCCCAAATCCCCCACCGGGGTCGAGGTTGCATGGGCGTTGAGATGCTGCACCTGCGCCGGCGAAATACCCGCCTGGGCCAACGCCAGCGACATCGCCCGACGCGCACCGCTGCCATCTTCAGGCCCCGCGGTCAGATGATAGGCATCGGCACTGGTGCCGTAACCGACCAGCTCAGCCAACGGCTGAGCGCCGCGCGCCAGGGCATGTTCCAGGGATTCGATCACCAACAGGCCCGAGCCCTCGCCCATCACAAAACCGTCACGCCCACTGTCGAACGGTCGCGAGGCGCGTTCCGGGGTGTCGTTGTAACCGCTGGACAACGCCCGAGCCGCCGCAAACCCGGCAAGGCTGACACGATCGATTGCCGCTTCCGCCCCGCCACACACTGCAATGTCCGCCTCGCCACATCGAATCAGCCGCGCCGCGTCACCAATCGCCTGAACCCCGGCTGCGCACGCCGTTACCGGAGCGCCCAAAGGGCCCTTGAAACCATGCGCGATCGACACATGGCCCGCCGCGAGGTTGACCAGAAACGACGGAATGGTGAACGGCGACAAACGTCGCGGGCCACGGCTGTCGGTGGTGCGCACCGCATCGGCAATCGCGCCGAAACCACCCACACCCGAGCCGATAATCGTGGCAGTGCGCTCCTGGGCGTTGACGTCCTGCGGATGCCAACCGGCCTGCTCCAGTGCCTGACGCGCCGCCTCCATGGCAAACATAATGAAGCGATCCATCTTCTTCTGCTCTTTGGGCGGCGTCGCCCGGTCCGGATCGAAACCCGCCTCGGGATCTTCCGCTAGCGTCTGCACCGCGCCACCGACCTTGGCCGGCAGATCGGCAACCACCTCGTCCGGCAACGCCCGCAACCCGGAACGCCCGGCCAACAAACGTGCCCAAACCGCTTCGACGCCACTACCCAACGGCGACACCAGGCCCATGCCCGTGACCACCACTCGACGATTACTCATAACGCAAATACCTCAAGCCGATTCATGGCGCCTCACTTGTAACGCGTGGCGGCCGTGCTTCTAGACAGATTCGGCGCCATCGCATGACGCGCCGCCATAAAGGCCTCCCACTCGGAGGCATTCGGTAACGAAGGAATGGTGATCAACTCACCCTGGTCCAGACCCGACAATGCCGCGTCGACCATCTCCCCCGCTTCCATGATCATGTCCGCCGGAATCTGAGACGCATCGATACCGGAGCGTTCCAAAATCTCGGTGCGTGTTACCCCCGGCAACACCGCTTGAACCTGAACCCCGGTGCCCTGCAGTTCGGCGTTCAACGACTGAGTCAGGCTCAACACATAAGCCTTGCTCGCGCTGTACGTCGCATTGAACCGCTCCGGAAACAACGCCACCACCGAGGCAATATTGATGATCGTCCCGCGACCGGCCTTGGAAAAACCGGCCGCCGCTGCCGAAGCCAGCCGCGTCACCGTGGTGACGTTCAGCTGAATCAAACGCTCCAGCTCATCCAGATCCGCATTGGCAAGCAAACCATCCGCCGCGACACCGGCGTTATTCAGCAACAGGCTGATACTCGAATCGCTACGCAGGCGCTGCTCAACCTTTAACACATCATCCTTTTGCGTCAGATCCGCCTTCAGCACCTCCACCTGAACACCATGCGCGGCCCGCAACTTACTCGCCGCGGCCTCCAGCCGTTCCTGATCACGGGCCACCAGCAACAAATCAAAACCACGCGCCGCCAACCGCTCCGCGTAAACCGCACCGATGCCGGAAGAAGCACCGGTGACGAGGGCCGTACCTTGGTTCTGGACAGAATTCATGACTGTGCTCCAAAGGGGATTGCGTGAGAGAAAGGCCAGCGCTTGGACGTCAGTGCGCTTCAGCGAATCGAAGATATTATAGGCATAATCAAATCACCATATGATAGCCGTAATTTTTCCCGAACCGATGAAAGGCGCCAGATCGCCTAATGCCGGTCAGTTAAGCGAGCAAACCGCTTTTCGTAGGAGCCAGGCTTGCCGGCGAAGGCGTCCTTAAGTGCGCTTTCGCCGGCAAGCCTGGCTCCTACAGGTGCATTAGCCGGATCGCCCTCTTCGGTGCTATGCATTCGGTACTCTGCATTCAGAACTATGCAAAAAGGCCGGTCAATGACCGGCCTCTTGGTGTGGATCTATAAGCTTAGTTCACTTCCAGCTTCTCGCGATTCTTGTCCAGAATAGCCTTGCCAATCCCCTTCACTTCCAGCAATTCGTCGACCGACGAAAACGGCCCATTACTCTCACGATACGCAACAATGGCCTTGGCCTTCGCTTCACCGATCCCGGACAACTCGCGCTGCAGAGTCGGCGCGTCAGCTCCATTGAGATCGACCTTGGCGGTTTGAGCCTTGGCGACAGCATCCAGCATCAAGGGTGCCTTGGCAGCCTCTGGCGCAGCCGTCTGTGTAGCCGTCGGTGCAGCAATGGCCGCAATAGAGGCGCTGGTGAGCAGGGCAAAAACCAGAGAGTAGAAATAGCCAGTACGCATAAATGAAGCTCCATGACATCGATTTGAGAAAGCAACTTTTCCTAAGTTGCACACTGAAACCTAGGCGACATTCGATACATGTCAAAAATCGGGTTGTTACCAAATATATAACAATTCAGTTCAGCGCCCATCCCATGGGCACATCGCCAACCGCTACCTCTCATCGCCTTAGCGGGCCATCACCAGCCTGTATGTCACTCATGAAGCGCCCACTGAATTGCCTTGGAAAACGCTTCAGTCGAAATAACATAACTACGATGATAGCGATGTACTGAAGCCTGATCCGGACATGACGTCCCCCGGACAAACATGATCTCGGCACCACCGGCCTCGATAAAGCTCGCATAACCGCGAAAATTGAAATCCAGGCAATCATTGATCAGAGCGACGATGCGAGCCCCGGCATTGCAGAAAATCGCATTCGTAAGCGCCGAACTACACGAGCCAACCACAATGGCAGCAGATTGAAATGCATCGACTTGTTCGGAGAAGCTCATCGTTTCTGGGTAAA
Organism: Pseudomonas sp. NPDC086112; assembly: GCF_044746425.1. Classification (NCBI taxonomy): domain Bacteria; kingdom Pseudomonadati; phylum Pseudomonadota; class Gammaproteobacteria; order Pseudomonadales; family Pseudomonadaceae; genus Pseudomonas; species Pseudomonas sp. NPDC086112. The sequence goes on along the minus strand of NZ_JBIVCD010000009.1, from coordinate 20,792 downwards.
TTGTTGTGAATCCAAAGTCGTGGAGTATTTTTACCAGCTCGACCTCATTCACCAACTGTCGACTGCTGAAACCACGTCTGGAGAGAAATAAGCGCGTCGGTTTTTCAGAAAATATAAAGTTTTCCCTTTCCAGCCCTTCAAGAATTTTCGTTTTCAACTGGGAGAAGATATCAAGCGGCCAAACTGTGTCATAAGCAACCCCCTCTTCCACGTCCAATGGAAAAAAGGCAGGAACCGGCGCCACAGCCAGCTTGGAAAACTCGACGGTGGTATTAGCCGGCAAGACAACAACGGGTCGTTTCCTTGAGTTCAGCAGAGAGAGCGAATCCAGATGTGACTGGGGCATGTTCGCATCCACCACAATTGAAAAACTCTCATCACAGAACTCACTGTCGAAAGCCAGCATTCTGGGCAAATACTCAAGAAACCAATGCCCATAATTGCCGCTTTGGACACCAAACATTTTCAATCCGTGGTCGAGCACCTCGGGTTGTCTATTTGGCCACTGCACCAACGCTTGCTCCCCATTTCTTGAGAGCACGACTTTTTCTTTGTCGTACATGTCACCCAATCCCGAACGGTGAAAAACGGGATGCGTAATGCCATCTAAAACAACCTGCTTATTACTAATAACGACATTACATTTGGAAATACCAACCGCCCTTTCCATAAGTGCAATATAAAATGGTGGTGCCAAAAGGTCGCCGGCCTCAGAAGTAAGCGGTGAGCCTTCTTCAAGAAAGTGCAAGGACAGTTCCGCAATCGGGCGTGATGGCAGAATCTCGTAGTATGAATAATCAAACTCAATACAATGGCTTTTGACCGAACGCATAGGCATGATGTGCGTCCCGAGCTCTCCCTTTTTGACCTTACTTTCACCGATTAAACGTAACGCTTCAGGCGCCATACCCTGATTAAAATACTGTCGAGCCAGCTTTATCAAAGCATGTCCTGCCAGCTCATATCCACGCTGGTTAGCCAAGGAATAATTTCTATAAGCAAGATCGCTATCCCCCCGCCCTTCTGCAATTTCCCCTGCCTTCGTCAGCGCATACGAATACAGATTATCCGAATCTAGGATTCCAGGACTTTGCGATAAACCCTCGAAAATACGCTGGGCACTCAAAAAGCGTCCAGCCAAACAGAAACATATACCTACTATTTTCAAGTAGAGTGGCGCCGGGACATAATCTTTGGCAAACCGAAGAAGCTTTATGGCGTGACGAAAATTCTTTAGCGACGCACTATGTATGGCTTGATATGCCATAGAGAATTCATTTTGAATACTACCGGATAAGCTATCGTCGAAATGAGGGCCCAACACAAGCTCTACAATCGACAGCGATTCACGCCCCTCATGAATGCCAGAATGCATGAAATGTAATAGAGGATTTACACTGGCTTCTTTAATATCGGGATAGGTATCATAATAGTAGCGCGTTGAGAAAAAAGGCGAAGGATCAAGGCCGGCGGCTGCCCCCTCCAGAACATAATGTTCTAAAAGAGTGATATTCAACCATTGCACACCCGGCAATTGCGCCAAGTAATACTCGCTATCGAATAATGGATGAGGGTTACTATCCTTGCTGAACCCTTTGCTAACAAAATCAACGACAGGCTCACCTGAACTACCCGCATTGCCTTGATGGCAACGCGACCAGTAACCAGAGTCAAAATACGGTAAAACAAGCTCAAGTCGAGTATCAAGATTATCAATTGTGCTTTTTGCTTGAGGAACCGAAAGCTTTGCAAGCAGCCGGCGCAGGCACGATTTGCTTATCGAAAGACAGTTAGCAAACAAAGATTTCACCATCATTTACCTCAAGAAATAGCAGAAAGGTAATGGTTGAGCAGCTCAATCCGAGGGCGCATCTGCCCCTCATAACTGAACTCTCTCAAGATGGCGCGCCTCCCGTTTTGCCCCAGTTCAATCAATGCCTCTCGATCGGAGAGATAGCCGTAAATCAATTGACTGATTGAATCAGGATCCCTGTCAATAATCTTCATCTCGTGATCTTTAAAAATGGCACTGCCATCGAGATGAAAATTCATACCTTTGAAATCGGTCAGGAAGACAGCAACCCCTTTCAAACCGGCCTCTACTACAGCGGTTGTTGGAAAACCATCAAACGATTCCGGCTGTGAAGGATCCAACGCACTGACATGGATATTGGGAGACAATATCAAATCCATTGTTGTGTAAAATTCGTCGAAGAAACCTGCGGATTGCGTCCCATAGAACGTGATATTACGAATATCACCGAGTTCTATGGTTTTTTCATCAAATCCACCAACGACGTGAAAACGGATATCTGCTGAGTTCGCAAACTTTTTGACGATATCGACAAATACGTCGTACCCCTTTTCAGCACCGGTTGCCGAATATTTCTGAGCGACAAAACATACATCAAGGGGCTTATCCAGACTCTTCGCTGTCGGCAACTGATCGTTCAACGTATAAATATTTGGAATGATGCCGCCGTATATATGTTGAATACGGTCTGGCTCACAAAAACCACCCTCGACCAGATATCGATAGGAGACGTTTTGCGTTGTAATAATTTTGGACAGCTTTGGGTTATCACAAAGTCTGCGAAGTTTCTGATCCGAAACCCTGTCATTCAAATTGAACCCTCCGCCCGGATAAAGTGTAAACAAGAGGTGCTCGGCAGATGGCAGACCTATCTGAGTATAAAAGTAATCCGCCAGGTTCAAGAAGACGCAATAAGCGAGTTTGGGATCGCCAATAAAGTCAGCATCAAAATACCTGATTCGATTCGACGCCAGCCCGCTCGCTTTTTTGAATTGATCTACCTGTGCATGAAACGGCAGTGGTTCGCCGTATTTTGACAAATTATCCGGCAGCACCTGTATTGAACACTCGGCAATCTCTTCCAGGTAGCTCTTGAACTCACCATAACGAAAAGAAGATATCTTGGACGGAAAGGACGAATCCAATAGCAGGATCTGCGACTCACAAGGCAGGTCTGTATTGACTTTTTTTGCTTCGGCAATAGTCATTGCCGCTTCCGAAACCAAACTTTCAAAGACTGGAGGTATCTCGGATAACTCTGCGAGGGCGTTACCCGCCTTCTCGAACCGACCAAGCCTGAATATGCAAAGAGCGAGTGCCGTTTTGATCTGATTCGATTCCGGGAGCAGGTCCAGAAACTCACCTAGAACGGAGTGCATCTCAGAAAACTTATTTGAACTTCGATATTGATTGATGAGTAGCGCGACTGCTGCATCCTCAATCAATTGACGATGCAAATCGATCATTTCAGGCGTTGCCACCCCACCCTTATACCACGCCAGTCCACGTCTTATTGTAGCCAGATCCGGCGCACCCAGAGTTAACATCAAGTTTAACTTTACAGCCATGCTGTTCAACGGATCAAACTCAAGAGCCTTTTGAATTCGAAGCCCGGCATCAGCACTGGTAATTGAAAGCGGCCAACGCCCCTCTGCAAAACCACATTCGGTGTAATGAGAAAGGGGGTCGGCATTGGCGGCAGCAATGTCAGGATACCTTTCCAGGTAGAAATCCTTATCAAGCAACTCCTTGCATGCCATTTTAACCGCGTCGAGCTTTTCAGGCTCCTTCTTGACAATCTTAAAAAGATAATTACGGGCAACAGACTTCAAATACTCGATCATATTATTTATTAATTTTCGCATTCTAAAATCCCCAAGGGCCCAGAAAATCTAGTCCCTTCCTTTTTAGACAGCTCACTGGCATGCCTGCACCGGATCAGCATAGCCCTTTAAACTTTGGATCACATAAACCAAAAGCCCACCCTGAGAAAGGGTGAGCTTTTTCAACACTAAAAACTCAACTGCGCAATTATAAAAAACTACATACCAAAATAAGCGGTCGCGACAGAAGCCGGATCTCCGTCCATTTTTATCTTTCCGTGTTCCAACCAGATAACCCTATTACAGGTGTTCAGGACAAGCTCACGTGAATGAGTCGCCACCACCAGTATCTTGGTAGAGTTTAGTATGTCAGTCATCCGCGCCTCTGCTTTATGCTGGAAATTTGCATCGCCTACAGACAACCATTCATCCATCAGAAGAATCTCTGGAGAAATGATTGTAGAGACGGAAAATGCCAAGCGCAGATGCATACCGGAAGAATAAGTCCGCGTAGGCATATCGATAAAATCCCCCAGTTCTGAGAATTCTACGACTTCGTCAAATCTAAGTTCGATTTCAGACTTGCTGATACCTAGAAGGGCTGCTCGATAATAGATATTTTCTCGCCCGGTCGCCTCGTGATCGATGCCAAGCGAGATATCAATTAACGAACCAATATCACCTTTGATACTGGCAACACCTGAAGTGGGCACAAAAACGCCGGACAACAGGCGCAATAAAGTACTCTTACCCGCTCCGTTATGCCCTAGCAAGCCGACTCTATCGCCATCCTTGAAGGAAAAATTGATATCCTCCAAAGCGCGAACGACTACGTGCCCCCGTTCGTCTGCTGACAATTTTCCGCCCGTAGCGACCTGAATAAGCCGTTTTTTTAGGGAGCGCCCATTAGCATTGTAAATGGGAAATTCGGCAGTGACGTTATTAAAATCAATAGAAGCCATACAATATTCCATTAAAGCCAGTAAGGGATACGGCGCATATACCGATTATATATAACAATTGCCAACAACCAGCCGAACACTGCCATAGCGATCGCGAAGATCCAGCTCTCCGGAGCAGGCGTAGTACCCAATACCGGCCCACGGGTAATTTCCAACAAATGATAAATCGGATTTGAATTGAGCAAGTAGGCCGCATGCCGCGAGGGAAGCAATGACGGCGCCCACATAATGGGCGTCAGGTAAAATACAACTTGGGTAGCGTTTACGATGATCTGAGTGATGTCACGGAACCTGGTGCTCAATACCCCAAGAACCAGAGAAATCCAGAGCAGATTTATAGACAGCAGAATGATGCCTGGCACAAATAGCAGCATCGTCAGGGTCAGTGGTTTGCCAACAATCAAGAAGACAATCGGCACAATGACAATATTATGCCCCAACACAATCAAGTTGCGCCAGAAGCACCGAAGCACATGAACAAAAAGAGGAATATTTAACTGCTTGATAATCGCTTCAGCAGAAGTAAATGCTACGCAACCTTCGGTCACATTGGACGAGATAAACCCCCAAAGGACGATACCCAAAGCAAGGAATGGCAAGTATTCCTGCATCGGCGTATTAAATATCTGGCCGAATACCAAACCAATAGAGGCAATCATTACCCCCATACTGACGGTTAGCCAAAACGCGCCTAATGCAGAACGTCTGTATCGCTGCTTGATATCCGCCCATCCCAGCATGCCGACGAGTGGATAGCGCTTTGCTGACGAAACTATGTCAGCCAGTGCGTTAAATATTGAGTTACTTGTCATTAATTACGCCATACTTAGTTAAAATCAACCCTGGTCGGGCATCGCCCGGACCAGGTATTTCATCAATCGGCGAATATTTAATAAACGCCAAACACACGTTCTCGAAAACTCAAGAACGGGAGAGTCTGGTCAATACCCGCTGCCAGACCCCGATAGCTCTTGATTTCTGTTGACTCATCACCGCAACGACTTTTGGACGAAGCACATCGATCTCCCCCAACTCCTTCTGGAACCAACGATCATCCAGACCATAATCCTCAACAATGACTTTGTGATGAGCTGGACTGTTCAGCAGCTTGTTCAGCTTCAGCATACCAATCATCTGATAGGGTTTCCCCAGCCACTGATTATAACTCCAGTACAAAAGCGCCTTTTCGATATCAAGATGAACATCGGAAGCGATCGTCTTCAACTTGATCAAGTCAGAAAACCCATCTTCCAACTGTTTCGCAGTCACATCGTCAAAGAATTCATCCGCAATCAGATAATGCTCATTGATGGTACGAATCGAATTGGAAACGGTTTGACTGCTGGCGTTCTCACCAGGCATCAATCGAAAGGTAATCAATTCTCTATCGGATATATGGATCGGATAGTGCTTGACCAAGCGAATCCACATTTCCATATCCGGTAACTGACGCAGCCGATTACTGTACATGCCCAGATGATCGTAACAACTCTTGCGAATCAGCATTGTAGGATGGCAGATGCAGTTTCCCAACTCGAAGAAGCGCCTCAACCAAGCACCCTGCGAACGATTCTCTTGGTCGAATACGTCCGATGCTTTACCCATGGAGTTGCCATCTTTATCGACAAAACGCGCCCTGCCGAAACAGGCGCCAACCTGAGGATTGTCTCGCATGAACTTGACTTGATAAGCAAGCTTATCGGCATCGCACCAGTAATCATCCGAATTTATGAGCGCGATAAATTCACCCGATGAACGCGCAATTAGCTCGTTGGTAACAACACCCGCACCTCGGTTCACTTCATTGGGGAAAAACTTGATTCGCTCATCCTTGATTGAGGCGACCACCTCTCGGGTCGAGTCCGCAGAGCCGTCATCCGAAATCAAGAACTCAAAATCCACATCCACTTGCCCGAGCACGCTCTGGATTGCTTGCTCGACAAAACTGGCGTGATTATAAGTCGCCATGATGACGGATACTGTAGGGTTTTTCATACCGAACGACTCCGCTTAACGACTCTGGCAAGTAGATTCATGACGGCAACGGGAACAAGCAATTTGATAAACATTATAAAAACGGGTGGCATTAAGCTCACAAGTGTCGGAATTACACGAAACACCGGCTTCCCAACGGACTCGGCAACGTGTCCGAGCTGTGAGACAGTAATTACATGACGTAAGTGGCTGGAGAGCCGCTCAAAGTCCTCGTGAAAAACATTATCTGTCAATGCGTCATATGCGGGCAGAATGGCCAACTGGGTTTTCAACTTATCGATATGCGGGGTTTGTGTCCAAACGCCACCACCGTGAAGACGGTATACCGACATTGGTTCTTCCAAAAATCCAATCAAGCTGGTTTTGGCCAAAACAATATTGGTGATCCAGTCATATGATTTGATATCAAACAATCCTTCGGGGAGTCGAATCAAGGCGCTCCGCCTGTACATACAGGTTGAAAAGTTGCCCACAACATTATCAGCAATCAATTCTCTGGCAGAGATAAACCGATGCCCGGTGGAAGCCGGAACTCTCGGTGAAAGTTGTGCACGATCTTCTTCATAAACATAATAATTGACAGAGCATACATCTGATTCCCAATGCTCTGTCAGAAAGTCTACCTGGCGTTGCAACTTCCAGGGACTGATCCAGTAGTCGTCCCCCTCAAGCACCGCCACGAATTTCGAGGTACAAGCTTCAAAACCGCGCTTGTAGTTTTTCGTGATACCCAAATTTTCACTATAGTCCAGGTATTTGAATGTAAAGCGCGGATCAACGCCTTCATATTCTTTAACAATCGAAAGCGTGCTATCGGAAGATTTATCATCCGCTACGACCAATTCGATCGGCCCATCAAATACCTGTCCAAACAGGGAATTCAGCGCCTGGCGAATATGTTTTTCGTGGTTGTATGCAACCAACAGAACCGATATGCCAACCGCCTCTTTAAGCACTGGTCACCCCTTCTTCTGATTTTGGTTTTTTAGGGATAAAAATTTCCGCTTCGCCGTCAATGACCAACTGCCCCTTGACAGTGCAGTAAGTCCTGAACGTTACCACTCGCTTACGAGTGCTCACTGCTTTTACACAAACAGTAGCTTCAACCGTATCCTGAAGATAAACGGGAGCCTTAAAAACGAGGTTCTGCGAAATATAAACACAACCCGGACCTGGCAGCCGCGTTCCAAACATTGCAGAAAAGAAACCAGCCGAAAACAGACCATGCGCAATACGCGCCTTGAATCTCGAGTTCTGTGCGTACTCGTCACTCATGTGGACCGGGTTATTGTCTCCCGACAATCCAGCATACGCTTTAACATCGGCGTCCGTTACTGTATGAGAATACGAAACCTGCATACCGACTTTAATTTGTTCAATCGTCAATTCAGTCGGAAATAAATTGATCGTTGTCATTTACGCATCGCCTCTCGAGTGAGAGGGCGAGCCGGATTCCCCACAACTGTAGCGCCCGGAGGAACACTCTTGGTCACCACAGCGCCCATGCCAACGATCGCACCACGACCGATGGTCAGCGGCCGCGAGGCCTTGCCCTGAATAATGGAAGCACCTGTACCAATATAGGCGTGATCTTCAATAACAACATTACCATTACATTTGACACCAGGTGCAAACGTAACAAAGTCACCAATTACACAGTCATGGGCAACATAAGAATAGATATTCGCATGAAAGTGCTTGCCAATTTTCGCATTTGAAGTGACCGTCACAAATGGCGAAAGCACCGCACCTTCCGCGATATCATTGCTATCAAGGATCACAACATTTTCAGCGATGACCGAGAAAGGTTTCGCCCCCCGACTTTCACAGACGGCAGATATACGCTCCCGCGCGTCGGATGCTCCAATTGCGATACTGAATAGTATCTCGCCCGGCAAGGCTAGAAAACAATCGAGCGAAATAACTCGATAACCATTGATAGTTTCTTCCCCGACTTCGCCCTCGACAACAAAATACAGTTCCGCGCTATCGCTCGCAAGGAGGTCGTCCACCATAGCCTTGGCGAGGGGGATTACTTCACGGCCATATCCACCAGCGCCGATGATCCCAAAATACTTTCTCATACAGCCTCCTGAAAACCCATACAATTCAATATCTAATCGAGCGCTTGATAATCCGGCATATCATGTCTATTTCTTCACGCGATAGCGTATGGTAGAGCGGCAGGCAAATAATACGCCGTGAAACATCTTCAGAGATTGGGGAGTGTTGCTCGTGGACGTAAGGCAGGTCAGAAAGCGAAGGGTAAAAATAACGACGAGGATAAATATTATTCAGATTCAGCTCTGCCATAACGTGCAGGAGCGTCTTCTCATCTTCGAATATGACGGGGAAGTAAGAATGGTTGTAATCAGTATCTTTGGTGATTTTCTGGAAACGAATAGGAAGCTCGGTGAGCTCGGACTTGTAGTGCTCGCACAACTCTTTGCGAACTTTTAGAATCTCTTCAACATACTTGAGATTCGTCAACCCCATGGCAGCATGTACCTCGGAATTTTTGCCATTCACGCCTACGCCACCGAATTCAGTGAGTGACGAATGACCAAAGTTTCGCATCATTGCCATATTTTTCAGTATATCAGGACTGGACGTAATTACAGCGCCCCCTTCAATGGTATGAAAAAGCTTGGTGGCGTGAAAACTACAGGTCGCGACATCGCCATAGGCCAATAACGAGCGATTCTTATATTGAGTGCCGAACGCGTGAGCGGCATCATAGATAACGCGCAATTGATGTTTTTGTGCAATCTTTTCAATCGCTTCGACATCACACGGATTGCCGAATACATGGGTTGCCAAAATAGCGGAAGTGCGCGACGTAATGGCTTGCTCGATCTTTTCAGGGTCGATATTCAGAGTATCAGGACAAATATCAACCATAATAGGTTCACAACGTTCCCAGACGATGCTGGAAGTAGTCGCAACATAACTGAACGGAGTGGTGATAATTTCCCCTTGCAAATCGAGCGCTCGAATTGCAATTTGGAGCGCGATAGTACCATTACTGAGAAACAGCAAATGGTCGACATCAAGCTTTTCCTTGAGCTTTAATTCAAGCTCGTTCACCAACGGACCATTATTGGTAAACCATTCACGCTCCCAAACCCCAAGCAGATATTTTTGAAACTCACCAAAGGGAGGGACAAACGGCTTCGTAACTGTAATATTCATGAACGCCCCGACAAGCAAAACGACTACTTAGTTCTGTTAAAAATGATTGTATTAATACTACGAAGAGCTGAGTATCTCTCGAACGAACAAGCCGCGAGCCCTGACAGCTGGAAATTCGACTCCCTTTCCGAGGCAAACAGGGCACCTTAAACGCCGGACGAGGATACCGTAAAATGCCACCGAAGCATACCGCCCCCCCCTTGCCAGGCGCGGTCGAAGGGCCTCAGGAATCGAGCCTGCGCTGCTGATAAATCCAGTCCACAATCTCTCCATCGGGCGTGTAGCCACTCACCGTTTCCCGGAGAAGCTGACGAACACGCGAGTAGTCATCTTCCTCTACGGCAACCAGTAACTCACCCAAGCGTGTCTTCAGCACATCCCACGGCACATGATCTTCATCCGCACTCATGATCATTGGGTGAGGAGTGGCTGAAACATTGTCACCTATCAGTAACTCCTCATAGAGCTTCTCACCTGGGCGAAGACCGGTGAACTCAATAGCGATGTCCCCCTGAGGACTTTTATCCGATCGAACGCTCAATCCCGACAGATGAATCATTTTCTCTGCCAGCTCGACAATCCTCACCGGCTCCCCCATATCGAGAACGAAAACGTCCCCCCCTTGCCCCATCGACCCCGCCTGGATGACTAATTGGGCTGCCTCGGGAATTGTCATGAAGTATCGAGTGATCTTCGGATGAGTGACCGTCAAGGGTCCACCCGACTTGATCTGACTGTGAAAGAGGGGTATCACGGAGCCTGACGAGCCGAGTACATTGCCAAAGCGCACCATCGTAAAGCGGGTTTTGTTCACCCGTGAGATGTTGCCTTTGTCGCCAAACAGCACTGGCGCGACTTCACGACTCAGCGCCTGCAAAATCAGTTCCGCGAGACGCTTTGTACCTCCCATCACATTCGTTGGACGGACGGCCTTGTCGGTGGAAATCAGAACGAAGTTCGACACCCCCGTTTGCAGAGCCGCCTGCGCAGTGTTCAAGGTTCCAATGACGTTATTGAGCACACCCTCGGCGATGTTATGTTCCACCATCGGTACATGCTTATACGCCGCTGCGTGATAAACCGTGTCAACTTTCCAAGTCCTCATTACATTCTGAAGTTTATGGGGATGACGGATAGAACCCAGGATCGGAAGCAAGCGAATCGAGATGGACTCACGGTCTATTCGGCGCTCGAGCTCAGACAAAATGCTGTAGAGATTGAACTCGCCATGATCAAACAACAACAGCGCGGTGGGGCCCAATGAAAAGATCTGACGGCAAAGCTCTGAACCGATCGAGCCACCGGCCCCCGTCACCATTACAACTTTGCCTTTTATACAATGGGTCAGCAAATCCGCTCGAGCCGGCACGGAATCACGTCCTAGGAGATCAGCAATATCAACCTCCTGAATATCGTCTACTTTCACTCGACCACTGGCCAGATCGGTGAAATTTGGAACACTTCTGATATGCAGCGGAAAGCCTTCAAGGAAGTTGAGAATTTCGCGACGACGTGCTCGCGTTGACGAAGGAAGCGCAAGGAGTATTTCCTGGGCCCCCGTCACATCAATCATTTGCTGTATATGCTTTGGTTTATAAACTTGAAGCCCGGAAATAGACCGATCTGCAATACTGGGATCATCATCAATGAAAGCGACCGGCCGCATTACCCGCCCCATGCGCAAAGCAGCGACCAGTTGATTGCCGGCCACTCCAGCTCCATAAACAGCAACTTTTGTCAAACCATCGTCGCGATTTGTGAAGGGCATGTGCTGGGCAGCCGAGAACCAATCCCCCATGAAATACTGGCGCATGCACAGGCGCAATCCACCAATAATCACTAGACTTAACCACCAGTAATTGAAAATAATTGAACGAGGCACCACGCTGGCGTGATTGCTGTACCAATAAACGACCACCGCGAGTATCAGTGACGAAAGGCTTACAGCCTTGACAATGGCAATAAGGGCATCATTGCCAAAATACCGCATCACAGCACGGTACATTCCGATACGTATGAAGAGCGGGATTGCAACAATTGGCGCGCTCACGAAGAGCCATGCATGCACCCTGATCGGGTTGTACATGTCATCAATGCCCAAGCGGACGATGAACGCTAACCAGAGTGCCAGCCAGACCAGCACAATGTCGCTGCCAACCTGTAGCAGGCGCTTCTGCCTGCGTGGCAACCCCAGAAGAAATGAACGTAATTTATCCATCGATTCGCTCGATCACCGCTCTGCTCCCTGAACCTATTAACCGTCGCATTGTATCCCTTTTTTTCGGGGAAATACGACCACTGAACGGAAGGCCGAAGCGTGCCCCCCCCCCCCCCCACGCCCCGCCATTCGCCACCAAGCCACCTATGCTGTTAAACTGGCGCAAAGCCCATCCGCATTCATTACTGCAACTTGCCTAAAATATACCTCAAAATGTACGCGACTCTTAATAAATTGAGCACATGCGCTACATGACCCAGGTGCGAGAGCTTTCAATCATGACAGAACAAACGAAGGATAACTTCCACTTGGATTCCGATCCATCGACGATACTTGGGCCCTCGATAGAGAGCAAAAAAGTCGCAATACTTGTTTGCACTTACAATGGAGAACGCTTTCTCAGGGAACAACTGGATTCCTTCATTAGCCAGACCCATAAAAACTGGTCAATCCATGTATCGGATGACGGCTCGACCGACTCGACACTGGAAATTCTTGAGGAGTACAAGAAACAACTAGGCGATGAAAAAATCGTCATCTTGCAAGGCCCTCGCCAAGGCTTTGCAAAGAACTTTCTGTCACTGATTAAAAATCGAGAAATTGTCGCCGATTACTTCGCATTCAGCGATCAGGACGACATTTGGCTTGAAGACAAACTGAGTCGAAGCATCGCCCTGATACCCCAAGCCCCCATCAACAAACCCCATCTGTACTGCTCAAGAACAAAGCTGGTCAACACCGACCTTGCACCATTGGGTTTTTCTCCGCCATTCAAAAAGCGCCCCTGTTTTGAAAACTCATTGGTTCAAAGCATAGCAGGCGCCAATACGATGCTGATCAACAATGCGGCTCGCGACCTAATGTGCCGGATCTCCGATGACTCCCCGGTCGTGGCTCATGACTGGCTTGCCTATCTGTTGGTGACAGGCTGTGGTGGTCAGGTTACCTTTGATCAAACCCCGACACTGCTTTATCGACAGCACGAGGCCAACCTGATTGGTGCGAATGCAACCTTCAGAAATCAGGTTATTCGAATCTTGAAAATGCTGAGCGGACGCTTCAGTGAGTGGAGCACTCAAAACCTGATCGTTCTGAACTCCATCAGAATGGAGCTCACAGAAGACAATAGACGCACGCTTGAACGATTCGAAGATGCCCGCAAAAATGGATTGCTTTCAAGGCTTCGCTTGATGAAGAAAAGTGGCGTTCACCGGCAAACACTCAAAGGCAACATCAGCCTGGTTGCCGCCGCGATACTCAATAAAATATAAAGACATCCGCAACACAACAAAACGCCTATCAGACAAATCTTCGGAGTAGTTTTCGCGACGCCTGGTCAGCCTGCTACTCCCGCCTCAAACTTCCATGCGAGCACTGCCAACGGAACAAACGCTATCAGACAACCCAGCCCGCCCCCCAGCCAACCCGCCCCCACCAACAATGCAATCGGCAACAGCCAAACAAGGTTGATCAAAACAACAAGAGAAGCCACCACCAGATGGCTTTGGTATCGACGCGAGGCGTGCTGATAGGCGTGACTCCTATGAGCCTGATAAACCTTCTCACCCCGAAGAAGTCGCCTCATCAGAGTCCAGGTCGCGTCAACAATGAAAACACCAAGAAGTATTATCCAGCACCAAAAGAGCTCAGGCCGAACCCAGGCAGACTCTAACGCTAATGCACCCAGAATGAACCCCAAGAAACCACTGCCGGCGTCCCCCATGAAGATTCGTGCTGGAGGAAAATTCCAGCACAAGAAACCTGCAACAGCCCCGATCAGGACCAGCGGTCCCCATATCAGGCTTGTAGCATCGAAGCACCAGTAAACCAGAGACATCCCCAAACACGCACAGATGGCCTCCGCGCTCGCCAAACCATCGATGCCATCCATAAAGTTGTAGAGATTGAGCATCCAAACCAGATAGAACGCTGCCAGTACGCTACCTATCACCGAAAGGTCGACTCTCTCACCAAACAATTGGATCGGTGCAAGACCGTTAAGCCAGTACAACGTCCAAGCTGCAGCTATAAAGTGACCGAGGAGCCGCCACTTGGCGTCGATATGCCCGTGATCGTCCGCGAAACCAATGATTGCGATAAGCAGCCCGCCACCCAACACCCCCAGTAACGACGCTCCTCCCAAGTAACCCATCCCCCCCAACACAGGGAGCGCCAGCGAACAGGCCACGACAATGGCGACGCCCCCGCCCCTGGGGGTCGGCACAGAATGAGAACTCCGTTCATTCGGGATATCCATCAGGCTTTTGGCCAACGCATAACGACGCAGTACCAAGGTCAACCCACAGGAGATTGCAAAAACCACACCTAACAACCACCAGACAATCATCAGTATTTTAAGTCCCGGTAATAATCTGCAGTTTGACGGAGCGCCTTCTCGACAGAGACTGGCGGAACCCAGCCGAGTACACGCCTGGTTTTACTGATATCGACTTGCAACGAGGCACACAGGCGCTGGGCAACACCTTGCTTTCCAAAACACGATGCCACAGCCTTCAGCAGCCATACCGGCAACGGTAAGAGCAGTGCTTTTTTACCAAGAGCACTTGCCATGTTATCGAGCAATTGAGTGGTGGACATATCTGCGTCATCACTAACAAGAAAGGTTTGCCCGGCCGCGGCAGGATGGTCAATGCAAGTGACCAGCAGGTCCACAAGGTTACCAATTGCCACCAGGCTTCGCCGATTACCAATCGCCCCCAAGGGCAGTACCACCCCCCTGTCGAGCCAGCGCATCATACTCAGGAAGTTCGCCTTGACACCTGGACCATATACGAGCGGCGGGCGAATAATGACCACCTCAATCCCTGTCTCTCTTGCGACTTCCCTCAGCGCTATCTCCGCCTCCATCTTCGAAATACCGTAAGGATCCATCGGCTGCGGTTTCAAATCCGCATCAAATGGTTTCCCTGGCTCCGTTGACTCACCATTGACTTTAATCGAGCTGATAAAAATGAAGCGCTTTACTCCGGCAGCAGCAGCACTTCGTGCAAGCCTGACAGTACCGTCGACATTGATACGCCGAAACTCGGCAACGGCATCGACTGCCTTGTCATTCATTACATGAACGCGAGCTGCGGCGTGCACAACCACCTCGATACCCATCATTGAAGTGATCGTGACTGCGTCCCCCAAGTCGAAGGGCACGACCTGACAAAGGCCGTCCAGTCGCGTTCTGCCACGTGAAGCGGCCACTGGAGTGAACCGACGCTCAAGAAGCAGTCTGTAAACAACAGCCTCCCCGACAAACCCACTCGCCCCCGTCACCAGTACTCGCGAGGCGCTCATTTGGCTTTACTTCCAATAACAGCGGTTGCCAAACATATAAAAAAGAAAAACATCTTGTCGCGAAACCTGCGCCGACACTTACAAGCGCTTAAAGACAACGCAAGCAACTCTTTCCGCCCCAACTTGAACCACCGACTAACAAATGGTGTCCCTGAAGCCCCCACAAGACTCGCTATCAATTTGACTTGGGAGAACCACCAGCCATCATGAATGGTTTTGTAACGAGCAATCAGCGGATTGATACCTGTATTGGCCCCAACCTGATTCCGATCGTGCTGTCGGTACTGCATTGAAGAATAAGGATCAATTAGCCATTTATAGCCATGACTGCGCGAAAAAGCATAGCAATACCAATCATGCAAACTGACATCCTGAATAGCCTGCCAGTTTTCAACAATTGAGGTCTTCAACACTCCAGCCAAATGGTGACTAAAGACATATGTACAGCCTGGCCCTGCTGCCTCAAACAAATAGTCCCACTCAACTTGAGCCTGAGCTTTATCAAGAAGGTGCGTTCTTCCATTCGACCAGAATGCCGTCACATTACTGGAGTAGGCATCAACATCTTGTCCGCGCAACATTCCGGTTGCTCTCTTCAGCTTATCCGAATGCCACACGTCATCTTGGTCAGCGAACGCAATGAAGTCATAAGCTTCAAAGTTTACGTCGCGCATCAAACGAAAAAAATTGCGGGAAGCACCACCAAATCGCCCCACCGATGGCAACACGGTTACATCTGAGTGTAAGGCCGCGAAAGACTCGCACCACGCCTCAGTGCCATCATTGGAGGCATCGATGCTGATATGGATACTGACGTCTACTGCAGACTGGCAGAGGATCGAAGTCAACTGTTCTTCGATCCACTGCATGCCATTGTAGGCAGCCAGCAAAACCGCAACTTTGGGATGTTTTACTGGCATGCCATTCCTGTCTGGACCGGTTAAACGCTACTGCTCGAAAGGTATGAGCCTTCGAATCAGTGGGAAGGCGAGTCCAGGAGCTTTTGCAGATACTGACCGTAGCCAGTCTTCTTCAAAGCATCAGCCTGAGTACCCAACTGCTCGGCAGTAATCCAGCCATTGTGGTAAGCAATCTCTTCCAGGCACGCCACCTTCAGGCCTTGGCGCTGCTCGATGGTGTGCACGAAGTGACTGGCTTCCAGCAGCGAATCATGGGTACCGGTATCCAGCCATGCAAAACCACGACCGAGCATTTCAACGTTGAGGGTCTTCTGCTCGAGGTATGCACGGTTAACATCAGTGATTTCCAGCTCACCACGTGGGGATGGCTTGATGCTCTTGGCGATTTCCACGACTTGGTTGTCGTAGAAGTACAGGCCAGTCACCGCGTAGCTGGATTTTGGCTTCAGCGGCTTCTCTTCGATGCTCAAGGCGCGGCCGGCAGCGTCGAACTCGACTACACCGAAACGCTCCGGATCCGATACGTGATAGCCGAATACAGTTGCACCGTGCTCTTGAGTACTGGCGGATCGCAGGTTTTCCGAGAAGTGCTGACCGTAGAAGATGTTGTCGCCCAGGATCAGGCAGCAAGGATCTTTGCCAATGAACTCTTCACCGATGATGAAGGCTTGCGCCAGACCGTCCGGGCTAGGTTGCTCGGCGTAGGTCAGTTTGATGCCGTACAGGCTGCCGTCACCCAGCAATTTTTGAAAACTTGGCAGGTCTTCAGGGGTGGAGATAATCAGGATTTCGCGCATACCGGCGAGCATCAGCACCGACAGCGGATAGAAGATCATCGGCTTGTCGTAGATCGGCAGCATCTGTTTGGACACGCCGAGGGTCAACGGGTGCAGGCGAGTGCCCGAGCCGCCAGCGAGGATGATGCCTTTACGATTTGTCGTGGTCATTTGTTCAGGACTTCCATAAGCATTCGGGTGACACCACTTTGCCAATCCGGCAAGTGCAGAGAAAAATTGTCGCACAGCTTCTGAGTGTTCAACCGTGAGTTCAGAGGGCGGCGCGCCGGTGTTGGGTAGGCGGTTGTGTCAATCGGATTGATCGCCGTGACGGCAAGCTCTTCACCGGTGGCCTTGGCAAAACCGATCACATGGCTGGCATAGCCGTGCCAGGACACTTCACCACTGGCCGCCAGATGATACAGGCCCGCCAGTTCAGGGCGTAGCTGGACCTGCTGAATGGCCAGTGCCGTTACATCGGCGATCAAATCTGCGCCGGTTGGGGCACCGATCTGGTCGGCGATGACGCTCAGGGTGTCGCGGTCCTTGGCCAGACGCAGCATGGTCTTGGCGAAGTTATTGCCGCGAGCGCCATAGACCCAGCTGGTGCGGAAGATCAGGTGCTTGCAGCCCGAGGCAATGATCGCTTGCTCGCCGGCCAGTTTGCTGGCGCCGTAGTGATTCACCGGGGCGACGGCATCCGTCTCTTGCCACGGCGTCAGGCCTTCACCGCTGAACACATAGTCGGTCGAGTAGTGAATCAGCCAGGCACCCAGGGATACGGCTTCTTCAGCCATGACTTGGCTGGCTTGACCGTTCACACGATCGGCCAGTTCGGTCTCGGATTCGGCTTTATCGACCGCGGTATAGGCCGCTGCGTTGACGATGATATCCGGCTTGACCTTACGAATCGTCGCGCGCAATGCATCGAGATCAGACAGGTCGCCGCTCAAACCATCGACCGGGTGACGATCGAGGGCGATCAACTCGCCAAGTGGTGCAAGGGAGCGCTGAAGCTCCCAGCCGACTTGGCCGTTTTTTCCCAACAGAAGGATTTTCATGCTTTGTCCGAACGATCCGTGTAGTTCTGATCGATCCATTGCTGGTAGCTGCCGCTCTTCACGTGAGCTACCCATTCAGTGTTGTTCAGGTACCACTCGACGGTTTTGCGGATACCGGTTTCAAAGGTTTCTTCCGGCGTCCAGCCCAGCTCGCGCTGGATTTTGCTGGCGTCGATGGCATAGCGCTGATCGTGGCCCGGGCGATCCTGAACGTAGGTGATCAGGCTGGCATGGGGGCGATGCGCAGAATCTGGACGCAGTTCGTCGAGCAGTGCGCACAGGGTATGCACCACTTCGATGTTTTGCTTTTCGTTATGGCCGCCGATGTTGTAGGTCTCGCCGATCACGCCTTCGGTCACGACTTTGTACAGTGCGCGGGCGTGGTCTTCGACGTAGAGCCAGTCACGGACCTGGTTGCCTTTGCCGTAGACCGGCAGCGGCTTGCCTTCCAGTGCGTTGAGAATGATCAGCGGGATCAATTTCTCTGGGAAGTGGCAAGGGCCGTAGTTGTTCGAGCAGTTGGTGACCAACGTCGGCAGACCGTAAGTGCGAGCCCAGGCGCGAACCAGGTGATCGGAACTGGCCTTGCTGGCCGAATATGGCGAGCTTGGCTGATACGGTGTGGTTTCGGTGAAGAGGTCTTCCGGACCTTCGAGGTCTCCGTAGACTTCGTCGGTGGAAATATGGTGGAAGCGGAAGTTGGCTTTACGCGCATCATCCAGCGCTGCCCAATAGTGGCGTGCAGCTTCCAGCAAGGTGTACGTGCCGATGATGTTGGTCTGGATGAATTCAGACGGACCGGAGATCGAGCGGTCAACGTGGGACTCTGCGGCCAGGTGCATGATGGCATCTGGTTGGTGCTCACGCAGAACACGGTCCACTTCATTACGGTCGCAGATGTCGACGCGTTCGAACACGTAACGCGAGTTCTGGCTGACTTCGGCCAGCGACTCAAGGTTACCGGCATAAGTCAGTTTATCGACGTTAACGACAGAGTCGGCAGTGTTGGAGATGATATGACGAATGACTGCCGAGCCGATGAACCCTGCGCCGCCGGTAACTAGAATTTTCACGCGAAACCATACCCTTAAGTTGCTGACAGGGCCGCCAACCGCGCACTGTCTAATCCATGAATGCAAAAGCCATCAAGTCAGCCGTGGCTTCTGACAGAGTCAGTCTGAACCGATTCGGGAACGCCCTATCGACCAAGCGCAGCATTTTACAGCTTAATGAAGGTTTTACTAATGGATATGGACAAGCCATGACGCAAATTCGACGCGTGCAACGGGTTTGTCGCAAATCAGACAAGGCGCTTGCGTGAAGCTCTGGACGTACGTCCCAGAAACCAGCCGAGAATCGGCCCGATCACCATGCCAATCAGCAGCGCAATCACCATGACCAGCGATACTGGCAACTGCGGGCCCGCCCAGCCCAGGAACAGCAGTGACACGCTTTGCTGGTTCTCAAGTACGAACGCCAGGATCGCGAGAACGAGCAACAGGACAACTATAGCGAGAAGTACGCGCTTGAGATTACGCATCAGCGATTCCTTGAAGTGCAGCAGCTGTCAAAGCCCCTCCTCCTCTTCCTCGTTCACGCGATCGCGCAGTTCTTTGCCTGGCTTGAAATGCGGAACGAACTTGCCGTCGAGGCTGACGGACTGACCGGTTTTCGGATTGCGGCCTACGCGCGGTGCGCGATAGTGCAAGGAGAAGCTGCCAAACCCACGGATCTCGATTCGATCACCGGTGGCCAGACATTGGGACATTTGCTCAAGCATGGTCTTGATGGCCAGCTCCACATCCTTGGATGAGAGCAGCCCTTGATGGGTGACAATTCGTTCGATCAACTCCGACTTCGTCATATTTTTCCCTTCTTTTTCAAGCAGCTAGGAAAAGCGCTTCAAAGGTTTTAGCATGCCCGGAGAAATTTGAACAGCCTGAGTTTTGACATATCCTTCCTCGTAATGAGGTGCCCGATTTAAGAACATCGGAACATTGCTCTAACCCGGCATTCATCTACAGATAACCAGCATGGTGCGCGTCAGATAACCCGCGGGATTGAAGCCGAAAGGGAATACATCCTCTTCCTTGGCATCATCGGACCTGACGACGACTTTATAACCTGCGCCCTTGCATTCCTTTGCAGCTCGCTTGTGGCACTTTTCCCAGCCGGAGCCCAACCCGGAACAATCGATCTCTATGCCACTGACTCCGCGCACTGCATGAGTCTTGGCGCTAGTGGTACAACCTGCCAATGTCAGTACTGCTATCACGACAATGAGCTTGTTCATTCGCTTCCTTATGCCGGGCGCAATGCCCAGCGGTCGTTCACTTCAGACTAAGCCTAGCCTCGAATAGATGATTGACCTGTATGAAGTTACAGACAACTTGTGTAGATCATTGGTTTCACGAAAGAAATAAGGCGGCGGGCAAACTGCCTTTCGTAGGAGCCAGGCTTGCCGGCGACAGCGTTTTTGCGGACGCCTTCGCCGGCAAGCCTGGCTCCTACGAAAAGCAGTGGTGTCAGCCCTCCTTGGGATTCACCAAATCGCAGACACAAAAAAGGGCGACCGAAGTCGCCCTTTTTTATGGTCTGTCAGAACTTAGTTCTGCTTTTCCATTTGTGCACGCAACAGGTCGCCCAGAGTGGTAGGACCAGCAGCGATGCTATCCGAAGGCTTGTCTTTCAAGCTCTGGATGGCTTCTTTCTCTTCAGCATCGTCT
>NZ_JBIVCD010000008.1:0-164690 GCF_044746425.1 Pseudomonas sp. NPDC086112 | reverse complement strand
AGCGCGTCGCGCAGTTCCATCAGTTTTTTCAGCTCGGGCACTTGCTCGACCAGCGAGGCCGGGTTGAAGTCCTTCATCGAGTTGACGCGCAGTTTCACGGCCAGTTCTTCAGTGTCGCTTTCTTCCTGAAGACGGTTCGGCACGCTCAATGTCAGGCTCAGCTCTTGCTTGGCCAGCACTTCGTCGAAGGTCATCTTGTCGATGCTGATCGGCTTGCGATCTTCGATTTTGCGTTCGTCCTTGCGGTGGGTGTAGTCACCGATTGCCAGTAGTTTCAGCGGCAGTTCATCTCTTCCTGAGCACCGCCGGTGGCGGGTTTGAAGGTGACGTTGATGCGTTCCTTGGGGGCTACCGAGCCTTCTTTGGCCATGGCTTTTCTCCTTGCGGTTGTGGCCGGGGGCCTATTCGAGTACCACTTCGAGATCGAGGTGGCACAGCCTGCGATAAATCTCTTCCTTGCGTTCACGCACTGCATGGTTCTGCGGTAACAACTCGCAGCAGCTATGCAGCAAATGCAGCACTTCCAGCGCAAGATCGGGCTCCCAGGCGTGCAGGCCTGAGTCCTGTAATGTTTGGTCGAGGGTTTCAAGTTGGGTCTTGGCCAGTTCGTATTTCTTGGCCATGAAACACAGCCGCGCGAGGGCGAACTGCCAGAAAAATCGGACCCGCCCGCCGTGGGCACTTTGCAAGCCCTGCTTGAGAATCTGCACGGCGGCCTTGAGACCGTCCTTGCGCAGAACCGGCAAGACTTCTTCAAGGGCCAGTTCCCAGGCCGGCTGGGTATCGGCGACTTCGACCTTGCGCGGCGCACTGGCGCTTTGCAGGTGCGGCATGACGTGGGCGCCGATCCAGGCGCGGGTGGCCGGATCGGCGAACGGCGCGCCGTCATGGAAACGCAATTCGATGATGCCGGGCAGGCGCTGAACCAAAAGCGCGAAGTGGATTTCCACTTCGCGCATCGCCATCTCGGCGTTCAGTCCCTGGAGGCATTCCCAGACTATTCGCTGGCCATCGAACCAGAACGGCGCCTTCGCCAGGCTCGCCTCCAGCTCTACCAGCAGATCTGCGTATTTCCCCTGGTCGTAGCGGTCCTGATAGGCCTTGAGTTTGTCCGCCGGCAAGCCACGCAGAACGGTGATCTGCTCGGCGTTACGCTCGGGCACCGCGTCGATCGGCAGCCACAGCAGCGTGCGATTGAGGCGCAGGGCGCGCAGATCGGTGGCTTTCTGCTTGAGCCACCAGGCACACAACGGACGAGCAGTTTCCTGCTGGGCACGTAGGGCCTTGTGGGCTTCTTTTTCGTTGTCGATCGGTGCGCCGGGGGTGAACAGCTGGGTCGCGGCCTGCTTGACCTGAGCCACCGCGGCCCCCACCACACCGGGCTCCGGCTGATTGTCGGCGGCGCGCTGGACCATGTTTTTCAAGCGACGGGAAATCGGCAGCAGCAACGGCGCGTCGTCGCCCAAATGCTCGGTGCACGCGGCGTCGAGCCCTTCCAGATGCTCGACCAGACGGCGGAACAGCGGCAACTGCTCTTTGATCGCGACGTTTTCGTTCAGCACCTGCTCAAGACGCGGCACCAACCAGCTGATGGCTGCGGCGCGGGTGCGGGCCTTGTTCGGATGAACCTCGGCCCAGTGATTTTCACAGAGGTGGTGCAGCAAACCGAGGCCGGCCAGCAACCCCGGGAAGGATTCACGCTGGTACAGCGCCCAGGTCAACCAGGCGCCGACACGTAAATCCTTGGATTGCGTGCGCAGCAGGTTTTCACTGTTTTCGCGGATTTTCAGCCAGTCGATCTGACCGCTTTCGTGCATGGACGAGGCTTTACCCAGCTCACTTTCCAACGCCTCATATTCGCTCGAAAAGCGAACGTCCTCACCCGCGAAATTCTCTTTTGAAACAGAGGCTTTTGCGAGTTCAAGGTAATGAGCGGAAAGTTTGCTTGAGTAGGACATCCGTGACCTTTAATTAGAATTACAGTCATGCGGCCATTGGAGTTGAAATGGCGCCGGACAGTATCAAAGAGCTGCGATGAGTCTCATCCAATTGAGTTCGCGCTCTTTCAAGGCGCGCATCCTAATCACAATGATGGCCATTTGCAAGCACCCGATTAAACAATAAAACTGCGTCTTTTTTGTTGCTGTAGGAGATCACCCTATAGGGGACAGGGGATCCCCTGATGCCGGTTTTGACCTCCCCACCTTCGACGCATCACCCCCGCAACCATTGAGCCAGAGCGGTTTATCAACCCCACCAATAATCACAGGACATTCACACCCTGAAACGGAACCCAGCATGACAAAAATAAAACATGAAAAATGTAGGAGCTTTCTGAAAGTTACAGTCATCCATGGACATAGTGATCACTGACAATAATCAATACAGCGCGCCATCAAAATGATGGCACTCTGTATTTCACCCATCCCCCTCCAAATACATGCTCAGTTCGTCTCAAACTTCTTACAAAAGATGACGCAACATTCTGCAATACGAAATTTCGGACTGCGCTTCAGGCCCCTTCCTACATAGATCCTTTTGCTGAGGATAAAGGTATGTTCGTGCCGGCCAATGTTGCGCACTTCACGTTATTGATTCCGTTTGTTCGCAACGATTTTAAAGTGCTGGTCTTTGAAGGTATTGAAGCCATCAGCACCTTGTATTCGACCGAGGTTGAACTGGTCAGCGAATACCCTGATGTCGAACCTGGAGAGTTTGCTCAGCCGATACACCGCAGGGACCTGGCCGACGGAGAAAGGTACTCGACACTCGGTAAGCTGGTGCTCAGCAGAATGGCAAAGGGCGTGTAGTTGCCGGTGAAACGAGCGCTTGATCATTTGCAAGCGCAGGAGATGGCGGCGCACAGCGCCAAGGCGTAACCAGTACAGATCACTCCCACGCAAAGCGCGTGGGAATGATCAAAGACCTACAGAAAACTCAATCAAGCATTCGGGCAAGGCACTGGTGCCCAGTCGCCCAGGTCCGGGTTCTTGCACATGCTGTTGACTTGAGTGGTGCCTGCGCTGGCGACCTGTTTGCTTTCAGCCTGTTTGGCTTGTGCGGTCTGCAGGGTTTTCTCGGTGGTGACCGCTTCTTTCGGCACGGTTGGCAGCACCGGTTTTTTCGCCGGTTTCACCGCTTTTTTGCTCTTGGTCGGCGCCACGACTGGCGTGGTGTCGGCGGTTGCCACGGTGACCACGTCAGTGCGCTGCACGCCGACTTGCTGCAGGTCTTTTTCGTAGGCCTGGGTGTAGTTGTTCAGGTCTTCGCTGGCTTTACCGTTCACCGCGACGATCAGGTCGTTGGACTCTTTGAGGCCCGCGACGATTTCTGCCAGGCGCTTGCGGCCTTCGGTGTCGTTGACGGTCTTGGCCTTGCGGTCGGCGACCAGTTTGGTGAATGCGTTCTGGTAGCACTGCTGCGAAGTCTTGGCGTACGCGGTGCTGCGGTCGATGTCGGCGGCGCTTTTGTTGACGTCGGAGGCGTAGGACGCGATGCGCTGGTTGTCATCGGCGATCTGCTTCTGGCGCTCGGTGTAGTAACCGGCTGCGCCACCGGCCAAGGCACCGCCCGCGGCACCGATGGCGGCGTTGCGGCCACGGTTCTCGGAATCGACCAGGGCACCCAGCAGTGCACCGCCAACAGCACCGACGGCGGCGCCGGTGACGACCGACTTGGTCATGTTCGAATCAGTGGCACGCAGGTGCTGCACTGGCTCGTAGCAGTTTGGGTAGTACTCGACCTTGGTGCTCGAGGCGACCTTGGAGGTCGGCGACGTGGCGCAACCGGTCAGTACGGTGCTGAAGCCAACAGCCATCAGCAGCAAGTGACGCTTGGAAAGCGAAGCAACAGGTTTACGGGAGGAAAGCATAGTTGTGTTCTCTTTTAAGTTTGACCAGCTCAGCACGGCCCACCGCCGCCTGAGTCCCTTCCAAGCTCGCTGTACAACGAACGATCAAGACCGCTGAGCGTTCGATGCGAGCAATTCCTTCAATATCGCCGCCGGGTCGGCTCGTCGTTGCTGACGATAATCACCGACATGGCGAACGAATAACGTTGCGCGCGTTACCAGGCTCTTGCCCAGTACCGGCTTGCGCTCCAACTCTTCCTTGATGCGTTGAAACTGCGCCTGGATCACGGCATCGGTGTAGCGCGTGCCGGTCGCCAGGTTGTCGATGTAGATCGCCACCGCGCCGTCCAGCGCGCTGCGGCCATTGTCGATGGCGGTAGCGAACAACTTGGCGCTGGCCTCGTCCTTGGCGTCCACGGCCTGCTGGCGACTCTTCTGCAAATTGGTCAGGCGAATGTTGTAGTTGTTGACGGTCTCGGCCACCAGGGCCGCCGACTGGATCAGGTTGCCCGCCGCTTCCTCGCGCTGCTGGGCGATGAGCGAGACGTTGCGCTTGAGCTCTTCGTTGACCAGCCCCAACTCGGCTTGCAGGCTCGGGTCGACGCTGGCAGCAATGATGCTGTCCAGGCGTTTGGTCGGGTCCTGGGCGTCGTCGATGGCATCGGTCAGCGAAGCCAGCCGACCTTCTTTCTCCCACTGGACGAACAGCTCCTTGTAGCGCGAACGTGGCGCCGACAACGCGCCAATCGCCACCCGGAACCCGGTGGTTTCATTGCTTTGCTCGGTGCCGTCGGCGGCGAACAGCGGGTACTCGCGACGCATCCCGGTGAACAAGGTGCCCTCGCCCTCCAGGTAGTTGCCGCCCTTGACCACGAAGCCGCCGTAGGTGCCTTGGCGGCGTCCGGCGTGCACGAGCTGGAAGGACTCCTGGACCATCTCGGCGGCGTTGCCGATCACGTCGAACAGGCCGATGGGGTTTGGCAGTTTGGTACCGATCGGCATCAGCCGCGCTGCCTGGCCGGTGCCGCCGGCGACCTGATTGAAGACTGCCCAGTCGGCCAGTGGCCCGTCGCTTTCGCTGCCTTCCAGACGCCGGGGAAACAGACGCCCTTCCAGATCCTGACGGCTAATGGCCTGCCCGCCACGGGCCGCAAATTCCCACTCGACTTCGGTCGGCAAGCGCACAAACCCCAGCCCGCCGTCCTCGGCCGAGGTGCCGCGACCGCTCACCGGCAGCAGGTCCTTGTGGTATTTCATCAGCCAGGCGCTGTACACCGCCGAGAAGCGTTCGGCCTCGAAGCGCGACAACTTCACCTTGGGCAAACGCCCGGCCATGCCTTGCGGCGCCTCGGCTTGCAGTGCCTCGCAGGCCGGCGCCGGCTCGCCGCTGGCCAGCGATTGCGCCTGGGCCATGACCTGGGCGTATTGGCGGGCGGTGACTTCGTATTTGCCGATGAAATAGAGCATCGGTTTGAGCGGGGTCTTGGCGTCCGTCTTGGGCATCAACGGCGTGATGGTCTTGCCCCAATCCTTGGGCAGATCCTTGAGGGTGAACTGGCCGTTGATAAAGTCCCGGCGGTAACCGGAGATGAACGACTGTTGATAACCGGCCTCGCCCTCGCTGAAGGGATAGCCGAGGCTGATCTCGCGGTCGTCCAGAGTGCCTTGCGCCAGGATGTAGACGTAACGGAACACCATCTGCCCTTCGCACGGTAGCGGCAGGCTGACGTCGTCAGCCAGCGGCTTGGGGTTGTCCAGTTTGTCTGTGCTTTCATCAGCCCAGACCATGCTGGCCAGGCTCAGCGCCACGGCGGCGCCCAATAACTTATACATCTCGGATTCCTTCACACGCCTGGATACGCGCCACTCGCCAGCCACCACAGGCCGCCGCCACGACGCTGACGCCGAGCACGGCTACCAAGGCCCACGCGTAGTGATGCGCCAGCAGATGACTGGCGTATTCGCCCGGCGCCTGCGCAAATAAATGGTTCAGGCCCGATTGCGCCAGGCCATATAGCCCGGCGCTCAACAGGGCCGCGAGGCCGGCGCTGTACAGCGCCTGCAACACAACAAACAGCAACAGCGCCGCCGTGGAAAAACCCAGCAGGCGCAACACCGACAACGCTCGACGCTTGCGCTCGACCGCCGCCAGCGCACCGGCAAAAATCGCCGCAAATGCTCCCGCCAAAGCCAATCCGGCGATGATCCAGAATACGATCGACAGGTTGCGGCTCAGCGATTGCACCTGGGCGATGGTCTGGGCCTGGGTCGAGACCAGCAGGTTCTGCGCAGCGAAGTACTGACGCAGCGGCTCGACATCCGTGAGACGACGGGCGTACAGACGAAACGCCGGGTACACCCGCTGTTCCGTCACGCCCACCGCATCGCCTGGCCAACCGAGCGCTGGAACGGCGCGGCCGTCCCGGTAATCTTCAGCCGCTTCCAGCAGGGCCAACGGTGCGAACAACCCGTCCCGGGCGAAGGCTTCCAGCGGCAATACGCGCAGCACCTGGACGCGAGTGCGTTGCGCCTCGCCACGACCAGCCACCTGCCGACCGACACTGGCCTGCAGCCAATCACCGGCCTTGGCCCCGAGCTTTTCGGCGACGGTCTGGCTGAGCAGCACCTGATCCAGCCCTTGGGGCACCGGCAGACTGCCGAGCAAGGGGTCGTTGGTGGCGGTGGGGATCATTTCGACGGTCACCGTCGAAGCGCCAGCGGTCAGATCCGCCGTCGCGGCAATCTGCCGGGTGCGCGGCAAGGCGAAAGCCACGTCGCTGCGCCGGCTCAATTGTTCGATAAACGCGGCACTGAACCGACCGCCACCCAAGGGAATGATTTCTCGGGTGGCCGGGTCGTTTTCCAGGCGCTCGGTCAAACTGCTGACCAGGCCGAATTTCAAGCCGAACAGCACCAGCAGCGGTGCGACCACCGCCACCAGCGCCAGTACCGAACAGGCCGACAGCCACGCATCGTTGCGGTAATCCTGCCAGGCCAGGGAAGCCACCAGCGCGCTGCGCATCAGCAGGTCTCCCCGAGGGTGGCGGTGACACCGCCATCAGCGTCGCGATGACAACTGATGCGCCGCACCTGCAAACCGCTGGCGCGGGCCAGTGACTCATCGTGGGTGGCGACGACGCAGCACACGCCATGTTCGCGGGCCTGGATCACCAGCAACTGCATCACTCGTTCCGCGTTCAGCGGATCGAGGGCGGCGGTCGGTTCATCGGCCAGCAGCAAACGCGGCCCATGGGCCAGGGCGCGGGCGCAACTCACCCGTTGCCGTTGGCCAACGGACAAATCACCCGGTTTTTTGCCCAATTGATCGACGATATCCAACGCCCCGGCCAGGCGATCCACGCTGCCGTCGTCCTTCAAACCGAGCAGTTTGCGCGACAGATCGATGTTGCCGCGCACGTCCAGAAAATCCAGCAGGCCACCGGTTTGCAGCACGTAGCCCAAGTGCCGGCGGCGCAGGTCCGCCAAGGCACTTTGCGCATCTGTGCGCCACAGCCCGGTAATGTCCGTGCGGGTTTGGCCAGGCGCAAAATCAAACTGCCCGGCCTGATCCGGAGCCAGTACCAGCGCCAGCAAATCGAGCAACGTGCTTTTGCCACAACCACTGGGACCGACCACCGCCAATTGTTCACCGGCATGCAGTTGCAGCCGTGGAATCACCAGGCTGTAACGCTGGCTGCCGACGCCCCGGTGTTTGTGCACTGCGCTCATGTTCAGCATCACGGCAGCGTCGACAACGGAACGCGGTACAAGGCATCACCCGGCTCGGCATCGCCGAAACGCACCCAGTTAGCCAAGTCGTTGTGGAAGGTTTCGTAGAGGCGGATCTTCGAATCCAGTTCGTCGATAAAGTCCTCCTGCTCGGCCACGCTCAGGGAAAGCCACAAATCCTGGGTCATGTTCAGCGACTTGCTGCGGTAGGGCAGCCCTTCCAGGTACTCACCCAGAACCCCGCCATCGGCCAGGTTGCCACCCTTGCGCAAGGCCGAGGGATCGCGGCTCATGTAGGCACTGGCGCTAGCGATTTCCTGGAAGAAATTCTTCGGCGAGGTCTGGGTCTTGCGGGCCGCATCGACGATCAGTTTCAGCGATTGCTGCAAGTCATTGAGCTGCAACTTGGTCAGCATCACGCACACCTGGAACGCCGGCAGTGCCGGGTTGGTCAGGTCGCGGTCGGCGGTCCAGGCGCTGACCAGTTGCGGCGCCTGGCTGGCGGCTTTACGCCCCAGGAAGTCCATGTGCATCGCGTAGCCGACGGCCGCCGATTTGTCGCTCAGACTCGGCGCGGCACTCAGCAGCGGCACGGTTTGCGGCTTGTCGCTACGCACCTGATGCACCAGGTCGGCAAACACCGAACCGATCTCGTCCACCCGCTCACCGAACTTGCGCACATCGGCGCCCGGTACCGGAATGTACAGGTCGCCGATCTGCGGGTTGGCGTCGGCGGTCAGGGTGCGGTATTGGCTTTGCGCACCGCCATGGGTTTTCTTGCCGGCATCGCTGAGCAGGTGCAAGGCGTAGATCTTGATCTGCTTGCCCAGCGCGGCTTGGCGCACTTCGGCCTCGTTCATTTGCGTGGCGGCATACGGGTCGTTCTTGCGCAAGGCACCGGCATCGGTGACCAACAGAATCAAGCGCCCGCCATAGCCGGACCAGTCCATGCGCTCGACCGCTTCCATCACACCGGCAAACGCATCTTCGTTGAACGAATGGCTGGAGACCGTGGACGCCTTGACCTGACGCGCCAGGTCCATGAAGCGCTGTGGGTCGCGGCCCTGGTCCAGAGTGATCAAGGTTTTAGCGACGTATTCCAGGCCCGGGGTTTTCTGGGTGCTGCTTCGAAACCCCACCAGGCCGAAGCTGACACTGTCCTGCTCGCCCCGCTCGGCGATGCGGGTTTGCAGTTGGTGTACTACCTCGCGGACCTGATCGATGTAGGGCTGCATGGACACGGTGGTGTCAACGACCAACACCACGGCGGTGCGGAACGCGTCGGCGTCAGCGGTAGTGATTGGCGTGTTGTTGGCAGCGGCCTTTGGAGCATTGCCGGGGTCGATGGACGCCACGTTCAGCAACTGCACCGGCTGGCCGTTCTCATCGAAGCTCTCGCGGGAATCGAAGATCGGCAACAGGTAAAACTGGTTCTGCGGAACCGCGCTGGCGGCCGGTTCCAGGGCCAGCACCTGTTGGTTGTCTTCGTGATTCTGCTGGGCCTTGAGCAGCAGGTTTTTTGCCGCCGACGGATCTGCCAGCAGCCTCTCCACTTCGCCGGGCTGACGCAGGAACATCACCGGCGCACGGCCGGAGCGTTCGGTGAACTTGAGCACCAGGCTTTGCTTCCAGTCGCTGACTTGCGCGGCCGGCAACCAGCCATCACTGCGCCCGTCGGTGGCGGCGCCAACACGCAGCCAAGGGCTGCCATCAACCTCTTTGCGCTGATAGACGTAAAGCACGGAAAACGCCGGCAAGGCCTTGTCAGGGGTGGCCCCCGGTTCGCTGGCGAGTTTCGCCCCCGGCTTGCTGAGCACTCGCTGAAACAAGGTTTTTTTGCCGGTCATCAGCAGCGGCCGCTGACCGCCATCGACCTCCGTTGCCACGGGGGGCTTTACGGGTGGCGCCACGGTCGGTGGCGCACTGGCCGGCGGTGCTGAAACCACCGGCACCTTGGCGTCCGCTTCGACGTCACCGGACAGCCACCAA
The DNA here is from genome assembly GCF_044746425.1 of Pseudomonas sp. NPDC086112. NCBI lineage: Bacteria > Pseudomonadati > Pseudomonadota > Gammaproteobacteria > Pseudomonadales > Pseudomonadaceae > Pseudomonas > Pseudomonas sp. NPDC086112. Next base: position 155,122 of record NZ_JBIVCD010000008.1, on the reverse strand, counting down.
TAACCCGCGCCGCCCAAGACCAGCGCCACGGCTACCGCGACAGCGGCGAGTGCGAACACCGGCCCCTTTCGCTGTTCCGAGACCGTGGACGACGGTGTCGGTTTCACAGTCGGCGCAACAGGATTGGATCGAGGTTGTGGCTGCGCGGGGCCGGTCGGTATATCGATGGACACCGGCGTCAGTCCCGCCAGGTCATTGCTCACCGCAATCGGCACTACCGGAATTGGCAATGGCCGGATCGTGGTCGCTTCAACCGATTCCCGAGGCAGATTATCCAGCGCCTGCAACAGCGCCGCTGCATCCGGAAAACGGTCGGCCGGATCCTTGGCCAACAGTTTGCGCAGTACCTCTTGATAGCGACCGTGGTGCACGGGCAGCTCCGGCAACGGTTCTGTCAAATGCGCCAGGGCCGTTGAGAGTGCGTCGTTGCCGGTATACGGCAGTTTGCCAACGAGGATTTCGTAGAGCACCACGCCCAAGGCATAAAGATCGGCTCGGCCATCGATATCCTGGCCGCGCGCCTGTTCCGGGCTCATGTAGCTGGGAGTACCGACAGCGAAACCGGCCTGGGTGAACTGGGTGCGGTCATCCATGGACTTGGCGATGCCAAAGTCGGAGAGCACCGCTGTGCCATCGGCGCGGAACAGAATGTTCGCCGGTTTGACGTCGCGATGAACCAGCCCCAGCCCATGGGCATAGCCCAGGGCCGAGGCGATCTGACGGATATAGATCAGGCCCTGCTCCGGCGTCAGGCCGGCGGCGATGCGCTCCTTGAGCGTGCCATTGGGCAGGAATTCCATGGCCATGTAATACAGCTCACCGACATGGCCGATGTCATGGATGGTGACCGTATGCGGGTGAGACAGGCGCGCCAGGGTTTTACCTTCGCGCAGGAAACGCTCGCAGAAACTCGGGTCCGCCGCCAGTGCGGCAGCCATGACCTTCAGCGCCACCTTGCGCTCCAGCGAGCGCTGGGTCGCCAGGTAAACGCTGGCCATGGCGCCTTCGCCAATCTCGCCGTCTATGTCATAGCCGGGGATCAGAATGTGCAGGGCGGAATTCATGACGGCACCTTCACGACAATGACGGTGATGTTGTCCGGAGCACCGCGCATCAGGCCCAGGGACACCAGGCTGCTGGCGATTTCACCGGGCTCGTCGTGGCTCAGCACCTCGCTGATTTCATGGTCTTCGACGGTCTTGGTCAGCCCATCGCTGCACAGCAGGTAACTGTCGCCAGGCATCAACAGCAGATCGATCATCGCCAGCTCCAGTTGCGCCCCTACCCCAACAGCGCGGGTGACAATATTGGCCCGTGGATGCACCCGGGCTTCAGCTTCGCTGAGCAGGCCGCTGTCCTGCAGATCCTGAACGTAACTGTGGTCCCGCGAGATACTTTCGAGCAGGCCGTCACGCAGGCGATACAAGCGGCTGTCACCCGCCCACAGGCACACCCCGCGCAAGTCACGCGCCACCAGTGCCACCACGGTGCTGCCCATCATGGTCACGCCACGGTTGGCGGTTTCTTCACGCACGGCCGCGTTGACCCGCAGCAGGTCGGTTTTCAGCGCCGCGACGTATTCATCCAGCGAACGGCCTACGGCAACGTTGCGCAGGCTATCGACGATCAGGCTGCTGACGTAGTCGCCCGCCGCGTGCCCGCCCATGCCATCGGCGACCACCCACAGACCGTTTTCCGGCCGGTCCAGGCAAGCGTCTTCGTTAACCTGGCGGACCATACCGACATGGCTCTTGCTTGCGGACTTGAACGTCTTTCCAACGCTTGGACACATCTACACAACACCTTCTTGGCCGAGCAAAAATTGCGCAAAATCAGCGGCGGCCGGCAGGCCCTGGCACCGCAATAAAGCAGGGGCGATACGCTCCGAACCCTGGCCCCACCACAGGCTTGCGCCTTCGCAGGCCAGTTCGGCAAGCACGGTCATTCGCGCCTTCGGGTCGGTGGCATCAAAACGATGCAGGCCGGCAAAACGGCTGCTTGGAGCACGTGGCAGGTACACCGGGCCGCCCAGCGTTTCCAGCCCTGCACCGAAGGCTTCGAAGCTCGCCTCCACGCTTAACGTGCTCAACAGCAATTGCTCGACTTGCTCAAACCAGACATCCGCGCCGCCCACCACCGACGCCGGGTCAGCGTCGTGATCCAGCAGCACCGCGACGGTCAGCGGAAAATACCGGCCAACCCGATCGATGCTCGGCATCACCACCCCAACGGCGGCCTGCGGCCCACACACACCGGGCCCGAGCATGAAGCGCCACAGCGGACTGACCAGATAAGCATCCAGCCAACGGTCCCCGAGGCTCTGGCTGGCGAGCAGGCCCGCCGCCAGCCACGAATCCCAGGGGCCGATAAAACTCTGCGGCAAGCCACGGCTGACAAAGTCCCCGCGACTGGCCAGCTTTCCATAGAAGCCCGGCGTGCTCATAAACGCTCCGGCAAGCTGAAACCGCTGAGCACACGGCTCTTGAACGGGTTGAAGGCGCTGTTGGCCCGCAGCTCATAAGAGACGCTGGCGCCGTCGACCCGCAGCCGCAGGTTGAAGCGATCCGGCGAGTTGCCAGCGGTCAGGTCCGATTGCTCCAGCAGGCGGAACCAGGCCCAGGGCCCGTCCAGGGTGATGCCCGAACGACCGCTGGCTGAAGGCGGCATGATCGAGATCCGCACCACGCCGATGCTGCCGGGGTTGGGCCATTGCATGGAGGTGGGGCGACTCGGGCCGTGGTCGTAGCTCAATTGCTGGCCGTCGAGGTCGAGCAAAAACTGGGTGATGGTGGCGTCCATCGCCACTGGCTTGAGTTCGAAGCGCACCATCGGCTGGGTGCCGCCGGAACGGAAAAACGCATCCCGGATGGTCGCTGCCCGCTGGAAGGTTTGCAGCACGCCCGGGGCGATGCCGAGCTTCTGTGCGGCGCCCGGCTGCCAACGCCAGGCCTGGGTCGAGGTATCCACGTACGGCTGCAGGTATTTGCGGAAGTAGTTGTCCATCACCCCGCCGACGCCGAAGAACTGGCCAAAATCATCCAGGGTCGCGTCCCGCGCACTGCCCGGCGACATTGGATAGCGCCCGGCCAAAGACTGGCGATAGATGTTCACCACTTCGCTGGTCCAGGCCGCGTTCAGTTGATTGCGTACCCCGCCCATCATGCTGTTGGTGGTGGAGTTGACCACCGACTTGACCAAGCCTTGCACGAGCGGCGGTTGCCGCTCGGCGTTGAGGCTGACCCGCGTGGCAGCTGCGGCGGCCTGGTTCTTGGCTTCGCCGAGCAAGGCGTCGCCGCTGGCGCCGACCATGGCGCTGACCTGCACATACAGGGCGTTCATGTCGGCCAGCAGGCCGTCGATGGCCGCCGGCTCGCCTTCGTTTTTGCTGACGATGCTGTTGAGTTCGGCAAAATGCGCGGTGATGGGATCTTCACTGGCATCCGGTGTGTTTTGCGTCGCCTGCTCCTGGCCGAGCAAGCTGCCCAAGCGCTCCTTGAGCTTGTCGACCCCGCCCTCCACCGGCCCGCCCTTGGCGGCCAGCAGGCGTTCTTCCTGTTGCAGGTCGGTTTCCTTCGCCACTGCTACCAGCAGTTTTTTCAACGGCGAGGTCGGGCCAGAAATCACCCGCAACACATCGGCGGCCTGGGCCACGCTGGTGATCGGCACGAAGTCGATATCAGCCAGCAAGGCGTCCCACTGGCGCTGGTAATCCTGGAAATACAAACGGCGCACGTCGGCGGCCAGGCTGACGACGTTCTGTTGTTCTGCCTGGTCGCGACCGAGCACCCACTGCTCCTCGGCCAGGGTGCCGGTCTGGTTCAGGCTGGTCAGCAAAAACCCTTGGCGGTAACCCTTGGCCGTGAAGAAGCCGCTCAAGGGTTCGCCCAGCGGCTTGCCGCTCTTGCGGCTGAACACCAGCGCGGCATCACGCCCGGCCGCTTCGTTGAGACGAAAGTCCGGGATGCCGTCCGGCAGTTTCTGCCGCTTGACCCGGTCATAGACGCGCTGGGCCACCGGCAGCTGCTGCAACTGCCGACGCAGATCGTCGATCAGGCGCGGGTCCAGACGTGCGGTGGGGGGATGGCGCTCGAACAGCGCCTGCAAGTGCTCCTCCAGGGCCAGACGCTGCTCGGCCGGCAAGTCGCGCGGCAGGCTGCGATCCCAATCCAGGGCGATCCACGCCTTGATGAAGTCGGCATCGTAATGCTCGCTGTCGGCGAGCATCAGGTAGGCCTTCAAGCCTTCGTAAAGGAAGTCCGAATTGCCGCCGCCGTGCAGTTGCTCTTCGATGCGCGTGAGCAAGCGTGGCGCGAAGACCGCGATCAACAACTTGCGATAGACGCTGCCAGACTCGGCTTCAAGCATGTCGCCCTGATACAGGCCCAGGCCTTCGGCCCAGTTCGGCGAATCGTCGGCCAGGTGCTTCACCGCGTTGAGCAAAGGCAACACCGCAAGCACGTCCCGTTGTGCCGGGCTGAGGTTCTGCACGGCCTGGCCCAGGGGCGCGACTTTCTGATCGACTTGCGCGATATACGCCTGGTTGGCGCGGTAGCTGACCCACCACAAGGTCCCGACCACCAGCACCAGGGCCACGGTCGAGGCCAGCACGCCCCGGGCGATCCACTTGCGTCGACGTTCGACTTTCGGGTTGACCCCCACCAGCCCACGCTCGGCAAAGGCCACGGCGCTGAAGAGCTTTTCGATGAAGTAACTGCGCCCGGTGCCGTTCTGGCGCGCCAGGTGCTGGCGGTCCAGGTTCATGCTCTGGGCCATGGAGCCGATCAGCCGATCAATCGGGCTGCCTTCCTGGGTGCCGCTGGTGAAATACACCCCGCGCAACAGCACCCGTTCTTCAAAGGCATTGGGTTTGAATACGCCCTCAAGGAAGCTTTGCAGGCAATCCTTCAACGCGCCGAACTGTTGCGGGAAGCCGTAGATCAGATCGCGTCGCGCCGGGTCGCGTTCCTGTTGCAAACGCTCCACCAGACGAGCGTTGAGGCGCTGTTCCAGGCCGGTGAATTCGCTTTGCAGCTGGGCCAGTGGGCTGTCATTGTTTTTACCGTCGTCCAGGGCAAAGGTCATACCCCAGACCTGGGCTCGTTCTTCCTTGCTCAGGGTATCGAAATACTCCATGAACCCTGGCACCAGATCGAGCTTGGTCAGCATCAGGTAGATCGGAAAGCGCACACCCAATTGCGTGTACAGCTCCTGGATACGCAGGCGGATCGCGGCGGCATGGGCGGCGCGCTCGGCGTCGCTGCCCAGCAGCAGGTCGGAGAGGCTGATGGCGATAAACGCGCCGTCGATCGGACGCCGGGCCCGCTGTTTCTTCAACAGGCCGAGAAAACCCAGCCACGCGGCTTTATCGACTGTCGCGTCGCTGTCCTGGGTGGTGTAGCGCCCGGCGGTGTCGAGCAGCACGGCCTGATCGGTAAACCACCAATCGCAATTGCGCGTGCCACCGACACCACGGACTGCCCCGGCGCCCAACTGCGCCGCCAACGGAAAATGCAGCCCGGAATTGACCAGCGCCGTGGTCTTGCCCGAACCCGGCGGGCCGATGATCACGTACCACGGCAGTTCATACAGGTTACGGCGCTCGTCACCGCCCAGCTTGGCCTTCTTCAACAGCGCCAAGGCTTCGTCCATGCGCTGGCGCAGGGTTTCGAGCTCCTCAGAGGTGGCGATGCTGGTCGGGTCCGGCGGGGTTTGCGCCGCCAGACTGCGCATCACTTCGGCGGCCTGACGGCGCGCCTGGATAATGCGAAACACCCGGTAGGCGATCCACACCGCGAACACCAGAATGATCAGCGCCCAACGCCGGCCTTCGGGCACCAGCAATTCAAGCAGCGGCCCGACAAACCAGATGATCAGGCTCAGGGCGATCAGCCCCAGCAACGGAATGACCCAGCGGATGATAAAACTGAAAAACGCCTTCACTCGACCCCCTCCGCCAACACTGTGATTTCGACCCGACGATTGCGTGCGCGGCCCTCTGTTGTAGCGTTCGAGGCCAACGGTTCGGTGTCGCTGCGGCCTTCGGCGCTGAAGCGTTCGGGCTGGCCGGTCTTGGCCGAAAGGATTTGCAGCACCGAATTGGCCCGCGCCTCGGACAAGGCCCAATTCGATGGAAACCGCAAGGTGGCAATCGGGCGATTGTCACTGTGACCGGTCACCCGGACCTGGCCCTTGACCTTGCGAACGGCATCGGCGATGCGCAGCATCAACGGCTGGAAATTGTCGACGATGCTGGCGCTGCCCGAGGCGAACAGCTCATCGCCACGGATGGTCACCACTGAACGGTCAACGGCATCTTCCACAGCGACCCGACCGGCCTTGATTTCATCAGCGAGGAAGCCTGCCAGGCGGGGACGCTCGATCAGTTTCGGTTGCACCACCGGACGGTCGATGGCCTGCACCGGGATCTCGCCCAGAGCATGGATATTCTTAAATACCGGCTCGGCATCGGCGGCCAGTTTCAAGCGCAGGCCGAACAGCAGTGCCAGCAGCAACGCCACGCCGATGGCCACGGCGATCCACGGCGGCATGAATTGCGCGAGTCGGTCGCGGGCCACAGTGACGCCGCGCCAATGGGGCGACAGTTCACGCTCATAATCGCCACGGGCGCTGCGGATGACCGCACTGGTGCGTTCACGCAAGGCTTCCAGTTGGCTGCGACCGTCGTTCATGACCCGATAACGCCCTTCGAAACCCAGGCACATGCACAGATACAACAGCTCCAGCAGATACAAACGTTCGCGGGGGCTTTGCAGGCAATGTTCCAACAGCTGGAACACCTTCTCGCCGCCCCAGGCTTCGTTGTGCACGGTGATCAGCAGGCTCTGTTTGCCCCAGTCGCTGGCACCACCCCACGGTGTACTCAACACCGCTTCATCCAGGGCGGTGCACAAGGCGTAACGGGCCAGCAACACATCGTTGCGCGCCACGCCGGCAGCCTCGGCGCGCTCCTCGAACTGGCGCAGGTAGGCCAGTAATTGCGCCCGCAGGCTCGCCGGCGCCGGGTGGGTAATGGTGTTGCGCAAGCGGGTCAGCAAAGCCAGCAACGGCCCAGCGGCGCTCTCCAGGGGGTTGAGACCTTCGGCCGTGCCGATCAAAAGCGGCGCGGCCGGCATCGAAAGTGGCGCGGCCTGGGCGCGACCAGCTTCCGGGCGGACCGGGTCGGCGCCACGGCCACCGGGTGTCGGCATGAATTGGGTACGATCGTCGTTGCTCATTGCGGTTTATCCTCGGATCGCCCAGAAAGCCAGGTTCAGCCCCGGGAATTGCCCCGCGATGTAGAACGCAAAACCGCCGGAGTTGGCCAGTTGCTGCCAATGCTCGCTGCCCCGGTCCAGTTCGTAATAAGTGGAGCCGGCGTGATACGGAATTTGCCGTGGCGCCACCGGCAGCGGCAGCAGGCCAATGCCCGGTAATTGCAGGTTGACCAGGTTGCGGATGTGCTCCACCGAGCCGACTTTGCTCTGTTGGCCGAAGTGGCTGCGCAGGGTTTCGGCGGGCACGTCGGCGCGCACCACCAGGATGAAGCTGGCGCTGTCGAGCAGGGACTTGTCGGCCAGCATCGCGACGTGGACGCCGTAGGCTTTTTCGACGATCGGAATCGGCGTGGCCTTGCTGTCGATCAGCATCGACAGCGCCTCACGCAGGGCTTGCATCACCGGCGCGAAACTCAGCGCCAAGTCATCGTGCTGGTATTGCGGGTATTCCTGGGGTCGCCGCCCGGAAGCGGTAAAGGTCGAGAACTCGCCGGCCAGACTCACCAGCTCGCTGTAGAACCGCTCAGGGTGCAACGGGCTCAACTGACTCAAGTGCTGGATCAACGGCTGGGCACGGTTGACCAGTTGCAGCAGCATGAAATCGGCAATCTCCGAGGCACCGCCGGCACCGGACGCCACCACCCGCCCGGCCAGGGCTTCGCCACGCTGATGCAGCAGGCCCAGCAGTTCGTTGCGAAACGCGGCGAGGGGGTTGGAGGCGACCACATCCAGCAGCGGCGGGATGTAGGTGTCGTCGAGCACCAGGGCTCGGTCGGCGCGTTTCTCCTTGATTCGTACCAGACCGATAGCGGCGTAGTCGCTGATGCCATCCTGGGCTACCAACAATCGCAGCGCCCTCGCCCCCACGGCCACGGGGGCCTGGTTTTCGAACGGCGCGTTGTCGTCCCGTACTTCGCGAACCTGGCTCACGTAGCGCGCAGCGCCCAGGGCTTCGCCTTCGTCAACGGTATCTCGCGCACCGGCGCGCTTGAGCGGCAAGGCCAGGTACACCAAGCCATCGCGCAGGTTGTCATCGACATTCAGCGGGCTCGGCGCCAGGTCATCCTGGGGAATGTTGAATGGCGTGCCGTCCGGCAACAGACCCCGCGCCGAGATAATCGCCAGTTTGCCCTGGGCCAGCAGGCCCTGGTCGATCAGCAATTCGGAGAAACCCCAGGCGCCGGCCGACAACGGGCGGCTCCGGGCGTCGATGAGGTTCTCCAGGTAACGGTCATGCTGCTGAAAGTGCTGCGTTCCAATGAACATGCCTTCCGACCAGACCACTCGATTGTTCCAGGACATGGGGGGCTCCGATTGTTTATTGGGCAGGGCTGGATGGGGAAACCACGACGGCGCTGCGCACGGCTCGCACGTCGAGGCTGATCTGGTATTCGGTGTATTGGCGCGGCGGGACATTCATCACCGCGCGCCACAACGACTGATCCAGCTCGCGATACCCCACCAGTACGCCGATATGGCGGGTGGCCGGGTCGAGGTCGCGCTGCAGGCTCAACTGCTGGCCGGGCTGGATCAGCACTTCGTCCTGATCGATCAGATCGGCGCCGAGCGTCGCCTGGGCCCGTTCGGCCAGTGCGAAATAATCGGAACGGCCGAAGGTGGCAGCATTTTTCAATTCGAAAATACGCACCCGGACCGGGGCTGGCTGGCCAGTGGCGCCGGGGTTGAGCCCGGCAATGGCGTGGAAGTGCAACTCGACGGCGGCCGTATCGGCCTCGGCCTCAGCCTCTTCGGGCTGGGGTTTGGCCGCATCCTTGGCGCATGCGGTCAGCAGAAGCGCGGTGGCAACTGCGAGTAAAAACCTGGGAATCATCCTGCGTCCTCAATGACGTTTCAGCTATCCGTTGTTCCGTTCTTTGCTATGAATGGCGCTATGCGATGGCGACGCTCAGCCGCGGCGCTGCCTTGTACTGTGTTCTTCGTAGGCGCGGCTGAATTCCCGACCGAACAGGTCCTGGAAATCCTCTTGGGCCTCGCGGGAAATATTGCTGTAGAGCTCGGTGAACTGCTGCCAGTACTGGGCCTGTCGCGAGCCGTTGAAAATGCTCGACAGGCCACCGGGCTTGCCCATGCGCTCTTCCAGTTGCGCCGGTTCGAAGCGCGCCAGCAGGTGCTTGATCGCCGCTTCCACGCCGGCCATCACCGCCAATTGGTGGGCACGCAAGTCATCGAAGCTGTCGCGCACGGCCAGGTCCGGTGCCATGAACGCCTGATTGCTGTGGCGCAACAGCAACAGCAATGCTTCATCGACGTTGGGAGCGAATTTCAGCGGGTTGTTTTCCACCGGTTGAATCATCGTCTGCTGAATGCGGAACTCGCCCTTGAGGCTGCTACGGGCGCGCAAGACATCGATCAGGCCTTCGACCATCAGCCGATAACTGCGGCCGATGCTTTCCATTTGCGCTTCGGCCTGGGCCTTGTCCAGGCGCACTTGATCCAGCCCGGCACCGCGCAGAAAGGCTTGCAACAGGTCGGGTTGAGAATTGTCGGCCGGGCTGACCGGATCGACCAGGCGTTGGACCACGGCCACGGGCGGTTCGCAAAGGGGGGCCGGCTCGATCGGTACGCTGATGTGAGGTACAGGCGGCGCAACCTCTGCAACAGGCAGAGGGGCGATCGCCACCGGTGCAGGCTTGTCGCTGAACAGGTCCCAATCTTCCGGAATCACCGGGGCCGACACCAGCAGCGCAGGCCCGGCCACGGGCGTTGGGACGGGGATCGGGGTTGGTGGGCGGAAGTCGTGCTGCTCGGCCGGGACATGGTCGGGCTGGGTGGCCGGCGGAACGCTGGTCGGTGTCAGAAAGTCGAACAGGTCCGGCATCGTGTCCATGGCCGATACGCCCTGAAAATGTGCAGGTGGCGTCATGGGCAATGACGTCGGCGTATTCACGACGGCGCCCTGACGCCCCATCAGGGCCTCGAAGCTGCTGGACGAATCGGCGAAAGGGTTGCCGTCGGTCACCGGCAGACTGAAATCGATACGCGCCTGGATTTCATAATCACCGATGCGGATAACTTCGCCATCTTGCAACGGCTCGCTGTTGCCCTTGCGCAGACGAATACCGGCCTTGACCAATTCCACACCGTTAGTGCTGTTATCAGTTAAGTAATACCGGCCATCTTTATATTGAACAACGCAATGTTTGCCGGACACCAAACGCTCTGGATCGGGCAATACCCAGTCATTATCAGAATTACGGCCAATCGCCATCACACCCTGATCCATGGATTTCTCAGGGCACTGACCAGGGGTAATTTTGTGATAACTAGTGATAGTCAAACACAGCGACATCTTGCCTCCTTGCTGAACACTTTGCGCGCGGGCGAATCGGGATTAACTCCCGCCAGACTCGCTCCGACAACCTTGCAAAAACAACCTTGAAACGGCTTTTTACCAGCATGATTGCTGATCTTAACCGGCTTTCGTGACAAAAAACCTGCATCAGTGCCTGCTTCGACCTATCGGTCGCGCGGGTTGTTAAGCACTTCACATCTGTCACACAGAGGAAATAGCTTACCTTGACAAGCCATAAGTACTACACCAAAAATGCACAACTTCTTGAATATCAATGATGGCACTTTAAGATCACTGCGTATCCAAAGGGCCATTACACTCAAGGAAACATGTGAAGTTCCACTTGGAACTAACGTGTGAACAGCCCGACTGTCAGTCGGGCGATATGGAGATCAAATTCAGTGGAAGTGCCTTTGCTGCTTGCCGCCGTTTCCGCGACTTCGCCTTGTGGTGAAGATTTGGAATATGACGCGGATTTTTTGCGCCTGGAACGCGATTCCCAAGGCCAGCCCGAGCGCAGCATGGGCGATTCGATATTGCCTGCCGCCCCCCCTGAATGGCGCAGCATCCAGCAGCAAAGTCTGGATTTGTTGCAACGCAGCAAAGACCTGCGTATCACCCATTTCCTTTTGCAAAGCTCCCTTGCCCTCGAAGGCGTCACCGGCCTGGCTCGCGTCCTGACACTGATCAGCGAATTGCTCAAGCAGTACTGGGCCGACCTGCATCCGCGTCTGGATGCCGAAGACAACAACGACCCCACTGTGCGCATCAATGCCCTCGCCGGCCTGACGTCCGATGCCACCATTCGCCTGCTGCGCGAAAGCATCCTGGCCCGTTCGCGAACCTTTGGCGCTGTCAGCCTGCGCGCCGCCGCCAATGCCAGCGGCCTGCAAAGCTTCCCTGACGAAAACCTCGGCGCCGAGCAGCTCGCCGGAGCGTTCCTCGACAGCGATCCCGAACAGTTGGAAATCACCCGCGCCGCTTTGCACGAGGCCCGCAGCGTCGCCGAGGCCATCGAGCAACAGGTCAGCGAACAAATCGGTTCCGCCCAGGGCGTTGACCTTGGCCCGTTGAAACAACCGCTAAAAATGGCCCTGCAGATTCTCGGCCAGTTCGCCCCGCAGAGCGGCGACAGCCCCCTGCCCGATGCCATCAGCGACGACAGTGCCGCGCCGGTTGAATACGCCACCGCACCGAGCGCACCGCACAGTACCGGCACTGGCGAAATCAACAACCGCGACGACGTGCTGCGCAGCCTGGACCGGATTCTTGCGTACTACACCCGTCATGAGCCCTCCAGCCCGCTGCCGGTGCTGTTGAACCGGGCGAAGAATCTGGTGCACGCCGACTTTGCGGCCATCGTGCGCAACCTGATTCCCGACGGCATGAGCCAATTTGAAAACCTGCGCGGACCAGACAGCGAATAAAAGCGAACGGATCACGCAGTCACGTCACCGGTACCACCGATGACGCCAACACCGTCGCTTGAGCGACCAGGAGCAGCAACGTGGCGAAGCAAAGTTCTCAGAAATTCATCGCGCGCAACCGCGCGCCTCGAGTGCAGATCGAGTACGACGTCGAGCTCTACGGCGCCGAGAAAAAGGTCCAGTTGCCCTTCGTCATGGGCGTCATGGCGGACCTCGCCGGCAAGCCCGCCGAGCCTCTGGCACCTGTAGCCGATCGCAAGTTCCTGGAGGTGGATGTCGACAACTTCGACTCGCGCCTCAAGGCCATGCAGCCACGCGTCGCGTTCCACGTGCCCAACGAGCTGACCGGCGAAGGCAACCTGAGCCTGGACATCACCTTTGAAAGCATGGACGACTTCAGCCCGGCCGCCGTGGCGCGCAAGGTCGACTCGCTGAACAAGTTGCTCGAAGCGCGCACCCAACTGGCCAACCTGCTGACCTACATGGACGGCAAGACCGGTGCCGAAGAAATCATCATGAAGGCCATCAAGGATCCGGCGCTGCTCCAGGCGCTTGCCAGTGCGCCGAAGCCAGCCGAGCCTCAGGCTTAATCAGGACGAATGATCATGACCGATTCAGTACGTGCAGACGCTCAGACACTGAGCACCACCGAAGAAGCCAGCGAGTTCGCCTCCCTGCTGCTGCAAGAATTCAAACCCAAGACCGAACGCGCTCGCGAAGCCGTCGAGACCGCCGTGCGCACCCTGGCCGAACAGGCCCTGGCGCAGACCGACCTGGTGTCCAACGACGCCATCAAGTCGATCGAGTCGATCATCGCCGCCATCGACGCCAAGCTCACCGCCCAGGTCAACCAGGTCATCCACCACCCCGATTTCCAGCAATTGGAAAGCGCCTGGCGTGGTCTGCACTACCTGGTCAACAACACCGAGAGCGACGAGCAGCTCAAGATCCGTGTGCTCAACATCTCCAAGACCGACCTGCACAAGACCCTGAAGAAATTCAAGGGCACCGCGTGGGACCAGAGCCCGATCTTCAAGAAGATGTACGAAGAAGAATACGGCCAGTTCGGCGGCGAACCTTACGGTTGCCTGGTCGGCGACTACTACTTCGACCAGTCGCCGCCGGATGTCGAGTTGCTGGGCGAGTTGTCGAAAGTCTGCGCCGCCATGCACTCACCGTTCATCGCAGCCGCATCGCCGACTGTGATGGGCATGGGCTCGTGGCAGGAGCTGTCGAACCCGCGCGATCTGACCAAAATCTTTACCACCCCGGAATACGCCGGCTGGCGCTCGCTGCGCGAATCGGAAGACTCGCGCTACATTGGCCTGACCATGCCGCGCTTCCTCGCGCGTCTGCCGTATGGCGCCAAGACCGATCCGGTGGAAGCCTTTGCCTTCGAAGAAAACACCGACGGTGCCGACAGCTCCAAGTACACCTGGGCCAACGCCGCTTACGCGATGGCGGTGAACATCAACCGCTCGTTCAAACACTTCGGCTGGTGCTCGCGCATCCGTGGCGTGGAGTCTGGCGGTGAAGTGGAAAACCTGCCGGCGCACACCTTCCCGACTGACGATGGTGGCGTGGACATGAAGTGCCCGACCGAAATCGCCATTTCGGACCGCCGCGAAGCGGAACTGGCGAAGAACGGTTTCATGCCGCTGCTGCACAAGAAAAACACCGACTTCGCCGCGTTCATCGGCGCCCAGTCGTTGCAGAAACCGGCCGAGTACGACGACCCGGATGCCACCGCCAACGCCAACCTGGCCGCGCGCCTGCCGTACCTGTTCGCCACCTGCCGTTTCGCCCATTACTTGAAGTGCATCGTGCGCGACAAGATCGGCTCCTTCAAAGAGAAGGACGAAATGCAGCGTTGGTTGCAGGACTGGATCCTCAACTACGTCGACGGTGACCCGGCGCACTCCACCGAAACCACCAAGGCCCAGCACCCATTGGCTGCCGCCGAAGTGATCGTCGAGGACGTGGAAGGCAACCCGGGGTACTACAACTCCAGGTTCTACCTGCGCCCGCACTATCAGCTCGAAGGTCTGACCGTGTCGCTGCGCCTGGTATCCAAGCTGCCTTCGGCCAAAGGCGCGTAAACAAGCGGATTTGTGGGTACGGCCTGCTCCTTGTGGGAGCGGGCTTGCTCGCGAAAGCGGTTGATCATTCAGCATTGATGTCGACTGATCCGACGCTTTCGCGAGCAAGCCCGCTCCCACAGGTTCTGTGTCTTGCCTGACATTCAAAGAGATTTCGCAAGGTCGGCGTTAACCAAACAATGTGGTAGAGACCACACAGGGAGAAAACATGGCTGTTGATATTTTCATCAAGATCGGTGACATCAAGGGCGAGTCCATGGACAAGGCCCACAAGGACGAGATCGACGTCTTGAACTGGAGCTGGGGCATGTCTCAGTCCGGCAACATGCACGTGGGCAGCGGTGGTGGTGCCGGCAAGGTGAACATCCAGGACCTGTCACTGACCAAGTACGTCGACAAAGCCTCACCGAACCTGATGATGCACTGCGCCAGCGGCAAGCACATCGACAAGGTCAAGCTGACCGTGCGCAAGGCCGGCGGCGAAAGCCAGGTCGAGTACATGATCATCAACCTGGAAGAAGTGCTGGTCACTTCCCTGAGCACCGGCGGCTCGGGTAGCGATGATCGCCTGACCGAAAACCTCACCCTGAACTTCGCCAAGGTGCTTGTGGACTATCAGCCGCAAAAAGCCGACGGCACCAAGGAAGGCGGGCCGGTCAAGTTCGGCTGGAACATCCGCCAGAACGTGAAGGTGTAATCGAAGATGCCCCCGGTGTTATGCGCCGGGGGTGTTTTGGTGCTTGCTCGAATCCAATCCTTTCCTATCCGGTGTCTGAGTCATGGCCAAGCCTTCGTTTATTAATTTGTGGAGCAGCTATCCCACCGTCAAGGATCCATGCGACCAGCCCTGGGGCAACCAGTGCGCGATTCGTATGAGTGTCGCGTTGAATGGCGAGCTGACCATCAAGGTCAACAAATCGACCTACACCGATCCCAAATGCAAGCATGACCATGCCCGTGGCGCCGAGTCTCTGGCGAACTGGCTGTGGCGGCATCATTTGGGGCGTCCGACCATTTTGAGTGGTAGCGCAGCCGATCGGCTGACACTCAGCCAGAAGACCGGAATCATCTTTTTCAAGGATTGCTTTAGCCGTGCAAACGAGCCTGAAAGCGAGCGTTCAGGTGACCACATCGACCTATGGAATCGTGGCCGAACCAAAGGCTTCTTTGATGGTGATTTCCTTTCCAGACAGGTCTGGTTCTGGGAGTTGACATGATAGGGCCAATGCTCCGAGCGACACTCCTGTGCGGCCTGCTGATCAGTTTGAATGCCTGCGCTGAAACCGATCCAGACCAACTCGACGCGCCCGCTCGCACTCAAGGAACGTTCGCCGGCCAGCTACTTAAGCTAGTCGACCAGAACGGTCAATGCGCCGTCCTCAAACCTGATCAGACTCATTTGGTATTGGGTATGGAATGGCCGTGCTATTTCAACCTGAACCCAAAGGGTGAATTGCGGGTAGAAATGTTCAGAGACGTCCCGATCTTCCTGGTCGAACGGAGCGTCCCCGAACCATCGCCTAGTCGGGACTGCGATACAAAATCCCAGGCCGTACGCAAAATCAACGGTGTTCTGGAAGCCTCGTCGGTCAACCCCAGCGCCATGTGCGGGCTCGGCCAGCAAGACCAGAAAATGTTTACGGCACTATTCCGGTGGTAACCGAAATCGCCATCCGCGATCGCCTGCAACCGTCCCTCCCGGCCCGGTTGAATGCGCCGATGGCGTTTGCTGCTTGCTCCAATCCAGTCCTTTCCTGCTCGGTGCCCGAGTCGTGGTCAGGTCTTCGTTCATCAATGAAAAAGCATCTGCTCACCGTGTGCCTAGCGATGAATTTCATCAGCCTGGGCGCATGGGCCCAACATGCTGAACCGACGGCCACCCAGGCAGTCTTCGTCGGACAACAACTCAGATTGGTTGACGATCAGGGCCGATGCACACTGGTCAAACCCGACCAGACTCGTATGAAGCTGGACATGGAATGGCCTTGCAGCTTCAGTTTGGATAAACCGCAAAGGCTGCGTGTAGAGACTTTCAACGACATTCCGATATTCGCGGTCTGGCGTAGCGAGCACATGCCAGCGCCTAGTCGCGACTGCCTCAGCAAAATGCAGGCTATCCGCCAAATCAACGGGGCCCTGGAAGCGGGCGCCGCGAGTATCTATGCCTCCTGCGGCTCGGGCGGGGACCAAAAAATGTATGTGGGGCCATTTACGTGGTAACCGAAATCGCTACCCGCGATCGCCTGCAACCGTCCCTGCTGGACCGGTTGACCGATGACGACCCGAGCAATCCCAAGGAAAGCGCCGACAAGCGCGTGCTCTCCCTGACCCAACTGAAAGCCTCGGTGCTGCGTGATCTGGCGTGGTTGCTCAACACCACTTCATTGCTCGGCGCCGATGCGACGTTGCACACCCCGGCTGGCACGTCGGTGGTTAACTTCGGGCTGCCAGCCCTGGCCGGCAACAGTGCGTCGAACGTCGATATCGCGGCGCTTGAAGCGCTGATCCACCAGGCTATCGCCACGTTTGAACCGCGGATTCTGCGTAACACTCTGCGCGTGCGGGCCCGGGCATCCGCCGAGATGAACCACAACGCCCTGAGTTTCGAGATCGAAGGCGATCTCTGGGCTCAGCCAGTGCCGCTGCGCCTGATGCTGCAGACCGACCTGGACCTGGAATCCGGCCATGTGCGAGTGATCAACGCCGATCAGCGGAGACGCTCATGAACCCGCGCCTGCTGGAACTGTACAACCAGGAATTGCACCACGTGCGCGAAAGCGCGGCGGAGTTCGCCCAGGAATATCCGAAAATCGCCAGTCGGCTGACGTTGTCCGGCATGGACTGCGCCGACCCGTACGTCGAGCGCTTGCTGGAAGGTTTTGCTTATCTGACGGCGCGGGTACAGCTCAAGCTCGATGCCGAATACCCGACCTTCACCCACAACCTGCTGGAAATCGCGTACCCCCATTACCTGGCGCCGACACCGTCGATGACCGTGGTGCAATTGCAGGCCGACCCCGATGAAGGCTCGCTGAGCAGCGGCTTCCCGCTGCCCCGGGACACGGTCCTGCGCGCCGCCCTGGGCCGCGAAACCCAAACCTGCTGCGAGTACCGCACCGCCCACGCGGTGACGTTGTGGCCGTTGCAGGTCAGCCAGGCCGAGTACTTCGGCAACCCGTCCGCCATGCTCGGGCGCCTGGCCGCCAGTGAACCCAAGGCCAAGGCTGGCCTGCGCCTGACCCTGCGCACCGGCGCCGAACTACCGTTCAACAGTCTGGCCCTGGACAACCTGCCGCTGTACCTCAATGGAGCGGACGAGCAGCCCTTCCGCCTCTACGAACAGCTGCTGGGCAACGTCTGCGCCGTGTTCGCCCGTCAGCCCGGCGGTGATTGGGTAGAACGCCTGCCGCAGGACGCACTGCGCTCCCAGGGGTTCGACGATACCGACGCCGCGCTGCCGGTGGTGTCGCGGGCCTTCCAGGGCTATCGCCTGTTGCAGGAATACTTCGCCCTGCCCCACCGTTTTCTGTTTGTCGACTTCACGCAATTGAGCCGGGCGGTCAAACGTTGCGACGGCCAGGAACTGGAGTTGATCGTGCTGTTCGACCGTCACGATCCGAGCCTGGAAGGCAGCGTCGGTGCGGCGCAGTTCCTGCCGTTCTGCACCCCGGCCATCAACCTGTTTCCCAAGCGCCTGGATCGCATTCACTTGTCGGAACGGGTCAATGAACACCATGTGATCGCCGACCGCACCCGGCCGATGGATTTCGAGATTCATTCCCTGACCACCCTCACCGGCCACGGCACCGGGTCGGAGCAACCTTTTTTGCCGTTCTATGCGGTACGCGATCCGTCTCGCTACGGCCGCGACCAGGCCTGGTACACGGTGCGGCGCGAACCTCGCGTGCTGTCCAGCGGCCAGCGGCGCAACGGCCCGCGCTCGACGTACATCGGCAGCGAAACCTTCGTCAGCCTGGTGGACAGCCAGCAGGCGCCTTATCGCCACGACCTGCGCCAACTGGGCGTAACAGCGTTGTGCACCAACCGCGACCTGCCGCTGTTCATGAGTGTGGGCAACAGCAAGACCGACTTCACCCTGGCCGACAGCGCACCTGTAGCGGCGGTGCGCTGCGTGGCCGGCCCGAGCCGCCCACGCGCCAGCCATGCCCACGATGCCAAGGCCTGGCGGTTGATCAGCCAGCTCTCGCTGAATTACTTGTCCCTCAGCGAGCAAGGCCAGGGCGCCGCCGCCCTGCGCGAACTGCTGCGCCTGTATGGCGACAGCAACGACGCGGCGCTGCAATTGCAGATCGAAGGCCTGCGCGAAGTCAGCAGCAAGGCCTGCACCCGACGCCTGCCGATGTCCGGCCCGATCGTGTTTGGTCGTGGCCTGGAGATCACCCTGGAATTCGATGAAAACGCGTTTCGCGGCACTGGAGTCTTCTTGCTCGGTGCAGTGTTCGAGCGCTTCCTGGCACGCTACGTGTCGATCAACAGTTTTACCGAGACGGTGATCCGTACCACCGAACGCGGCGAGATCATGCGATGGAAAGCCAAGCCCGGACGCCGTCCGACCCTGTGAGTACCCTGGACGCGATGCACCAGGAACCCTGGGAATACGACTTCTTCCAGGCGTTGCGGCGCATCGAGTGCGAATCGCCTGAACTGCCGCGCCTGGGCCATTCGTTGCGTCTGGCCGATGATCCGCTGCGTCTTGGGCAACAGGCCGATTGCACCTTCGCCCCGGCGACCCTGGCGTCGGTACAGCCAGGCGTCGACGGTGCGCCGGCGCGTCTGGAGCAGTTCTTTTTCGGCCTCGGCGGCCCCAACGGCCCATTGCCGCTGCACATCACCGAATATGTGCGCGAACGCCAGCGCAACAACGCCGACAGCACCAGTAAACGCTTCCTGGATGTGTTCCATCACCGCCTGCTGAGCCTGTTTTACCGGGCCTGGGCCGAAGCGCGGCCGACGGTCAGCCATGACCGCCCGGACGATGACTACTGGTCGGCACGCCTGGCAGCACTAAGCGGCCGGGGCATGCCGAGCCTGCTCAAACAAGGGCTGATCCCCGACACGGCGAAGTTGCATTACAGCGGTCATCTGTCGGCACAAACCCGCTACCCGGATGGTTTGAAAGCCATTCTCAGCGAGTACTTCGGCCTGCCGGTGGAGATCGAAGAGTACGTCGGCCAATGGCTGGAACTGCCGGAACTCAGCCGCGTGGGCGTCAGCGCCCATCAATTGGGCGTGGATTTTTGCCTGGGCCGTTACGTCTGGGATCGCCAGCACAAATTCCGCATTCGCCTGGGGCCACTCAAGCTGGATGACTACATGAGCATGCTGCCCGGTAGCCAACCCTTCAATGAGCTGGTGGCCTGGGTGGCCGAATACCTGGGCCATGAACTGGACTGGGACCTGAACCTGGTTCTGAAACAGCCCGAAGTGCCGGCGCTGCAACTCAATCGCCGCTTCCGCCTGGGTTTCAATACCTGGCTGGGCAAGCCCGAAAAAGATGCCAAGGACTTAATACTGGCCCGGCATTACGCCGAGCAGGCCAACACCTCACAAACCTCAAGGAGCCAAGAGCATGGGTGAAATCAGTCGCGCCGCGTTATTCGGCAAACTCAACAGCGTGGCCTACAAAGCCATCGAAGCCGCCACCGTGTTCTGCAAGTTGCGCGGTAACCCTTATGTGGAGCTGGCCCACTGGTTTCATCAGTTGCTGCAACTGCAGGACTCGGACCTGCACCGCCTCATCCGCCAGTTCAATATCGAGCCGGCGCGCCTGGCCCGGGACCTGACCGACGCCCTGGACCGTTTGCCACGGGGCTCGACTTCAATCACTGACTTGTCCTCCCATGTGGAAGAAGCCGTGGAACGTGGCTGGGTCTACGGCAGCCTGATGTTCGGCGAAAGCCAGGTGCGTACCGGTTACCTGGTGCTGGGCATCCTCAAGACGCCGAGCCTGCGCCATGGGCTACTGGGGCTGTCGGCAGAGTTCGACAAGATCAAGGTCGAGGCCCTGAGCGAGCGTTTTGACGAATACGTCGGTGACTCGCCGGAAAATGCGCTCAGCGCCAGCGACGGTTTCAACGCCGGCAGCGTGCCTGGTGAAGCCAGCGGCGCCATGGCCCCCAGCGCCATGGGCAAGCAGGAAGCGCTCAAGCGTTTTACCGTCGACCTCACCGAGCAGGCCCGCAGCGGCAAGCTTGATCCGATTGTCGGGCGTGACGAAGAAATCCGCCAACTGGTGGACATCCTCATGCGCCGTCGGCAGAACAATCCGATTCTGACCGGTGAAGCCGGTGTCGGTAAAACCGCCGTGGTCGAAGGTTTTGCCCTGCGCATCGTCGCCGGTGACGTGCCGCCGGCGCTCAAGGACGTGGAACTGCGCAGCCTCGACGTCGGCCTGTTGCAGGCCGGCGCGAGCATGAAAGGTGAATTCGAACAGCGCCTGCGCCAGGTCATCGAAGACGTCCAGGCCTCGCCAAAACCGATCATCCTGTTTATCGACGAAGCCCACACGCTGGTCGGTGCCGGTGGCGCCGCCGGCACCGGGGACGCGGCCAACCTGCTCAAACCCGCCTTGGCCCGGGGCACCCTGCGTACTGTGGCGGCCACGACTTGGGCCGAGTACAAGAAGCATATCGAGAAAGACCCGGCCCTGACCCGCCGCTTCCAGGTGGTGCAAGTCGCCGAGCCGTCCGAAGAAAAAGCGCTGCTGATGATGCGCGGCGTAGCCTCGACCATGGAAAAACACCATCAGGTGCAGATCCTTGACGAAGCCCTGGAAGCCTCGGTCAAGCTGTCCCACCGCTACATCCCGGCGCGTCAGTTGCCGGACAAATCCGTGAGCCTGCTGGACACCGCTTGCGCCCGGGTCGCCATCAGCTTGCACGCCGTGCCGGCCGAAGTGGACGACAGCCGTCGCCGCATCGAGGCGCTGGAAACCGAGCTGCAAATCATCGCCCGCGAGCACGCCATCGGCATCGTCATCGGCGCCCGCCAGAGCAACAGCGAAAACCTGCTGGCCGCCGAGCGAGAACGCCTGGCCGAACTCGAAAGCCGCTGGGCCGAAGAGAAAACCCTGGTGGACGAACTGCTCGCCACCCGCGCCACCCTGCGCGAAAGCGTCGGCGTGGTAGACCGCGACGTTGGCAGTGAAGACAGCCACGTTCTGCGCGAAAAACTGGTGGACCTGCAACAGCGCCTCAGTGCCCTGCAAGGGGAAACCCCGCTGATTCTGCCGACGGTCGATTACCAGGCCGTGGCCTCGGTGGTCGCCGACTGGACCGGCATTCCGGTGGGCCGCATGGCCCGTAACGAACTGGAAACCGTACTCAACCTCGACCAGCACCTGAAGAAACGCATCATCGGCCAGGACCACGCCTTGCAGATGATCGCCAAGCGCATCCAGACCTCCCGGGCCGGCCTCGACAACCCGAGCAAGCCGATTGGCGTATTCATGCTCGCCGGCACTTCCGGCGTGGGCAAGACCGAAACCGCCCTGGCCCTGGCCGAAGCCATGTATGGCGGCGAGCAGAACGTCATCACCATCAACATGAGTGAGTTCCAGGAAGCCCACACCGTGTCCACCCTCAAGGGCGCGCCACCAGGCTATATCGGCTATGGCGAAGGCGGCGTGCTGACCGAAGCCGTGCGGCGCAAACCCTACAGCGTGGTGCTGCTGGATGAGGTGGAAAAAGCCCACCCGGACGTGCACGAGATTTTCTTCCAGGTCTTCGACAAAGGCGTGATGGAGGACGGCGAAGGCCGGGTGATCGACTTCAAGAACACCTTGATCCTGCTGACCACCAACGCTGGCACCGAGCTGATTGCCCAGGTCTGCAAAGACCCGCAAAACGTGCCCGAGCCCGAAGAGATCGCCAAGGCCCTGCGCCAGCCGTTGCTGGAGATTTTCCCGCCGGCATTGCTGGGCCGCTTGGTGACCATTCCGTACTACCCGCTCAGCGACGAGATGCTCAAGGCCATTACCCGCCTGCAACTCAACCGCATCAAGAAGCGTGTGGAGAACACCCACAAAGTGGCCTTCGATTACGACGACGCGGTGATCGACCTGATCGTCTCCCGCTGCACCGAAACCGAAAGCGGTGGGCGGATGATCGACACCATCCTGACCAACAGCCTGTTGCCGGACATGAGCCGCGAGTTCCTCACCCGCATGCTCGAAGGCAAAGCGCTGGCAGGGGTGCGGATCAGCGCCCGGGATAACGAATTGCACTACGACTTCAGCGACGCGGCCTGACCGGCCTGGAACACGGTCAATGTGGGGGCGGGCTTGCTCGCGAAGGCGGACTGACATTCAACATTGATGCTGGATGTCATGGCCCCTTCGCGAGCAAGCCCGCTCCCACACTAAGTCCGGTTCCGGCAGTAAGAAAGCAACGAAACGTTTACGGGATAACTGATGCTATTCAAGCAACTCTCACGTCTGGCAAAAATCACCAGCCCCCTGGGGCCGGATGTGCTGTTGCTCAAGGACATGGGCGGCGGCGAAGAGCTGGGGCGGCTGTTCAACTATGAGCTGCAACTGCACTCGCTGGACAACGCCATCGACCTCAACCAGTTGCTGGGCAAACCCATGTGCCTGAGCCTGCAACTGGACGGCGGTGGCGAGCGCTATTTCCATGGCATCGTTGCCCGTTGCAGCCAGAACGTCGACCAGGGCCAGTTCGCCAGTTACCAGGCCACGCTGCGGCCTTGGCTTTGGCTGCTGACCCGCACCTCCGATTGCCGGATTTTCCAGAACCTGACCATCCCGCAGATCATCAAGCAGGTGTTTCGCGACCTGGGTTTTTCCGATTTCGAAGATGCCTTGAGCCGGCCCTATCGCGAGTGGGAATACTGCGTGCAGTATCGCGAAACCAGCTTTGATTTCGTCAGTCGCCTGATGGAGCAGGAAGGGATCTACTACTTCTTCCGCCATGAACAGGGTCGTCATGTGCTGGTGTTGGCCGATGCCTACGGCGCCCACACCAGCGTGCCCGGCTACGCTTCGGTGCCCTACTACCCCAAGAATGAACAGCAGCGCGAACGCGACCACATCCATGACTGGCACCTGGCCCAGGAAGTCCAGCCAGGCTCGCTGGAACTCAACGACTATGACTTCCAACGCCCCAGCGCGCGAATTGACGTGCGCTCGGCCATGCCTCGTCCGCACACCGCCGGCGACTATCCGCTATACGACTATCCCGGCACTTATGTGCAAAGCGCAGACGGCGAACATTACGCCCGCACCCGCATCGAAGCCTTGCAGACCCTGCACGAACAGGTCGAGTTCGCCGGCAACGCCCGGGGCCTGGGGTCGGGGCATTTGTTCAGCCTCACGGGCTTCAGCCGCCAGGACCAGAACCGCGAATACCTGATCGTCGGCGCCCGTTACTACGTCGCCCAGGAAAGCGGGGAAACCGGCGGCGCTGGCGCTTCGGCGCAGTTCGAAAGCAGCCTGACCTGCATCGACGCGCAACAAAGCTACCGTCCCCTGCCCAACACCCACCGCCCTATCGTCAAAGGCCCGCAGACCGCACTGGTGGTTGGCCCCAAGGGCGAGGAAATCTGGACCGACCAGTTCGGCCGGGTGAAGGTGCATTTCTATTGGGACCGTCACGACCAGTCCAACGAAAACAGTTCGTGCTGGATTCGCGTGTCGCAATCCTGGGCCGGTAAAAACTGGGGCTCGATGCAGATCCCGCGGATCGGCCAGGAAGTGATCGTCAGCTTCCTCGAAGGCGACCCGGACCGGCCGATCATCACCGGCCGCGTCTACAACGCCGAACAAACCGTGCCCTACGACTTGCCGGAAAACGCCACCCAAAGCGGCATGAAAAGCCGTTCGAGCAAGGGCGGCACACCGGCGAACTTCAACGAAATCCGCATGGAAGACAAGAAAGGCGCCGAGCAGCTGTACATCCATGCCGAGCGCAATCAGGACATCGTGGTCGAGGTGGATGAAAGCCACTCGGTGGGCCACGACCGCAACAAGAGCATCGGGCATAACGAGACGGTGACCATTGGCAACAACCGCCTGCGTATCGTCAAACAGGAAGACATTCTTTCGGTGGGCCAGCGCAAGACCGACAGCATCAGCCAGAGCTACGTCATTGAAGTGGGCGAGAACCTGCGGCTGGTCTGTGGTGAAAGCATCCTGGAACTCAATGCCAGCGGCCAGATCAACCTGACCGGCGTGCAAATCAGCTTCTATGCCAGCGGTGATGCCGAGTTCAACACCGGCGGCGTGCTGCACCTGAACAACGGCGGCGGCGCTGGCGCCACGCCTGATGGCCAGGGCGTCAAGGCCAGCATCGACGCCAACATCAATGCCGCGTTTCCCAAGCCCAAGGGCTAATCACGAGATCTGTGTTCCATGACTTACCGAATCAATGAATTCCAGTTCCAACTGCCGGCAGGCGAACTGCAAGACGCGTCGATCAACATCCTCAAGTTTCCTGAACTGGGCACTTCGCTGATTGTCAGCCGCAGCTTGCTGGCCGAGGGCGAAACCCTGCAAAGCAACTTCGACGACCAGCTCAAGCGCCTGGAAAAACAAGTGCAAGACTTGCGTTTTCAACCGGGCGTCGCCGTGCGTCTGGGCGCCAGCCAGGAAGTCGAAGGCATCGAGTTGCGCAGCCAGTTCAACAAAGGCAACGACAAAGTCTTCCAATACCAGTTGGCACTGGTGTTGCCCGGCACCCGCAAAATGCTCGCCCTGAGCTACGTGAAGGCCGAGAAACTTGGCGATGCCGAAGCCGCGCATTGGGCGACCATCAAGAGTTCGCTGTTGTTCGACGTTCCGGCCTGATGAGCACCCTGCATGTCTGATGCACTCTGGGCTGCCCGCCTGGGCGATGCGCTCGATCACACCTCGATGATGGCCGACATCCTCGGCGGCGTGCTGGAAGTGGCGGCCAACATCGCGATTACCGCGCTGGCCACTGCCGCCGTGGTGGCGGCCACCGGCATCACCGTCGTCACCGGGGGGTTGGGTTGCTTCGTGCTTGGCTTGGTGGTGGGCACGATCGTGGGCCTCGCCATGAGCAAGACCGGGGCCGACAAAGGCTTAAGCAATCTGTGCGAGAGCTTCAGCAACGCGCTGTTTCCACCCACGGTGCAGGCGAACATTCTCACCGGTTCCACCAACACCCTCACCAACAACATTCCCGCCGCACGAGCCGCCGGGGCGATCCCATCCCATGTTGCGCCGGCCGGCACCGAACTGGAAATGCCCGAGCCCGAAGCAGAAGCCAGCTACCTGGACATGGCCGAGAGCTTCTTCTCCCAGATGTGGCGCCCCACCGTTGCCACCCCCGCGCCCGGCGCGGTACCCAAGCCGCTGGACCTGCTCGTCTGCATGAAGCATCCGCCAATGCCGCCGCAGTTTATGGCCGAGGGCTCGGACAAGGTCACCATCAACGGCCAGCCCGCCGTGCGTAGCGGCGATCGCAGCACCTGCGACGCCAAGGTGGTGTCGTCCGGGTTGATCTCCTCCAACGTGACCATCGGTGGCGGTTCGGTGGTGGTGCGCGAGATCCGCAGTGGCAAGACCCCGGGCGTAGGGCTGGCAGTCACTGCGTTGCTGATGCTCAAGGGTGGCAAGGGCAAGTTCTTCAGCAAACTGCCGTGCATGCTGATCGGTGGCGCGACGTCGATGGCCGTCAGCAGCGCGATGGGCGCCCTGGCCAACGCCGCCATGGGCTCGTCGAACCCGGTGCATGCGGCGACCGGGGCCAAGGTGCTGGGGGGCGATGAAGAGCGGGATTTCGTGTTGCCCGGCATCTTGCCGATGGATTGGCAGCGCTTCTACAACAGCCGTGATGAGCGACGCGACGGGATGTTTGGCGCGGGTTGGAGTGTGTCCTACGAGGTGCGGGTTGAAATCCTGCCTCACCCCGAGGGCGGCGAAACGCTGGTCTACACCGATGAACAGGGTCGGCGCATCGACATGGGCTCGATCCCCTTGGGCGGCGCGGTGTTCAGTGCGGGGGAAGGGCTGAGTGTTCGACGCCATGTTAATGGGCAGTTGTTGATTGAAAGTGATGACGGTGTGTACCGCTTGTTCAATCCAGTGCCGGGCAATACGGCGCTGCTGCGTCTTGATCAATTGGGTGATCGCAATGACAACCGCATCCATCTCGACTATGACGAAACCGGACGCTTGGTGCGACTGCGCGACACCTTCGATCTGGTGCAGGTCGAGCTGATTCAAGAAGGCGGTCGCGTGGCTCGGGTGGAACGTCTGTACCCCGATCAACACCGCGAAGTGCTCGTCAGCTACAGCTACGACGCGATGGGCAATCTGGCCGAAGTGCGCGACGCCACCGGCCAGGTGCAACGGCGCTTCAGCTACGATGCCGGGCGGCGGATGGTGGAGCACCAGTTGCCCACGGGGCTGCGTTGCTTCTATGAATGGGCGCTGATTGAAGACCTTGAATGGCGCGTAGTCCGGCACTGGACCGACGAGGGCGACGCCTACCAGTTCGACTATGACCTGAAGGCCGGTGTCACGCGCATCACCGATAGCTTGCAGCGCGTCAGTACTCGCCGCTGGAACGCCCAGCACCAGATCACCGAGTACACCGACAACCTCGGCCAGACCTGGCAGTTCGAATGGAACGACGAGCGCCAATTGCTCAGCGCCACCGACCCGCAGGGCGGTCAGTATCAATACAGCTACGACGACGCCGGCAACCTGATCGGCGAAACCGACCCGCTGGGCCGCAGCGAATCGACCTTATGGCTCAAGCACTGGGCCTTGCCCGTCGCAGGAACGGACAGTGCAGGCAACAGTTGGCAACTACGGTATGACCAGCGGGGTAATTGCATTGGCGAAACCGACCCACTGGGACAAGTGACTCAGTACCGTTATGACGACCGTGGGCAACTGGTAGAAATCATCGATGCCACAGGTAAAAGCAAAAGGCTCAAATGGAATGTCTTCGGCCAACTCAGCGAACATATCGACTGTTCTGGCTACACAACTCGCTTCCATTACGACGATCGGGGTTATTTACAGGTCATCACTGACGCCATGGGCGAACGCACCCTGTTCAGTTATGACACTCAGGGGCGTTTGCTGACCAGTCAACTACCTGATGGACGCGTTGAACACCTCCAGCGCGATAGCATCGGCCAACTGATCAGTTACACCGACGCAGCTGGCAACTCTACACACTACAAGCGTAATCGCCGGGGCCAAGTATGCCAGCGTGTCGACAGTCATGGGCGCCAGGTGCAATTCGTCTATGACAGCTATGGGCGTCTCCAAGTCCTGACCAACGAAAACGGCGAACATTATCGCTTTGCTTGGGATGCCAATGACCGTGTAGCCGAGCAACATGATCTTGATGGCAGCTCTCGTCGTTACACCTACGATGCGCTGAATAATATTGCGATGGTGGAAACCGTTCCGGCGCCTTATGGCAACGGCATGGCTGTGGTGCCCACAACATCCGAAGCCCCGATCATCCATCGTTTTGAACGCGACGCCATGGGGCGTCTGCTGGCGAAGGTGACCGATGATGGACGTACCGAGTACACCTATAGCCCGTTGGATCAATTTACGGCTGTCAGCTTTATCGATAAGGCTGGCCAGCAACAATCATTGGGTTTTGTTTACGACGCACTGGGTCAACTGGTTGAAGAGCAAAGCTCGGCCGGCAGTCTGCAATATCGTTACGATGAACTGGGCAACCTGATACAAACAAAAACACCTGACGGTTGCTGGCTTAATCATTTGTATTACGGAAGTGGCCACCTTCACCAGATTAATGTCGACGGCCAGGTCATCAGCGATTTCGAGCGCGACCGACTGCACCGTGAAGTGCTTCGCACCCAAGGCCATATCACCACTCGCAGCCAATATGACCGCTGCGGTCGCTTGCGCTCTCTTAAACGTGGGCATAGCCCGCTAACCACAACTGCGCAAAAACAATTCGAGTACGACCCAACAGATAATCTGATTGGCAAGCTTGACCAGCAATCCGGTGACCAAAACAGACAGTTATTTCATTACGATGCCACCGATAGAATTATCGCCAGCCAAGATAGTCTGCACGGGCAGCGCGAAACCTTTGCGTACGATGATGCTGCGAACCTACTCGACGGGCCGCAACAAGGCTCTGGGCTAGTGGTGCATAACAAGGTGCTGACCTATCAGGACAAACGCTATCGCTATGACGGCTTCGGCCGAATGATCGAGAAGCGCAGTAGCCTTCGCGGAACGCAACGCTTCGCATATGACGCCGAACACCGTCTGATTGAAGTGCGCAATGATCATGCTGGACGCACATCGGTCGTGCGGATGACCTATGACCCTCTAGGCAGGCGCGTTACCAAAGCCACTTATGACGGCAATGGGTATCTCCTGAGTGAAACCCGCTTTACTTGGGATGGCCTGCGCCTGCTACAGGAGCACAAGTTCTCCCAGACCAGCCTTTACATCTATGGGAACCAAGGCCATGAACCTATAGCCCGAATTGATGGGACAGGCGCGCAACAGAAAGTGCGCTATTACCACAACGACCTCAATGGTCTGCCTGAGCAGCTGTCGGAGGCGAACGGCCAAACGGTCTGGCAGGCTCGCTATCAGGTATGGGGCAATACGATTGAAGAGATCCGTGAGCCTTATTACATAGAAGAGCAGAATCTGAGGTTCCCGGGACAGTATCTGGATCGGGAAATCGGGCTGCACTACAACACTTTCCGATTCTACGATCCGGATGTTGGACGATTTACGACACCCGATCCAATAGGACTCACTGGAGGGCTTAACCTCTACCTCTACGCAACCAATCCATTAATGTGGATAGACCCACTCGGGTTAAACCCGCAAGACCTGGTGCGTTATAAGCCTAGAGAAACCGTCAAACCTAACCCGGGTGGACGAGGAACAGCCATTAATCGTGCTTGGGGTCAGGAGCGAGAGCTTGTTTCACGCGGTGGTGGCTCAAGGGACTGGACTGAGACCGAACGCAAGACAATTCTGGAAACCAAGAGCAACGCGCAACTGAACTCCAAAATGTCTAAAGCAGGCTATACCGGACACCATATCAACAGTGTCGAAGGAAACGGCACATTGGGCAAAGCCTGGAAAGGCGATCCAAGGAATATTGTATTCTTGCAGAACGCGCAACACCCAAGCGGCGTGGACGAGCATTTGAATAGTCCTCAGGGACACCGCGGTAACTACGGCAACGCTGGGAAGGGACGCTTGATCGACCGACTTAAAACACCCGGAAAGTCTAAATGCGGCACTTGAATTTTTACTCGGAGAACGAACATGAGCGCGTTGGAAAAGGCATTGATAGAGCTGCGCCGTATCCACAAGAAGTTCCAGTTAGATGGCAGCTTCGAAAAGAATGGCCAAGTCAACGCCACATGGCCGCAAACACTTGAACGCTCTGTCGAAACTGATTTTTTCTATGACAACTACGAGCCTGTGGGTGTAGAGATAGAGACAGGTTTGACTCCGATACGTTTTTTTGACCTGAACACCCTTGAAGATGACCAAGTGGGCTACAAGTGGGATGGCAATTCAAACAAGTCGCAGCTCAACCCACGCTGGCCAGCCAGTTTTGTAGTATTTATGGATGATATCGGAGGCGGCAAACCTGTCATCGCCGTTACCGACATTGAGGGTACGCCTGTATTCGCCAGCTATGACGTGGCTTTGCCTTTCAAAATTGCCGACTCATTGGCTGATTTCTTTTTCGCTTTTGCCAAATTGATTGAGATTGTCCACGGCAAATTCGAAATCTTTGAGATCTATAACGATGATGACGAACTTTCCAGCAAGTTCGTGAAATTACTCACAAGGGAAGTCAGCCCCCTACTTGGGGAAGAAAACTTCGAACGGTTTTTTGATTATTTTTATGGTTAATCTTCACGTCATCGATCTGACCCGGCCAATGTGCGCAGAAGATGGAACAACTGGAAGACGAATACCCCGGCGATTCCGATTGGAATGTGCTTGTGCGGTTATACGAAG
This sequence comes from Pseudomonas sp. NPDC086112, assembly GCF_044746425.1. Lineage (NCBI taxonomy): Bacteria > Pseudomonadati > Pseudomonadota > Gammaproteobacteria > Pseudomonadales > Pseudomonadaceae > Pseudomonas > Pseudomonas sp. NPDC086112. Next base: position 125,003 of record NZ_JBIVCD010000008.1, on the reverse strand, counting down.
AGGACTATCTCGACGACGACGCCCGCACGCTAGCAAAAGCCTTGGATGGCAACCTCGATATGGCGGTCGTCCTCAACGGTAAAAGAGGGCTTGAGGAAGGGTTGTGGTGGATCGAACAGAAAGTGCCCGCCCTCGGTAACAAACGGCCGGCCGACTGCCTCAAAAATCCGAAGCTGATCAAACGCCTGAGAATGGCGCTGATGAGCATGCCGTAACCGACAAGGAGAAAGGTGCAATGGAAGGCATCGAATTGTGCAACAAGCGCAACGAGTGCGTTGTGGCCAGACGTCGGATGAACATCCCGCATGTCTGACGCACTCTGGGCCGCCCGACTGGGCGACGCGCTCGATCACACCTCGATGATGGCCGACATCCTCGGCGGCGTGCTGGAAGTGGCGGCCAATATCGCGATTACCGCGCTGGCCACTGCTGCCGTGGTCGCGGCCACCGGCATCACCGTCGTCACTGGCGGATTGGGTTGCTTCGTGCTCGGCCTGGTGGTGGGCACGATCGTGGGCCTCGCCATGAGCAAGACCGGGGCCGACAAGGGCCTGAGCAATTTATGCGAGAGCTTCAGCAACGCGCTGTTTCCGCCCACGGTGCAGGCGAACATTCTCACCGGCTCCACCAACACCCTCACCAACAACATTCCCGCCGCCCGAGCCGCCGGGGCGATCCCGTCCCATGTCGCGCCGGCCGGCACCGAGCTGGAAATACCCGAGCCGGAAGCCGAAGCCAGCTACCTGGACATGGCCGAAAGCTTCTTCTCCCAGATGTGGCGCCCCACCGTTGCCACCCCGGCCCCCGGCGCGGTGCCCAAGCCACTGGACCTGCTCGTCTGCATGAAGCATCCGCCGATGCCGCCGCAGTTTATGGCCGAGGGCTCGGACAAGGTCACCATCAACGGCCAGCCCGCCGTGCGTAGCGGCGATCGCAGCACCTGCGATGCCAAGGTGGTGTCGTCCGGGTTGATCTCCTCCAACGTGACCATCGGTGGCGGTTCGGTGGTGGTGCGCGAGATCCGCAGCGGCAAGACCCCAGGCGTAGGGCTGGCGGTCACCGCGTTGCTGATGCTCAAGGGCGGCAAGGGGAAGTTCTTCAGCAAATTGCCGTGCATGCTGATCGGTGGCGCGACGTCGATGGCCGTCAGCAGCGCGATGGGCGCCATGGCCAACGCCGCCATGGGCTCGTCGAACCCGGTGCACGCGGCGACCGGGGCCAAGGTGCTGGGTGGCGATGACGAGCTGGATTTCGTGTTGCCCGGCATCTTGCCGATGGATTGGCAGCGCTTCTACAACAGCCGTGACGAACGTCGCGATGGGTTGTTTGGGGCGGGTTGGAGTGTGTCCTACGAGGTGCGGGTTGAAATCCTGCCTCACCCCGAGGGTGGCGAAACGCTGGTCTACATCGATGAACAGGGCCGGCGCATCGACATGGGTTCGATCCCTTTGGGCGGCGCGGTGTTCAGTGCGGGCGAAGGGCTGAGTGTTCGACGCCACGTTAATGGGCAGTTGTTGATTGAAAGCGATGACGGTGTGTACCGCTTGTTCAATCCGACGCCGGGCAATACAGCGCTGCTACGCCTTGATCAATTGGGTGATCGCAATGACAACCGCATCCATCTCGACTATGACGAAACCGGACGCTTGGTGCGACTGCGCGACACCTTCGATCTGGTGCAGGTCGAGCTGATTCGCGAACGCGAACGCGTGGCTCGGGTTGAACGCCTGTACCCCGACCAACACCGCGAAGTACTCGCCAGCTATGGCTACGACGCAGCGGGCGATCTGGCCGAAGTGCGCGACGCCACCGACCAGGTACAACGGCGCTTCAGCTACGACGCCGGACGGCGAATGGTCGAGCACCAGTTGCCCACCGGGCTGCGCTGCTTCTATGAATGGGCGCTGATTGAAGACCTGGAATGGCGCGTGGTCCGGCACTGGACCGACGAGGGCGACGCTTACCGGTTCGACTATGACCTCGGCACCGGTGTCACGCGCATCACCGATAGCTTGCAACGCGTCAGTACGCGGCGCTGGAACAGCCAGCACCAGATCACCGAATACACCGACAACCTCGGCCAGACCTGGCAGTTCGAGTGGAACGACGAGCGCCAGTTGCTCAACGCCACCGACCCACAGGGCGGTCGCTATGAATACAGCTACGACGACGCCGGCAACCTGATCAGCGAAACCGACCCGCTAGGCCGCAGCGACTCGACCTTGTGGCTGGAACTCTGGGCCTTGCCGCTGGTGGACACCGACGCCGCCGGCAACAGCTGGCAGTATCGCTACGATCAGCGCGGCAACTGCATCGCCGAAACCGATCCGCTGGGCCACATCACCCGCTACCGCTACGACACCCACGGCCAGGTCGTCGAGATCATCGACGCCACTGGCAAAAGCAAGAAACTGCGCTGGAACCCGTTCGGCCAACTGGTCGAGCACATCGATTGCTCGGGTTATCCGACGCGGTTCAGCTACGACAACCGAGGCTATCTGCAAACCATCACCGATGCCCTCGGTGAACGCACCCAATTCAGCTATGACGCCCAAGGGCGCCTGCTCAGCAGCCGATTGCCGGACGGGCGCACCGAGCAGTATCAGCGCGACGTCAGCGGCCAGTTGACCGGTTATACCGACCCGGCCGGGCACACCACGCTCTATCAACACAACCGTCGCGGCCAGGTGCGCCAGCGCACCGACGCCCATGGCCGGCAGGTGCAGTTCGGGTATGACAGCTACGGGCGGCTGCAAGCGCTGACCAATGAGAACGGCGAAAGTTATCGGTTTGCCTGGGATGCCGGTGATCGGCTGACCGAACAACAGGATCTGGATGGCAGCGCCAAGCGCTACACCTATGACCTGCTGGATAACGTCGCGGCGGTGACGGCTGTTCCGGCGCCTTACGGCAACGGCCTGGCCGTCGTCCCCGAGTCGCCCCCCGCTCCCATCGTTCACCGACTGGAACGCGACGCCGTCGGCCGGCTGATCGCCAAAGTCACCGACGATGGCCGCACCGACTACACCTACGATCCGCTGGACCAGCTCACCGCTGTCACCTTCACCGACCACCAGGGCAACGCACAAACCCTGAGCTTCGCCTACGACGCCCTCGGCCAGTTGCTCGAAGAACAAAGCGCGGCCGGCAACCTGCACTACCACTACGACGAACTCGGCAACCTGATCCAGACCCAACTGCCCGACGGCCGCTGGATCAATCGCCTGTATTACGGCAACGGCCACCTGCACCAGATCAACCTCGACGGCCAGGTCATCAGCGACTTCGAACGCGACCGCCTGCACCGCGAAGTGCTGCGCACCCAAGGCCAGATCAGCACCCGCAGCGAATACGACCGCAGCGGGCGCTTACGCTCACGCCAACGCCGACACACCAGCCAACCCTCGCTGATGCCGGCCGCCGTGCAGAAACATTTCGAGTACGACCCCGCCGACAACCTGATCGGCAAACTCGACCAACAACCCGCCGCGCAACACCGCCAACTGCTGCACTACGACGCCACCGGCCGCATCATCGCCAGCCAGGACAGCCTGCACGGCCAGCGCGAAACCTTCGCCTACGACGCCGCCGCCAATCTGTTGGACGGCCCGCAACCCGGCACCGGGTTGGTGGTGCACAACAAACTGCTGACCTATCAGGACAAGCGTTATCGATATGACGCGTTTGGCCGGATGATCGAAAAACGCAGCGCTAAATGGGGCCTGCAACGCTTTGCCTACGACGCCGAAAGCCGGTTGATTGAAGTGCGCAATGACAACGGCAGCGTGCTCAGGATGACCTACGACCCGCTGGGCCGGCGCATCGAAAAAACCGGGCACGACAGCAACGGTTATCCACTGGGAGAAACCCGCTTCACCTGGGACGGCCTGCGCCTGTTGCAGGAGCATCGCCATCAACAGACCAGCCTCTACCTCTACGAAGACGAAGGTTACGAACCCCTCGCCCGCGTCGACGGCACCGGCCCGCTGCAAAAAATCCGCTACTACCACAACGACCTCAACGGCCTGCCGGAACAGCTCACCGAGGCGGACGGCCACAACGTCTGGCAGGCGACTTATCGGGTGTGGGGCAACACGTTAGAAGAGGTGCGTGAGCCGTATTACATTGAAGAACAGAACCTGCGGTTCCAGGGGCAGTACCTGGACCGGGAGACGGGGCTGCATTTCAATACGTTCAGGTTTTATGATCCGGATGTGGGGCGGTTTACGACGCCGGATCCGATTGGGTTGGTGGGTGGATTCAACCTCTATCAATACGCACCGAATCCGATTGGGTGGGTGGATCCGTGGGGGTGGGAAGTTTGTCGACTCAGCGCCTCACAGAAGAGAGCCATGGGACCTGCACCTAAGGGTATGGTAAAGCCGCATTACCATCATATCGTCCGCGAAAAAGCTCCAAAAAGCTGGAAAGCTCAAAATCAAAAGTACATTACCGACTCGCAAAAGATTCTGGCCAAACACAAGATTGGTCTAAACAACGATCCGCGCAACTTCACTTGGGCCCAAAATGGGGGAGGCAATCACTCGATAGCCAGCGCCAAAAAAGTCTATGAAGTACTACAGAAAGCGGACGTCGGCGGTCTGGCCAGTGTCCAGAATGCATTACAGAAAATGGGTGCACAAATGACAAAAGGTGTTTTTTAAATGAACAACCCAGAAGAAATTTATGAAAAGAACATCACGACTTTATTAGCCATTCACGCAGACATTGCGTCGGGAAATGCAGCCTCACTAAAAAAGCACCTAGAGAGAAATTCTGTTCTATTGCACCTGCCCATGTATGGCCTTGATGGGCATGAGACCCTGCTGCACATGGCTGCCGAACAGGGTCAAACCGAAATTTGCCGCTTATTGGTGTCTTTAGGTATTGCGCTGGACCAGCCTGCCGTCAGTTCCGGCAATAGCACGCCACTTGCCGCAGCCGCTGGCAATGGACATCTACAAACATGCCAATGGTTTCTTGAGGCCGGTGCTTTGGTGGATGGGTGGCCTAACAGCATAACCACCCCGCTGATTGATGCGATTACCTTTGGGCATCAGGACGTCGTCAATCTTCTTATAGAACACCATGCCAACATCAATCGACTGCACACCAGGCTGAATACTTCGCCATTGGACATCGCCAATACCTGGGGATTTACCGAGATTGCGTCCACATTAAGAAAATTGGGCGCGGTCAGTATCATGGACATTATTGAAGGCCGACCTGAGGAGTTTGGCGGTTCTATAGTCACTTTCGTGCACAATACCGCTGGCTGGGTTTTACCCGCCCAATTGAGCCCCTTCACCAATGAAGAGGGTCTGGAGCTGCGTGTTAGCTGCATCGATGGCAAAAACAAGTTCAAATTGCTCTTCACCATCGGACTTTTTGCCAAAAGTCCTCATACCGAATTATTCATATGCTTGCCTGGCGACTGGCCTTTGACACAGCAAGGTTTCCCCCCCCACAGTCCTTGGGTTTTCCCGGTCGAGTTGCTGTCTCTGCTCGCTCGCCACACGTTCGATTATGGCCCCTTGTCGGAAGGCTTCTTGATTCGTCGTTCCGATGCAGTGTATGCAGACCTGGCTTGGCCAGCCGGAGTGGATGCTTTCGTGGCCGTGGATAAAGCTTGGGATACGAAAACTGAAAAAGAGACGATCCCCGACGATGAAAAGGTGATGCTCTATGTTTTGGCACCTGTCAAATTCACAAAAAAGGGCGAGCCTGACGCAGTAGCATTGCGTGCTCTGACACAACGCAAACGTACGGCCAGTTGGGCGAGTGTGGTCACTCCGGCTCCGGATCCAGAGATAACGCAGTAGAAAAGTGGAGCGAAGGGACAACCACGATTCAACTTGTCAAAACAGCTGCGCATGAGGCTACGCTCCCGCACCGTGGTTCGGTCGCTCAATATGAAAAACACGAGAGCACTGAGTCAGTCCTTGCAGCCTCCAAAAAATGTTGGCTGGCTAACAAGATTCCTAAACCCAAACCTGGCCGCTGTTCATGACGGGAGATTAACGATGCTTGAAAACACATTCTCAAATGACGAAGCGGCCACGACAGCGGATCTGGATCACCTGGAATCCGCCATTGGCAAGAAGCTACCGACGCCCTTTAGAAACCATTACCTCAAGTACAACGGCGGCGAACCGGAGCGGACCTATTGGGTCAGCGAAGAATTTGACGAGCCACTGGAAGTGGCTGCGTTCAAACCGATTACCGGTGGCGACTCCACGCTGCTGTCCACCTATCAGTTGATGCTGAAAAAACAGGTACTTCCTGCACACCTCCTGCCTTTCGCGAACGACTGGGGTGGCAACTTCTTTTGCTTGAATCTTGATACAGAGGCCGTTAGTTATTTCACGACTGACAGCTTTGATAGCGACTTAAGCCCTGAAGATAATCAGGCCCAATCCGAAAAACTTGTCTGCTCGAACTTCCTCCGGTTTGTTCAAGGGCTGATCGATGAGGAAGATTTGGACGAGGAGTGAGTGAGCCAACGCCGCACAAGTAGCGAACTTGGTTAGAAGCGCAAATCCCCTGTGGTGAGGGCAGCATCGGAGCATGGCGTATGTCCTGACTGTCGTGCTCTCGCCAACCTATCTTAGTATGAAACTCAAGAGCTCTCATCATACCTCACAGCACTCAGCACTCAGCTTCGCGTTGACTCTCCAGTTTATGTTAATGGCACGTTTATGAATGGTGGAGCTTAAATATGATTGACTTCACAGCAGATATCAAATCCAAGCACTCCGCAGCAAACATCATATTAGAGGAAAACATCTCCAACCATATCGATGAGCTATATAGAAAACATAGCATCAAGGTAAAGAACTATAACCTACCAGACGGCGAAACGAGAGTGGCCTATATAGTAGATGACACCATCACTATAGCAACCCTTTCTGATGGAACAATATTCTCAATTGGTTGTAATGTACATTACCCAGGACTTTACAGAGGTGTACTTTCTACAGGAATGTCTTTTGGACAAATAAAAAAACTTACCAGGCGTCAACGGATATTTAATGGCTCAGTAATTATCGATGATGACTTCGGATTCTCCTATGTGCTACCCGCTCCTTATGATGAGATAGCCGATAGTATTGAGGACATACCTCTGGATTTGATTCTAAATGAAATATATATTTCTGATTTTTCCTCTTGGCAATAGCCCGTGTCAAAGTGATGGCTCCGATGGTGCCGCAAAATACTCTAAGGGCCACGAGCAACACATGGCTCCAGAAGGCGGCTTTGGAGACACACCTCATATCAAGTGGTACAACAATGGAGGGGATGGTCATATTTTCTATGACGTTCCGAACTAGCATGAAAAACAACTATCGATTGGAAAAACTTAAAAAATTTGAATTGGGCCCGAATGAAAGCAGAGAAGCTATCTATTCACTGATGTTACAGCCAACACTTTCAGGCGATTTCATTCAAGCACTCAACTCACTTAGAGATCTGGAGCCTCACACGACTTCAGACTACTATTATGTGGCGCACAAGCTGATTGCTAACAAAGGCAAAAAAATAATTTTCAAAGGCGAACTGTATAAGGCAGAAAGAAACGATCTCTTGAGTTTTCTTGATGATGCTGTGACTTCAGGCGATCTGCGCGAGTTATTAATCACTCCAGTTCAGGCACACCCAAACAGAAAAATAATATACATTTCAGAAGATGCAATTTATTTGTATGCGGCAGGATGATGCTAAGTGCCAGAATAAAAATTTTCAGGCATTGCCTGAGCATGGACGTTCCTGAAAAGCCACATTACACAAGGGTTTCAGCCTGACGAAGCCCAGAAGATGGGCGATGCCAAAGCCGCGCACAGGGCAATTATCAAGGCGGTAAAGGGGTTTTGGTTCCGAATACAAAAGATGAGAAAGCGGTCCGGGTAAATCATGACAGCATGTGGAAAACCTTAAGAAATGGACATATTCAATCTACTTTCATACAAGCTTGAAAATTTCCTGAACATTCGGCTGCGTCCAACGAAGCTGGGCGCTGTTTTTTACGAAGAAGACGAGCCCTCACTGCTGTCTGTCGTCGCCAGAAAACGCAACGGTTCGACCTTTTTCGTGAGCCGCTGGCACGATTTATTTTCCATAAGCGCCTTCGAAAAATCCATGTCGAAAATCGGTTTCACGGAATCGGACTGCTATGCCCTTCTCTTGGTTCTGTCCCGCTTTGGCTATCTACTTGAAATCGACAACCGCCAACGAACCAACAAAGACTATTTTATTTTCTTCTATCTGATTCAGTTGATCAGCTTGAAGAACAGTCCTCTCGACGCAGATGCACAGCACAGGAACTACATGCTCAGGTTCCTGCTTTTCGAATTGAGTATTGACGACGAAGCATATCGTCGGTTCAGCATCAAGGATAATCAGTTGGTAATGGCTACCGACACCTTGGGGCCAGTAGCTTTTCTGGATGTTATCAATTTGGCTTACAAAGCGATCAAGTTTGATATCAGAAAAGAACATGAGTTGCTAAGCACATTGAAAAGCTATCAAACAAGCATCGTCACGTTATTGACCGAGCCCGACGATACAAATTACCATTTCAGGATTAATGACCGCCACAGTGAACTCATGTATCCCGACGTATTTTTGCACGCATACGCTCAAAACAAGAAGCAGATCTTTAATGCTTTGATCGATACGATCAACCCCCTTCAATCAACGGAAAATCTGTTTGTCTCCAATATTATCTTGATGAATTACTCCTTCTATATTCTGAAAAGCAAGCCTCGCGAAATTCTAAAACTGAAAAAACACATAAATGATGAGACGCTGTTCAGCAAACTGTTGGAAGCAATAATCACTCGTCGAATGGCAATCAATAAATCATTATTCGAAAAAATATCCATAGGCCAGGATCTATCCTTGATAAAAGATAATCCAACCTCGTTTTACAATATCTTGTACAGCCTATAAAAGCCCAGGTGAATCGAACAGCAAGCCGCTCTGGATAACATACGGCCGGCTGATCGCCAAAGTCACCGACGATGGCCGCACCGACTACACCTACGATCCACTGGACCAACTCACTGCCGTCACCTTCACCGACTACCACGGCAACGCACAAACCCTGAGCTTCGCCTACGACGCCCTCGGCCAATTGCTCGAAGAACAAAGCGCGGCCGGGAGCCTGCACTACCACTACGACGAACTCGGCAACCTGATCCAGACCCAACTGCCCGACGGCCGCTGGCTCAATCGCCTCTACTACGGCAGCGGCCACCTGCACCAGATCAACCTCGACGGCCAGGTCATCAGCGACTTCGAACGTGATCGCCTGCACCGCGAAGTGCTGCGCACCCAAGGCCAGATCAGCACCCGCAGCGAATACGACCGCAGCGGCCGTTTACGCTCACGCCAACGCCGACACACCAGCCAACCCTCGCTGATGCCAGCAGCGGTGCAGAAACATTTCGAGTACGACCCCGCCGACAACCTGATCAGCAAAATCGACCAACAACCCGCCGCGCAACACCGGCAACTGCTGCACTACGACGCCACCGGCCGAATCATCGCCAGTCAGGACAGTCTGCACGGCCAGCGCGAAACCTTCGCCTACGACGCCGCCGCCAACCTGCTGGACGGCCCACAACCCGGCGCCGGGCTGGTGGTGCACAACAAACTGCTGACCTTCCAGGACAAGCGTTACCGCTACGACGCGTTTGGCCGGATGATCGAAAAGCGCAGCGCTAAACGGGGCCTGCAACGCTTTGCCTACGACGCCGAAAGCCGGTTGATTGAAGTGCGCAACGAAAACGGTGCGCGGGAAACGATTGTGCGCATGACCTACGATCCGTTGGGGCGGCGAATCGGCAAGACCGAGCACGACAACAACGGCTATCCGCTGGGTGAAACGCGCTTTACCTGGGATGGCTTGCGCTTGTTGCAGGAACACCGCAATAGCCAGACCAGCCTGTATCTGTATGCCGATAACGGTTATGAACCGCTGGCGCGGGTCGATGGCAGCGGCGGCTTGCAGAAGGTCCGTTACTACCACAACGACCTGAGCGACCTGCCCGAGCAACTGACGGAAGCCGACGGCGCCATGGTGTGGCAGGCCTGGTATCGAGTCTGGGGCAACACCCTCCAGGAGATACGCGAACCGTATTACATCGAGGAACAGAACCTGCGGTTCCAGGGTCAGTACCTGGACCGGGAGACCGGGCTGCACTACAACACGTTTCGGTTCTATGATCCGGATGTGGGGCGTTTTACGACGCCGGATCCGATTGGCTTGGCGGGTGGCCTGAACCTCTATGGTTATGGACCCAACCCCATTGGCTGGACAGACCCGTGGGGCTGGAGCCCCAGCTCTGTCCTCGATACATCTCTGGGAGGCGTCGTTGGTGACAACATGCAAGCCCAACATGTCATCCCGGTAGCGGTATGGAAGCGGCATGACAAATTCATGAACTCCATTGGTCTGGGCGGCACACGGGACACAGCCCCCAACGGCCTGCTGATGCCCGATAGCCAAGTAAAGGCCGCGGCCATTGGCAGACCGGTTTACCACAATGGTTCACACAAGGACTATTCGGACCTGGTGGACAGAAAACTGGGCAGGATCAAAGCACGCTATAACGCAAAACTTATTACCAAGGCACAGGCACAGCAACAGGTTTCATCACTACAAAGCAGCCTTCGCAAGAAGACTGTTTCAGGAAGAATACGAACCAAATCCAGTACCGGTCGACTTTGCTGACAAGAGGCTTTCATGTTCTATACCCTTGCATTCAAGAAAGACAAAAACTGCCCCACCTTCATTGATGGCGTCATTCATGAGTCGTTCAGCCCTGGCGCCTATGACGATGCGATGGATGCCGACTGGCACGACGCGGGCCCCGACGAAGCTCTCGCTCCCCTCCCGAAAAAGCTGGTGCTGATTACCAAGGACAAGCGCTATGACTTTGACTTTTGCACAGCCTTTGAGGGGCATATTGTCAGTGAGCGCTTCCTGAAAGCCTTCCAGACCCTCAAGACTTCCCGATGGGAGATCGCAGAACTGGAGATCGTCAACCCGAAGGGCGTTTCGGTCGCACAGCGCCCATATTTTTTCATGCGCCAGCAACGAATAGACAAGGAGCCTGTGGACGTGATCGATCAGACACAGTCGAAGATTAATTTTCGAGCGAGCGGCGAAATCAAAAATATCATCAGCCTGACAATCAAAGAAAATGTCAGCACAGATTTTTTTAGTATCGGTGAAATTACTTTACTTGGATTCGTATTTCTTTCGCCTCACGCCGCCACTGCACTTAAAGAACTAAATCTGGTAGGTGCAGAAGTGGTCGATACGGAGAAGGTCGGCTCAATTGATAGAGCCTAGGTCCCACTCAGCATCTGGTAGAGGGATCTCTGCGTTCAACAAAAAATGGGCACCCGACTTAATCGGTGTGCCCATTGTTCAATACGGTTCTCCCCGTTTTTAAGGGAATTCGCCGCAATTATGGATTAACGCTGTCTTTCAACGATTTTCCCGGCTTGAACGCAACAGTGTTGCTGGCCTTGATTTTGACTGGCTCACCGGTCTGCGGGTTCTTGCCCGTACGGGCACCGCGATGGCGTTGCAGGAAGGTGCCGAAACCCACCAGCGTGACGCTGTCTTTGCGGTGCAGAGCGCCGGTGATTTCTTCGAGAACGGCGTTGAGGACGCGGTTGGCCTGCTCTTTGGTGAGGTCTGCTTTTTCCGCAATTGCAGCGGCGAGTTCTGGTTTACGCATTAGTGAAGCCCCTTTGACGGTTTTTTGTTGTTATGTCCGTGCTGTTCTCGTTGGAACAGCGCCTAAGGCGCCGCAGGTGCTCTACTCTGCGGCAGACGGGAGTGAGAATGGCACGCGCTTTAGAGCGGCGCCAGTCTCCCCGCGACCTTTGTGGGAGCAAAAGCGGGGTGATTCCGACAGAACGACCGCTATTTACGCCAGCAAGGCGGGAAGCTCTTTGTTCAGAGCGAGTTTTTCCATCACCGCCGCGCCTGTCAGGGCATAGCCCAGCAATTTGCCGGCGCTGTCGCGGCATAGCACCTTGATGTCCGCGCCCTGCCCTTCGACCGTCCAGACGCCTTCCGCGCCCCGTGGTGGCGGCGAAACCACCAATGGGCAGACCGGTGTTTTCACGGTGATCGGCATCGGGCCATAACTCACCGCGGTAGGGTTTCCGGCGAGGGTCTGGGCCAGCGCTCTCGCACAACTCATGAGGGGCATGACGTACAACAGATTCAGCCCATCGACCTCGGCGCAGTCGCCCAGGGCGTAAATGTTGGCGTGGGAGGTTTTCAGGTGACGGTCGACCACCACGCCGCGATTGACCTGCACCCCGGCAGCGGCCGCCAGGTCGATACGCGGACGCAGACCGATCGCCGAGACCACCACATCGCAAGGGATGACCTGGCCGTCGGACAGGTGCGCTTCCAGGCCGTCTGCCACTCGCTGCAAGCGATTGAGCACCGGCCCGAGGTGGAAGCGCGCGCCCAGGCTTTCCAGGCCGGCCTGGACCGCAGTGGCCGCCGCCGGGTGCAGCAAGGTCGGCATGACCTGTTCGCACGGTGCAACCAGTTGCACCTCGTAACCACCGAGAATCAGGTCGTTGGCGAATTCGCAGCCGATCAAACCGGCGCCCAGCAGCAACACCCGACGTTTGCCGGCCGCGGCCGCTCGAAAGCGTGCGTAGTCTTCAAGATCGTTGATCGGAAAAACGGCGTCAGCGGCATCGCCTTCGATCGGCACCCGCACGGTTTCCGCGCCCCAGGCCAGGATAAGGTCGCGGTAGATCACCGCCTCTTCACCAATCCACAGGCGCTTATGGCCTGGGTCGATACCGCTGATGCGCGTGTGGGTACGCACTTCGGCTTTCAATTGCTCGGCCATGGCACCCGGTTCGGCCATGCTCAGGCCGTCGGCGTCTTTATTCTTGCCGAAGCCGGTGGAGAGCATCGGCTTGGAGTAGGAGCGTCCGTCATCTGCGGTAATCAGCAGCAGCGGGGTTTCGCCATCGAGTTTGCGAAACTCCCGGGCCAGGTTGTAGCCAGCCAGCCCAGTGCCGACGATCACGACAGGTGCGTTCATTCCTTGCTCCTTGCTTGTCTTAGTTGATTTCAATCATTTCGAAATCCATCTTGCCCACGCCGCAGTCCGGGCACAGCCAGTCTTCCGGCACGTCCTGCCACGGTGTGCCCGCCGCAATACCGTCGTCCGGCCAGCCCTCGGCTTCGTTATAGATCAGGCCGCAGACCACACATTGCCACTTTTTCATTCAGGTACTTCCTCAGGATTCAGACTTTTGCCGGCGCGAACGGTCGATCGGTAAAGTGTTGCCGTCCGGCTCAGGGGCGTTTTGTACTGATCGCGCCCGGCAGATGCAAGCCTGTTCGGCGCAACGGCAGGCCGGATCAGTCAAAATCGCCGTCTGACATGGTAAGCTCGCCGCCTCATTTGCTGCCAATAATGACTCACTGTGCCGCACTCAAAATCCCCCTCCCCGACGCCACTCTGGCTCTCTCGAAGCCAACTGACGCCCCTCCCCGACACGTCTACGCTAGATTGGTTGTTCGATGAAGGATCGCTGACCCGACGCCTGATCCGCTTGTCGAATGACGGTTTCAGCGTCACACCGCTGTTCGAAGGCTGGCAATCGCTGCGCGCCGATGAATGTGCTGCGCTGGAGCTGGCCGAAGGCAGTGAGGGCTGGGTGCGCGAGGTGTATCTGCGCGGGCACGGTGAAGCCTGGGTGTTTGCCCGCAGCGTGGCGGCGCGTAGCGCACTGCAGGGCGACGGGTTGCATATGGATGAATTGGGCAGCCGTTCGCTGGGCGAATTGCTGTTTTGTGATCGGGCATTTCAGCGCCGGGCCATTGAGGTTTGTCACTATCCTCAAGCATGGCTACCGATGGATGCTCAGGCGCCTGAATTATGGGGCCGGCGCTCGCGTTTCGACCGCGGCGCCTTGAGCGTGCTGGTGGCCGAGATCTTCCTGCCGACCTTGTGGAGCGCCGCCCGCGCCCATCCGGAGAATTGCTGATGTACCAGAGCCTGCTCAAGTCCCTGAACCGCGTGAGTCCTCGGGCCTGGGATTTCATTCAGTTGACCCGCATGGATAAGCCGATCGGCATTTACTTGCTGCTGTGGCCAACGTTGTGGGCACTCTGGATTGCCGGTGAAGGTTCGCCTTCATTGGCCAATATCGTGATTTTCGTGCTCGGCGTGGTACTGACCCGTGCCGGCGGTTGTGTGATCAACGATTGGGCGGACCGTAAGGTCGATGGCCACGTGAAACGCACCGAACAGCGGCCACTGGTGAGCGGCAAGATCAGCTCGAAAGAAGCCCTGGTGTTCTTCGCAGTGCTGATGGGCGTGAGTTTCCTGCTGGTGCTGTGTACTAACGCGAAGACCGTGTGGCTGTCGCTGGGCGGTTTGGCCCTGGCGTTCACGTATCCATTTATGAAGCGCTACACCTACTACCCGCAAGTGGTGCTGGGCGCGGCGTTTTCCTGGGGCATGCCGATGGCGTTCACCGCCCAAACCGGTGAACTGCCGGCGGCGGCCTGGTTATTGTGGATCGCCAACTTGTTGTGGACCGTTGGCTACGACACCTATTACGCCATGACCGACCGCGACGACGATCTGAAAATCGGGGTGAAATCCACAGCGATTCTGTTTGGCGACGCCGACAGGGTGATCATTCTGACTTTGCAGGGGTTGGCATTGGGATGCCTGCTGCTGGCGGGTTCGAAATTCCATCTAGGTGGCTGGTTCCACCTCGGGCTACTGGCGGCGGCGGGTTGTTTTGCATGGGAGTTCTGGTACACCCGCAGCAAGGACCGGATGCGTTGCTTCCAGGCGTTTTTGCACAATCATTGGGCCGGGTTGGCGATTTTTGTCGGGATTGTGCTGGATTACGCGTTGCGTTGACCGTTGGAAAAGATCGCAGCCTGTGCCAGCTCCAACAGAGGGATGGAGCGACTGCAGGCCGCGAACTGTTTACGGCGCAGGCGAATCGCTTATTTATGCTCGCGCATGATGTGCCAGACGCTCTTCATATTGTCGCCTGCCATGTCACCGGGTTTTTTGTCCTTCATGAAGGTGTAAAGCGGCTTGCCATCATAGGCCCACTGCATCTTACCGTCGTCACGCTTGATCGTGCTCCACTTGCCTTCGGGCTTGGCGCCCGCCGGCGCCATCATTGGCGGCCAGTATTCAGCGCACTCGCCGTTGCACATCGACTTACCGCCTGAGTCCTTGTCGTATGTGTACACCGTCATGCCCTTGTGATCGACCATCATTCCGTCTTTCATCATGGCCGGATCGGCAGCAAAGGCCAGGGACGGCAGCGTTAGCGCAGCCGTGACCAGCAGGGCCTTCCAGGATTGAGCAATGTGATTCATGGAAACCTTCCTCTTGTGGTTGTCAGGATTCGGACTTAGAGCTTAGTTCAGGATCACGACAATCGCAGGACGGCTAAAATACTGTCACACGACTGCAATAATTCCGTTATCTAATGCGGCGCAAGACAGTTAAATGACAAGAGGATTAACGCATGGTTGGCAGGAGCATTCTGATCGTCGACGACGAAGCGCCCATTCGCGAAATGATCGCCGTTGCGTTGGAAATGGCCGGCTATGACTGCCTGGAGGCGGAGAACTCGCAGCAGGCCCATGCCATTATCGTCGACCGTAAGCCGGACCTTATTTTGCTCGACTGGATGCTGCCCGGCACCTCTGGCATCGAACTGGCCCGCCGCCTCAAGCGCGATGAGCTGACCGGGGATATCCCGATCATCATGCTCACCGCCAAGGGCGAAGAGGACAACAAGATCCAGGGCCTGGAAGTCGGCGCCGATGACTACATCACCAAACCGTTTTCCCCGCGAGAGCTGGTGGCGCGCCTGAAAGCCGTGCTACGCCGCGCCGGTCCGACCGATGGCGAAGCGCCGATCGAAGTCGGCGGCCTGCTGCTGGACCCGATCAGCCACCGCGTGACCATCGACGGCAAACCCGCCGAGATGGGCCCGACCGAATACCGTTTGCTGCAATTTTTCATGACCCACCAGGAACGTGCCTACACCCGCGGCCAGTTGCTGGATCAGGTCTGGGGCGGCAATGTCTATGTCGAAGAGCGCACCGTCGATGTGCACATCCGTCGCCTGCGCAAAGCCCTCGGCGATGCTTACGAAAATCTGGTACAAACCGTGCGCGGCACCGGTTACCGGTTTTCCACCAAGGCCTGAGCCGACCGCCAGACTCGCTGACAAGGACGCATTTTTCCGTGAACCAAAACTGGCATGGCACCCTGATTCGCCACATGCTGTTGCTGGTCACCGCCTGCCTGGTGATCGGCCTGATCACCGGCTTCTACGGCTGGAGCCTCGCCGTGGGCCTGGGCCTTTATCTGGCCTGGACCCTCAAGCAACTGCTGCGTTTGCACGAATGGCTACGCCTGCACAAACCCGATGAAGCACCGCCCGATGGCTATGGCCTGTGGGGCGAAGTGTTCGACAGCATTTACCACCTGCAACGCCGCGACCAACGAGTGCGCGGACGCCTGCAAGCGGTGATCGACCGGGTCCAGGAATCCACCGCCGCGCTCAAAGACGCGGTAATCATGCTCGACAGCGACGGCAACCTGGAATGGTGGAACCGCGCCGCCGAAACCTTGCTTGGCCTCAAGACCCCCCAGGACAGCGGCCAGCCCGTGACCAATCTGGTGCGCCATCCGCGCTTCAAGGAATACTTCGAGCAGGACAGCTACGCCGAGCCGCTGGAAATCCCTTCGCCGATCAATGATCGCCTGCGCATTCAGCTGTACATCACCCGTTATGGCAACAACGAACACTTGATGCTGGTGCGCGACGTGACGCGTATCCATCAGCTGGAGCAGATGCGCAAAGACTTCATCGCCAACGTCTCCCACGAACTGCGCACACCGCTAACGGTGATCTGCGGCTACCTGGAAACCCTGCTCGACAACGTCGAGGAAGTGAACCCGCGCTGGACCCGTGCCCTGCAGCAGATGCAACAGCAAGGCGGGCGCATGCAAACCTTGCTCAACGATTTGCTGCTGCTGGCCAAACTGGAAGCCACCGATTACCCGTCGGACAATCAACCGGTGTCCATCGACAGCCTGCTGCAATCGATCAAGGGCGACGCTCAGCAACTGTCCGGTCAACGTAATCAGCACATCACCCTGGAAGCCGATCCGACGATTCTGCTCAAGGGTAGCGAAGCAGAATTGCGTAGCGCGTTTTCCAACCTGGTGTTCAACGCAGTGAAGTACACACCGGCCGAGGGCAATATCCGCATTCGCTGGTGGGGTGACGATCAAGGCGCACACCTGAGCGTGCAGGATTCGGGGATCGGCATCGACAGCAAACACTTGCCGCGCCTGACTGAACGCTTCTATCGCGTCGATTCCAGCCGCAACTCCAACACCGGCGGCACAGGGCTGGGGCTGGCCATCGTCAAACATGTGTTGCTGCGCCACCGGGCACGTATGGAAATCAGCAGTGTGCCGGGCCACGGCAGCACGTTCACTTGCCATTTTGCGCCAGCCCAAGTGACAAAATCCCGCGTCATCAGTGCCGCCGATTGATACCGGCCAGCACTCGCCACTAGGCAATTGCCCGGTCAGCCGCTACATTGGCTGACTTGTGCCTGCCCTTCAGGCGCACTTTTTTCTTTCCTTTCGAATACACGGAACCCGCAAAACTCCATCATGGACCCTTCCCCTGGCTTGACCCTCGCAACAATATTCGCCGATTTCGGCATGATTCTTTTTGCTCTGATCCTGGTTTTGCTCAACGGCTTTTTCGTTGCGGCAGAGTTTGCCATGGTCAAATTGCGCTCGACCCGCGTCGAAGCCATCGCTGAAAAGAACGGTTGGCGAGGGCATATCCTGCGCACCGTGCACAGTCAGCTCGATGCTTATCTCTCGGCCTGCCAATTGGGTATCACCCTCGCCTCGCTGGGTCTGGGCTGGGTCGGCGAACCTGCGTTCGCGCACCTTCTGGCACCCGTACTGAGTGCCGTGGGCGTGGATTCCGCTGAGGTGGTGAAGGCAGTTTCGTTCTTCACGGCGTTCTTCATCATTTCGTACCTGCACATCGTGGTCGGCGAACTGGCCCCGAAATCCTGGGCCATCCGCAAACCCGAGCTGTTGTCGCTCTGGACGGCGGTGCCGCTGTACCTGTTCTACTGGGCCATGTACCCGGCCATCTACCTGCTCAACGCCAGCGCCAACCAAATCCTGCGCATCGCCGGCCAGGGTGAGCCCGGCCCGCACCATGAGCATCATTACAGCCGCGAAGAACTGAAACTGATCCTGCACTCCAGCCGTGGCCAGGACCCGAGCGACCAAGGCATGCGCGTTTTGGCCTCGGCGGTGGAAATGGGCGAGCTGGAAGTGGTCGACTGGGCCAACTCCCGGGAAGACCTGGTGACACTGGAGTTCAACGCGCCGCTCAAGGAAATTCTGGCGATGTTCCGTCGCCACAAGTTCAGCCGCTACCCGGTGTATGACAGCGAGCGCCAGGAGTTCGTCGGCCTGCTGCACATCAAGGATTTGCTGCTGGAACTGGCCGCGCTGGATCACATTCCCGAGTCGTTCAACCTCGCCGAACTGACCCGGCCGCTGGAGCGCGTGTCGCGCCACATGCCGCTGTCGCAGTTGTTGGAGCAATTCCGCAAGGGCGGTTCGCATTTCGCTGTGGTCGAGGAAGCCGACGGCAACATCATCGGCTACCTGACCATGGAAGACGTGCTGGAAGTGCTGGTGGGCGACATTCAGGACGAACACCGCAAGGCCGAACGCGGGATCCTCGCGTATCAACCGGGCAAACTGCTGGTGCGGGGCGATACGCCGCTGTTCAAGGTTGAACGCCTGTTGGGCATCGATCTGGACCACATCGAAGCGGAAACCCTCGCCGGGCTGGTCTACGAAACCCTGAAACGGGTGCCGGAAGAGGAAGAAGTGCTGGAAGTCGAAGGCTTGCGGATCATCATCAAGAAGATGAAAGGGCCGAAGATCATTTTGGCGAAGGTGTTGATGCTGGACTAAGCGATCCCTGACCGGATCCGTGTTGATCCCTTCGCGAGCAAGCCCGCTCCCACACTTGTTATGCGTCGATCACATAAATAGGGTTCGACGCCGATCAAATGTGGGAGCGGGCTTGCTCGCGAATGCGTCAGACCAGACAACCCATTACTGCTTGCCCAACGCAAAGTTGGGCAACGCGCCTACCGGTTGATTGAACTGGTACGGAATCGATACCAGCCCCAGCCCGGTGTTGCGCTGCACCACGAAGTGCAGGTGCGGGCCGCTGCTGTTGCCGGTGTTGCCCGACAGCGCCAGCGCACTGCCCACCGTCACTCGCTGACCTTCCCGTACGCTGACCGAACCTTTCTTGAGGTGCAGGTACACGCCCATGGTCCCGTCATCGTGCAACACCCGCACGAAATTGCCCGACGGATCGTTGCCGCGCCCGGTCTGGCCATTCTCGGTTTTCACCACCATGCCACCGCGCGCCGCGATGATAGGCGTGCCTTCGGGCATGGCGATGTCCATCGCATAACGGTTCTTTGGCCCGTAGTGGCTGTATTGGCCATTGGCGCCTTGACTCAGCCGAAACGGCCCACCGCGCCAGGGTAATGGATATCGATAGGCCATGGCGGCCCCTGCGGGGTCGCCCAGGGAATATTCGAACTTCGGGGTATACGCCAGCGGCCTTCCGGCCTTCGTCGCCTTGAGCAGCGCCAGACGAATGTTACTGCGCGCCGGCATAACCCGACGAATCGGTCGGCTCGGCGCGCCGCTGACATTATTCAGCCCGGAAAAACTCAGCTCGATCTCGACGGGCGCATACAGATCGTTGCGCACGAACACACTGTCCATGCCCCTCTGCTTCTTGATATCGAGGTACACCTGCCGCTCAAGGCGCTCGACCATCCGGTCGCGAAAAACGAACACCTTCGCGCCTTTGGTGGGGCGGTCGCTGTAAGAGACCACGCCACTGGCGTTGGTGGACCGGTAAATCGTCATGGCCACAGCCGAGGTGGAGGCCATGAGCAGACCACAGAAAAACAGCAGGCGCGCGAGCATGGGCAAGATTCTGTCGAGTAAGGCCTGGAAAGGAGCCTAGCAGCTGAAATGGACCAGCGTAGTCAACAGATGTTTCAAAATGGGCGGTTCAGGGGATGTGCGGTGAATTCGATGGCCCCTTCGCGGGCAAGCCTCGCTCCCACAGGTAAACGGTGAACCTGTAGGAGCGAGGCTTGCCCGCGAAGGCGTACGAGAAGGCGACGCCGGGCTTATGCGCCCGGTACGAAATGCTTCTGCGCAGTGCCACGGGCGATCAGGCGGGAGATGTAGTCGAGCTTCTGCGCATCCTGGTCGACAAAGCGGAAAGTCAGTTGCAGCCATTCGCTGTCAGGTTTCGGCTCGAAGGCGACGATGGCATGCAGGTAGCCGTTGAGGCGGGCGATTTCAGCGTTATCGCCCTGCTCCAGGTCGAGCACGGCGCTGTCGAGGACTTGCGGCAGCGTGTCGGTGCGTTTCACCACCAGCAGCGCTTCCTTGATGCTCAAGGCCTTGATCACGCATTGCTGGGTGCCGCTTGGCAGGCGCAGTTGGCCTTGGCCACGACCGCCAGCTGATGCTGCGGCGGCAGCAGGCGCCTTGATCGGCGGGCTGTTAAGCAAGCCGCGAGACGGTGCGGCGGCCGGGGCTGGTGCGGCGGCGGCAGGTCTGGCGAATGGGTTGACCGGTGCCGCCGATGGCGTGACCACGGCTGCCTTGCCACCCGTGAGCGCGCTAAGGGAGTCGTTGCCGAACGCCGAGTTCATTTTGGTCGGCGCACTGTTCATCAAGGTGTCGAGCTTGCCGACCTTGTTCAGTGCCTGCTTGACCTTAGTCAGCAGTTGCTCGTTGGTGAAAGGCTTGCTGACGTAGCCCGAAACCCCGGCCTGAATCGCCTGGACGACGTTCTCTTTATCGCCACGGCTGGTGACCATCACGAACGGCATGGTCTTGAGGTTGTCCTGCTCGCGGCACCAGGTCAGCAGTTCAAGACCGGACATTTCCGGCATTTCCCAGTCGCACAGAACCAGGTCGAATGCTTCTTTGGCCAGCATGGCCTGGGCCTTTTTGCCGTTGACGGCATCTTCTGTCCGGATCCCCGGGAAGTAGTTGCGCAGGCACTTCTTCACCAGGTCACGAATGAACGACGCATCGTCCACGACCAACACACTGATCTTGCTCATCCAACACCCCTTTAAAAATCCCGGCAAGCATAACGCTGGCTGATGGCACTTTGCCAAAACTCTTCAGTCACGCCGGGACTTTTCGTTCGCGGGTGCTGCTTTTCAATTCAAAAGCCACACAAACAAAAACGCCCAGCCAAAAGGCCGGGCGCTTTTCTTGGGCAATCTTACTTATCGTCAGCTTTGCCCGGAACATTAGCGGTTTCGGCACTTGTGCCTTCAACTTCTTCCTTCATGCGCTTGAGGCCCAAGTGACGCACGTCGGTGCCGCGCACCAGGTAAATCACCAGTTCCGAGATATTGCGCGCGTGGTCGCCGATCCGCTCCAGGGAACGCAGTACCCAGATAATGCTCAAGACCCGCGAGATAGAGCGCGGGTCTTCCATCATGTAGGTGGCGAGTTCACGCAGTGCGGTCTTGTATTCGCGGTCGATGATCTTGTCGTACTGCGCCACCGACAACGCCAGGTCGGCGTCGAAGCGGGCAAACGCGTCCAGCGCATCGCGAACCATGTTGCGCACCTGGTCGCCGATGTGGCGAACCTCGACGTAACCGCGCGGCGCTTCGCCTTCTTCGCACAACTGAATGGCACGGCGGGCGATCTTGGTGGCTTCGTCGCCGATGCGCTCCAGGTCGATCACCGATTTGGAGATGCTGATGATCAAACGCAAGTCCGACGCCGCCGGTTGGCGACGGGCCAGAATGCGCAGGCATTCTTCGTCGATGTTGCGTTCCATCTGGTTGATCTGGTCGTCGATCTCACGCACTTGCTGGGCCAGACCGGAGTCGGCCTCGATCAGCGCGGTGACCGCGTCATTGACCTGCTTTTCCACCAGCCCGCCCATGGCCAGGAGGTGGCTGCGCACTTCCTCGAGCTCAGCGTTGAACTGCTGGGAGATGTGATGGGTAAGGCCTTCTTTACTAATCATGTTGGCGTCCTTGGAGCGTCCGGTAAGGTGCGGTGGACCGCAGCGTCAGTTCAGTGAGCAACAACAGCTTCCTAGCCGTAACGACCGGTAATGTAGTCTTCGGTCTGCTTCTTCGCCGGATTGGTGAACAGGGTGTCGGTGTCGCCGAATTCCACCAGTTTGCCCATGTACATGAACGCCGTGTAGTCGGAAACCCGCGCGGCCTGTTGCATGTTGTGGGTCACGATAACAATGGTGAACTTGGATTTCAGTTCGTAGATCAGTTCTTCGACTTTCAGCGTGGAGATCGGGTCGAGTGCCGAGCATGGTTCATCGAGCAACAGTACTTCCGGCTCCACGGCGATGGTGCGGGCAATCACCAGACGTTGCTGCTGACCACCGGACAGGCCGAGTGCCGACTCGTGTAGACGGTCTTTGACCTCATCCCACAGCGCCGCGCCTTTCAACGCCCACTCGACGGCTTCGTCGAGGATGCGTTTCTTGTTGATGCCCTGAATGCGCAGGCCGTAAACCACGTTTTCGTAGATGGTTTTCGGGAACGGGTTAGGCTTCTGGAACACCATGCCGACCCGGCGACGCAACTCGGCCACGTCCTCGCCCTTGCGGTAGATGTTGTTGCCGTAGAGGTTGATCGCGCCGTCGACGCGGCAGCCATCCACCAGGTCATTCATGCGGTTGAAGGTGCGCAGCAGCGTGGACTTGCCGCAGCCGGACGGACCGATGAAGGCGGTCACGCGCTGTTTCGGGATGTTCATGCTGACGTCGAACAGCGCCTGTTTGTCGCCATAAAACAGGCTCAGGCCCGGTACTTCGATGGCCACGGTTTCCTGCTCGAGGCTCAGGCTCTGTTTGTCGCGGCCCAGGGCCGACATGTTGATGCCGTGAGTATGTGCTTCGTGCTGCATGGGAGGCTCCCTGTGCTAACAAATTCGGTTCGGGACGCCACTTGTGGCATGCCCAATAAATGTTCGGTTGGACGCGATCCAGTGTGGGAGCGGGCTTGCTCGCGAAGAGGTCAGCACATTCAACATCAATGCTGCCTGACCCACCGCTTTCGCGAGCAAGCCCGCTCCCACATGGAAATCAGCTATCCAGCGCTTTGTATTTTTCGCGCAGATGGTTACGGATATAAACCGCCGACAAGTTGAGCGTGGCGATCACCAGCACCAGCAGAAATGCGGTGGCGTAGACCAGTGGCCGCGCGGCTTCGACGTTCGGGCTCTGGAAGCCGACGTCATAAATGTGGAAGCCCAAGTGCATGATCTTCTGGTCCAGGTGCAAGTACGGGTAGTTACCATCCAGCGGCAGCGATGGCGCCAGTTTCACCACACCCACCAGCATCAGCGGCGCCACTTCACCGGCGGCACGGGCCACCGCGAGGATCATCCCGGTCATCATCGCCGGGCTGGCCATTGGCAGCACGATCTTCCACAAAGTTTCGGCCTTGGTCGCACCAAGGGCCAACGAACCTTCGCGCACGGTGCGAGGAATCCGCGCCAGGCCTTCTTCGGTGGCCACGATCACCACCGGCACGGCCAGCAGGGCCAGGGTCAGCGAGGCCCAGAGCAGGCCCGGCGTACCAAAGGTCGGCGCCGGCAGTGCTTCAGGGAAGAACAACCGGTCGACCGAACCGCCGAGCACGTAGACGAAGAAGCCCAGACCGAACACGCCGTAAACGATGGCCGGAACACCCGCCAGGTTGTTCACCGCGATGCGGATCAAGCGAGTCATTGGCCCCTGACGTGCATATTCACGCAGGTAGACCGCCGCCAGCACGCCGAACGGCGTTACGATCATCGCCATGATCAGGGTCATCATCACGGTGCCGAAAATCGCCGGGAAAATCCCGCCTTCGGTGTTGGCTTCACGCGGGTCGTCACTGAGGAATTCCCAGACCTTGCTGAAGTAGAAGCCGATCTTGGTGAAGGTGCCCATGGCGTTCGGCTGGTAGGCGTGAACCACTTTGCCAATGCCGATTTCGACTTCTTTACCGTTGGCATCGCGAGCAGTCAGGCTGTCGCGGTTGAACTGAGCGTGCAGGTCGTTCAGACGCGCTTCGATGTCCTGATAACGGGCATTCAGCTCAGCGCGCTCGGACTCCAGGTCCGCTTGCGCGGCAGCGTCGAGACGGCCGTCCAGTTCCAGTTTGCGACCGTGCAGACGCACACGTTCGAGACCGGCGTTGATCGCGCCGATGTCGGCCTTTTCCAGGGTCTTGAGCTGTGCGGCGAGCTGGTTGACGCGATCGACACGCGCCTGCAACTCAGGCCATGCGGCCTCACCTTCAGCGATGACCTTGCCATCCTGTTTGACGTTGACCAGGTAGCCGTAGAAATTGCCCCACTCGCGACGCTCGATGGCCATCAGCTCAGGCGGGGTTTTCTGGTTGGTCAGCCACTCGCCGACAATCCAGGTGAAGTCGGTGCCGTTCAGATCACGGTTGCCGACCTTGATCAGCTCGCGGGTCATGAACTCCGGGCCCTGATCGGGCACCGGCAGGCCAGCGCTTTTCAGGCGCTCGCGTGGCACTTCTTCCTTCTGCACCACTTCGCCGATGACGAGGTGATTGGCTTGGCCCGGCACGTCGTAACTGGCGTGGATCAGGTCCGCCGGCCAGAAGTGACCCAGGCCGCGCACGGCAATCACCGCCAGCAGGCCAATGGTCATGATGACCGCAATGGACACCGCGCCACCGCTGATCCAGACGCCGGGGGCGCCGCTCTTGAACCATCCATTCAGGGAGTTCTGTTTCACAGACTTCTACCTTTCTTAAAGCGACGAGTATTTCTTGCGCAGACGCTGACGAATCAGTTCCGCGAGGGTGTTCATGATGAAGGTGAACAACAGCAGCACCAGCGCCGAGAGGAACAGCACGCGGTAGTGGCTGCCGCCGACTTCCGACTCAGGCATTTCCACCGCAACGTTGGCCGCCAGGGTGCGCAGGCCTTCGAACAGGTTCATTTCCATGACCGGGGTGTTACCGGTGGCCATCAGCACGATCATGGTTTCACCCACCGCGCGGCCCATGCCGATCATCAGCGCCGAGAAAATGCCCGGGCTGGCGGTGAGGATCACCACGCGGGTCATGGTCTGCCACGGTGTGGCACCGAGGGCCAGGGAGCCCAGGGTCAGGCCCCGAGGCACGCTGAACACGGCATCTTCGGCGATGGAGTAGATGTTCGGAATCACTGCGAAGCCCATGGCCAGGCCGACCACCAACGCGTTGCGCTGGTCGTAGGTGATGCCCAGGTCGTGGGAGATCCACATGCGCATGTCGCCGCCGAAGAACCAGGTTTCCATGTACGGGCTCATGTACAGCGACAGCCAGCCCACAAACAGAATCACCGGGATCAGGATCGCGCTTTCCCAGCCGTCCGGCACTTTCAGGCGGATGGACTCAGGCAGGCGACTGAAGACGAAACCCGCCACCAGAATGCCGATCGGCAGGAGCATCAGCAGGCTGAAAATGCCGGGCAAATGCCCTTCCACATACGGCGCCAGGAACAGGCCGGCGAAGAAGCCGAGGATCACTGTCGGCATTGCTTCCATCAGCTCGATCACCGGTTTGACCTTGCGACGCATGCCCGGGGCCATGAAGTATGCGGTGTAGATCGCGGCGGCAACGGCCAGTGGCGCGGCCAGCAGCATCGCGTAGAACGCAGCTTTCAGGGTACCGAAGGTCAGCGGCGAGAGGCTCAGCTTGGGCTCGAAGTCGGTGTTGGCCGCGGTCGATTGCCAGACGTATTTAGGCTCGTCGTAGTTCTCGTACCAGACCTTGCTCCACAACGCGCTCCACGAGACTTCCGGGTGCGGGTTGTCGAGCAGCAACGGTTGCAGCTTGCCGCCCTGCTCCACGATCACGCGGTTGGCCCGTGGCGACATGCCGAAAAGGCCTTGGCCGTCGACCACCTGATCCACCAGCAAAGTGCGGTGAGCGGTGCTGTGGAACACGCCCAGTTTGCCGGACGCATCGAGGGCAACGAAGCCTTTACGACGTTCTTCAGCGGTGATTTCAACGATCGGCGCAGCGCCCATCTGGAAAGTACGAATCTGCTTCAGACGCTGCTCGCCATCCGGGTCGCGAGCCATGAACCATTGGGCCAGACCACCCTTGGAGTCACCGACGATCAGCGAGATGCCGCCCAGCAATTGGGTAATAGCGGTGACTTCGGTATTACCGTCTTCAAGCAATTTGTAGCGCCCGTTAAGGCTCTTGTCGCGCAGACTGAAAACGTCGGCCTGAGCGCGACCATTGACCACGTACAACCACTGCTGACGCGGGTCGATGAAGATGTTCTTCACCGGCTCGGTCATTTGCGGCAGCTCAACGCGCGTCTGCTCGTTGGTGACTTCGCCGGTCATCATGTTTTCTTCGCTGGTCAGCGACAGGACATGCAGTTGCGCGGCCGTGGAGCCGGCCAGCAGCAGGGTCGAATCGGTAGCGTTGAGGCTGACGTGCTCCAGAGCACCGCCCGCCTCGTTCAGCATGATTGGCGTTTCGCCGTATGGATATTCAATGGCCGGCGAGATGGTTTTCTTGCCTTCCGGGTAGCTGACTTTATAGGTGTGACGGAACACCAGGACCTGGCCGTTGGACAAGCCCACGGCCACTAATGGCTGGCCAGGTTGATCTTCACCGATGGAGGTCACGCTGGTACCGGCCGGGATCGGCAGGTCGACGCGGCGCAGTTCGGCGCCGGTGTCGATATCAAAGAACAATGCCTGGCCCTTGTCGGAAACCCGCATGGCGACCTGGTTCTGCTCTTCAATGGAGATCATCAGCGGCTTGCCGGCGTCTTGCATCCAGGCGGGCGTGATGGCGTCTTTGGCGGTCAGGTCGGCCCCCTGGAACAGCGGCGCAACGACGTAACCGAGGAAGAAAAAGATCAGGGTGATCGCGGCAAGAACGGCGAGGCCGCCGACGAGGACGTACCAGCGGGTCAGGCGATCTTTCAGCGCACGAATACGGCGCTTGCGTTGCAGCTCAGGCGTATTGAAGTCAATTCGCTTGGGGGGATTTGTAGTCATGGTGGAGTTGGCCAGATCATTCATGCGCACACCCTAGCGATCCTGTATGACAGAAAGATGACAATGCAGTGACGCAACAAATCCGCCGCCAGCGGGAACTGGCAGTGGATTGGAAATTTGGGGGCCGGTATTTACCGGCATTTGTAGGAGCGAGGCTTGCCCGCGAAGGGGTCGTTACATTCAACATCAATGTTGACTGACCCACCGCTTTCGCGGGCAACCTTCGCTCCTACACAGGTCCGGGTTTAGCCCGGACCTAGGGTTTTACTTTTTTGCGACGTTACCGCCTTCTTGCAGACCCAGGTCAGCCAGTGCTTTTGCAGCAACCTTGGCTGGCAGCGGGATGTAGCCGTCTTTCACAACCACTTCCTGACCCTGTTTGGACAGAATCAGCTTCACGAACTCGGCTTCCAGCGGGGCCAGAGGCTTGTTCGGAGCCTTGTTGACGTAAACGTAGAGGAAACGCGACAGCGGATACTTGCCGTTCAGGGCGTTTTCTTCAGTGTCTTCCACGAACTCGGTGCTACCTTTCTTGGCCAGGGCCACGGTCTTCACGCTGGCGGTCTTGTAGCCGATGCCCGAGTAACCCACGCCGTTCAGCGAGGAGCTGATCGACTGCACGACCGAAGCCGAGCCTGGTTGTTCGTTGACGTTTGGCTTGTAGTCGCCTTTGCACAGGGCTTCTTCTTTGAAGTAGCCATATGTGCCGGATACCGAGTTACGACCGAACAGTTGCACTGGCTTGTTGGCCAGGTCGCCGGTCACACCCAGATCGCCCCAGGTTTTCACATCGGTTTTAGCGCCGCACAGACGTGTCGAGGAGAAGATCGCATCGACCTGTTCCATGGTCAGGTGCTGGATCGGGTTGTCTTTGTGTACGAACACCGCCAAGGCATCCACAGCCACCGGGATAGCGGTTGGCTTGTAGCCGTACTTGGTTTCAAAGGCTTGCAGCTCGTTGTCCTTCATCTTGCGGCTCATCGGGCCCAGGTTAGAGGTGCCTTCAGTCAACGCAGGTGGCGCGGTAGAAGAACCGGCAGCCTGAATCTGGATGTTTACGTTCGGGTATTCTTTTTTGTAGTTCTCAGCCCACAGGGTCATGAGGTTGGCCAGGGTATCGGAGCCGACGCTGGACAGGTTGCCCGACACACCAGTGGTCTTGGTGTAGCTCGGGATCGACGGGTCAACAGCGGCAACCGCGTTGGCAGTCGCAACGCCAGCAGCGACAAAAGTCATTGCCGCCATCAAACGCTTCAGTTTCATGCCTTACTCCTAGCAGATAGGTGTGTTAAGTCGGGGCCAAGTATCAGCAGGCCGTGTGAACACTCTATGGCTGAAATATGACAATTGGATGAAAGGCCAGCATTTGCTTTTTTCGCAGGCAGACCGCGTTATCGTTCTTCGCGGGCAAGCCTCGCTCCTACAGGATTAGTGTCATTTCAAAATTGGCGCATGACCTGTAGGAGCGAGGCTTGCCCGCGAAGACGTCGGTCGGCTCAGCGACCCTTCTTCCAGAGATAGCCCCCCACCAGAACCCCGACGCCACACAGAACCGCTACGTAATACGCAGGCCCCATCGGGCTTTCCTTGAGCAGCAGGCTGACGATCATCGGCGTCAGGCCACCGAAAATGGCGTAGGCGACGTTGTAGGAAAACGACAGGCCACTGAAGCGCACCACGGGCGGGAATGCCTTGACCATGACATAGGGGACCGCACCGATGGTGCCCACCAGCAAACCTGTTATGGCGTACATCGGGAACAGCCAGTCGGGATGCTCAGCCAGGCTGTGGTAGAAGGTCCAGGAGCTGGCCAGCAACGCGGCGCAGCCGAACACGAATACTCGTCCCGCGCCGAAACGATCTGCCAGGGCGCCGGCAATGATGCAACCAATGCTCAGCAGCACTATCGCCACGCTATTGGACTGCAGGGCGGTGGTTGGCGCGAAGTGATAGACCGTCTGCAATACGGTCGGGGTCATCAGGATCAACACCACGATGGCGGCGGACAACAGCCAGGTCAGCAGCATGGAAATCAGAATCGCACCGCGATGGTCGCGTAACACGGCGCGCAGCGGCACCTCTTCGGCCAGCGCTTTGCGTAATTGCAGTTCGGCAAACACTGGGGTTTCGTGGAGCCAGCGGCGCAGGTAGACCGAGAACAGGCCAAACACGCCGCCCAGCAGGAACGGGATTCGCCAGGCGTAATCCGACACTTGCACCGGCGTGTAAATGCTGTTGATTGCGGTAGCGACCAACGAGCCCAAAAGAATACCGGCAGTCAGACCGCTGGTCAGCGTGCCGCAGGCATAACCAATGTGACGCTGCGGCACGTGTTCGGAAACGAATACCCAGGCTCCCGGCACTTCACCGCCAATCGCCGCGCCCTGAATTACCCGCATCAACAGCAACAGGATCGGCGCCCACATACCTATCTGCGCGTAAGTCGGCAGCAAGCCCATGATCAGGGTCGGGACTGCCATCATGAAAATGCTCAAGGTGAACATCTTCTTGCGCCCCAGCAGATCACCGAAGTGCGCCATGACGATGCCGCCCAGCGGCCGCGCCAGGTAGCCGGCGGCGAAGATGCCGAACGTCTGCATCAGGCGCAGCCACTCGGGCATATCGGCGGGAAAGAACAGTTTGCCGACCACCGTGGCGAAGAACACAAAGATGATGAAGTCGTAAAACTCCAGAGCGCCGCCCAAGGCAGACAGCGATAACGTCTTATAGTCATTGCGGGTCAACGGGCGTGCGGATTGGCTGGGCTGCGCGATGCTCGAGGGCGCTGTGGTCATGGCAAGGGCTTCTCTTATAGTCGGATCTGCAACCTCAACAACGCTGGCAGAGGCTTGGGCAGGTTCGGCACGATAGCAAATTGTTCGAAAAAGCACATAGAGGCGCGTATTTGACGGTCAAAATGAGAACCGGACGGTCGTCTCGGAGTCTACCGATCGATATACTCCCAATATTGCAACGGCTTGTAAGGGGTTGCTGTGCGAAACCGTCGTTGGCACCTGTCAGCCGATTTCGCAGAGTTTCCCTTTAGGCGCCTTACGAAAAACGTGACGAACGTAGTATGTTCGGGGCTGAATCGTTTTTCCAAGGCTCCAGTGCGCAAAGTCGTCGAGCGAAGGTCAGGCAAGGCAAAAACAGGCGAGGACGCGGAGTTTGCTGCTGTAAATGAGCGTCCGAGCCTGTTTTTAACGCAGCATGACCGAGCGCAGGCACTTTGCGCGCGGAGCCGTAAGACGGCTATTCACCCGCTACATACATGAAGAGTCACGGGTCAGAGGCACCCCCGGCATGATAGAGCTCGAACAAGAAGATCCAATCCCGCAAGGCGACCTGGCCCTGCAAATCACCGCGCTTCCGCGCGAAACCAATGGCTTTGGCGATATTTTCGGCGGCTGGCTGGTGGCGCAGATGGATTTGGCTGGCACCGCAATGGCCAGCAAAGTGGCTGGTGGTCGCGTGGCCACCGTGGCGATTGATCGCATGGCGTTCCTGGTGCCGGTAGCAGTGGGCGCGCAGCTGTCCTTTTATACCCAGGCCCTGGAAATCGGTCGCAGCTCGATTCAGATGATGGTCGAAGTCTGGAGCGACGATCCACTGTCCAGCGAATGGCGTAAAGTGACCGAAGCCGTCTTCGTGTTCGTCGCCATCGACGGCAGCGGCCGCACTCGCTCGGTTCCGCCTAGAGCCCGTTAAACCGAAGCTCGTAAAAACCGGAGCCCGTAAAAAAGTGGGCGTTAAACCCGGCGACCGTTTTGCGGTCCATTGCAGTCCTGTTCCTGATCGAGAGTTGCCCCATGAGCACGCCCAACGTTGAAGCCGTGAAACTGGATGAACTGAACTGCTGGCGTATCCGCCACGGTCAGGCCGAATTGCTGGTGGCCCAGCAAGGCGCGCACATTCTCAGTTATCAACGGGCTGGCGAGCCTCCGTTGATCTGGCTCAACGACGAGGCGGTATTCAAGGCCGGCAAAAGCATCCGCGCCGGCGTGCCGGTGTGCTGGCCGTGGTTCGGCAACCTGTCGCGCAACCCGCAGAGTGTCCAGGCCATGCGCGTCAGCCAGGAACCGCCGACTGCCCATGGTCTGGTGCGGGCGATGGACTGGGAACTGGGCGGCATCGAAACCGAGGGCGAAAGCCTGAAGGTGGAATTCAATCTGCCCTACCCCGAAGGCGGCCTGCCAGGCTGGCCACATCAGGTGGACTTGAAGCTGAGCATTCGTCTGGATGAGCAGTTGCACATCAGCCTGACCAGCGAAAACAAGGGCGCTGAACACGTCACCATCAGCCAGGCACTGCATAGCTATTTCGCGGTCAGCGATGTGCGCAACGTGCACGTTGAAGGGCTGGATGGCTTGAGCTATATCGAAACCCTGGACGACTGGAAAACCGTCACCCAGACCGGTGATCTGCATTTTACCGGCGAGACCGACCGCATCTATCTCAATACCCCGCCGAAGCTGAGCATCGTAGACCCGCACTGGGAGCGACGCATCGAACTGACCAGCAGCGGTTCGCGTTCGGCAGTGATCTGGAACCCCTGGATCGACCGCGCCGCGGCATTCAGCGACATGGCCGACGATGGCTGGCAGCGCATGCTGTGCATTGAAACGGCGAATGTGATGGGTGATGTGGTGACACTGGCACCGGGGGCAAGTCATACCTTGGGCGTCAGTGTCGGCAGCAAATCCCTTTAACACCACAAAACAAATGTGGGAGCGGGCTTGCTCGCGAAGGCGGCGTATCAGTCGACATTAACGTTGCCTGACACACCGCCTTCGCGAGCAAGCCCGCTCCCACATTTTGATCTGCGCCTGGCGTTTTTACAAATCCGACTCTTTGACCACTCGCACCTGCGCCGCATCCAGCGCATACGCCGCATCCGCCAAGTCGTTGTTGACCGTCTCGATCTTCAGCGTGCCGGTCACCCACAGCGGTGTGTAGATATCGTTCAGCTTCAAACCTTTCGGATAACGCACCAACACCAATTGATTAGGTGGTGGCGGCGGCACGTGGATGCAGGCGCCCGGATACGGTACGAGGAAGAACAATGTGCTGTGGCCCTTGGCGTCGGATTCCAGCGGTACCGGGTAACCGCCAATGCGGATGTGCTTGTCGTTCATCGACGGCACGGTTTTGGTCGAGTACATCACCGCCGGCAAGCCCTTGCTCTGCTTCATGCCACCCTTTTGGGTAAAGGTGCCGTTGGCTTCCGGTGAGTTGTGATCGATTTCAGGCATGGCCTCGAGGGCTTTCTGGTCCGACTTGGGCATCAGTTCAAGCCAGTCGGTTTCCGGCAGTTCGCCGGCATGGGCCAAACCACTGCCCAGGAAGAGAAGAGTCAACAGAAGACGGCGCATGAAAGTGCTCGGTAGGGATAGGACAGTGTCACGCCGAGCATTCTAGCCCTCTCGACGTGCGCAGCCGAGAGGGATTCGTCGCTTGAATCAGTTCTTTTTAATCAGGCCGTAGATCACCAGCAATACCACCGCGCCCACCAGCGCACCGATGAAACCTGCGCCTTCGCCAGCGTGGTAAATGCCCAAGGCCTGGCCGCCGTAAGTGGCTGCCAGCGAACCGCCGATACCGAGCAGGATGGTCATGATCCAGCCCATGCTGTCATCACCCGGTTTCAGGAACCGTGCGATCAGGCCGACGATCAAGCCGATAAAGATGGTTCCGATAATTCCCATGGCATTTCCCTCTGATTAATTGGCTATAGCCTAGACAGACTTTGGCATCCTGCCATCAGAGAACGGCGGCCCCTGAAGGTTCCGCCGTTGCCACATGAAACTATTCGGCGATCAGCGCTTCGACCTTGAGGATCTGCGCAGCCAACGTCTCACGGTCTGCACAGCGCAGACTGGCGTGACCGACCTTGCGGCCGGCCTTGAAAGCCTTGCCGTAGTGATGCAAATGGCAGTCGTCGATCGCGATCACTTTTTCTACTGGCGGCACGACACCGATGAAGTTGAGCATCGCGCTCTCGCCGACCTTGGCCGTCGAACCCAGCGGCAGACCGGCAACGGCCCGCAGGTGGTTTTCGAACTGGCTGCACTCGGCGCCTTCGGTGGTCCAGTGCCCGGAGTTGTGTACGCGCGGGGCGATTTCGTTGGCCTTGAGGCCGCCGTCGACTTCGAAGAACTCGAACGCCATCACGCCGACGTACTCCAGCTGCTTGAGTACGCGACTGGAGTAATCTTCAGCCAACGCTTGCAGCGGGTGATCGGTGCTGGCCACGGACAGCTTGAGAATGCCGCTGTCGTGGGTGTTGTGAACCAGTGGATAGAACCTGGTTTCGCCATCGCGAGCACGCACGGCAATCAGCGAAACTTCGCCAGTGAATGGCACGAAGCCTTCCAGCAGGCAGGCAACGCTGCCCAGCTCGGCGAAGGTGCCGATCACGTCTTCAGGCTTGCGCAGGACTTTCTGGCCCTTGCCGTCATAACCCAGGGTGCGGGTTTTCAGCACGGCCGGCAGACCGATCGAAGCCACGGCGGCGTCCAGGTCGGCTTGCGACTGGATGTCGGCGAACGCGGGGGTCGGAATCCCCAGGTCCTTGAACATGCTCTTTTCGAACCAGCGATCACGAGCGATGCGCAGGGCTTCGGCGCTCGGGTACACCGGGACGAATTGCGACAGAAACGCCACGGTTTCGGCCGGGACGCTTTCGAACTCGAAGGTCACCAGGTCGACTTCATCGGCCAGTTGACGCAAGTGATCCTGATCGCCGTAATCGGCCCGCAGGTGTTCGCCCAACGCGGCTGCGCAAGCGTCTGGCGCCGGGTCGAGGAAAGCGAAATTCATGCCCAGCGGAGTGCCCGCCAGCGCCAACATGCGACCCAACTGGCCGCCACCGATTACACCGATTTTCATCGTCAACAACCTCAGGCGATGCGTGGGTCTGGATTGTCCAGGACGCTGTCTGTCTGCTCAGCGCGGAATTTCTTCAACACGGTATGAAATTGCGGATGCTTGGCGCCCAGGATGCTCGCCGAGAGCAACGCTGCGTTGATCGCGCCGGCTTTGCCGATGGCCAGGGTGGCGACCGGAATGCCTGCAGGCATTTGCACGATAGACAGCAGCGAATCGACGCCCGAGAGCATCGACGACTGTACGGGTACGCCCAGCACCGGCAGGTGGGTCTTGGCCGCACACATACCTGGCAGGTGGGCCGCGCCACCGGCACCGGCGATGATCACCTCGATGCCACGGGCCTCGGCCTCTTCGGCATACTGGAACAGCAGGTCCGGGGTGCGGTGGGCAGAGACCACTTTCACCTCGTAAGGGATGCCGAGCTTTTCCAGCATATCGGCGGTGTGGCTAAGGGTGGACCAATCGGACTTGGAGCCCATGATCACGCCAACCAGTGCACTCATCGTCGTGCCTCTTCTCTCTGGGCGCCCGCAGGCGCGTCAAAAAACAACAAGCCACGCAGAAATGCGTGGCTTGATTGTACGAAAAATGGCCGGACGAACCGGCCGAAGGCCGCGCAGTATACCTCAATGAAGCAGATAAACAGCCCCCGATACGACCATCTGTCATACGGCGCAAAGTGCCGGTTTTATTGACTCAGAGGTCAGCGAAAGATCGACACAAATCCCCCTGTGGGAGCGGGCTTGCTCGCGAAAGCGCTGGGTCAGGCAACATTGATCTCGACTGACACACCGCATTCGCGAGCAAGCCCGCTCCCACATTGGATCTTCATTGGTCTCAGATACCCGTTGTGCCTTGGGCCGCGCCGCCTTCAAGCTTGCGCCAGAGCAACCGCACGTTGGCCTTGCGCACCAATGCGCAGCGGTACAGACGGATCTCCAGTGGCACATGCCATTGCGGGCCCCCGCAGACGACTAACTCACCGCGAGCCAGTTCAGCGCGCACGCTCAGTTGCGGTACCCAGGCGATGCCAAGGCCTTCCAGCGCCATGCTTTTCAGGCTGTCGGCCATGGCGGTTTCGTAGATGGTGGTAAACCTGAGGGCGCGCTGGCGTAACAGCATGTTGACCGAGCGCCCGAGAAACGCACCGGCGCTATAAGCCAATAGCGGCACGCTGGCCTCGCCTTCCAGGTCGAACAACGGTTTGCCATCGGCATCGGCGGCGCAGACCGGGAGCATTTCGGTGTCCCCCAAGTGCAGCGACGGGAAAATCTCCGGGTCCATTTGCATGGCCGCATCCGGGTCATAAAACGCCAGCATCAAATCGCAGCCGCCTTCGCGCAATGCATGCACCGCATCGCCAACGTTAGTGGCCACCAGTCGCGTGGCGATGTTCAACCCTTCGTTTCGCAACTGCGCGATCCAGCGCGGGAAGAAACCCAGTGCCAGAGAGTGAGCGGCAGCAACCTGCATCACCTCGCCCTGCCCGCCTTCCAGGTGATGAAGATGGCGCAGCACTTCACCCAGCTGTTCGACCACAGTTCGCGCAGTAACGAGAAACAGCTGCCCCGCCGCCGTCAGCTCGACCGGCGTGCGGGAGCGATTCACCAGGGTTAGCCCCAGCGCGGCTTCGAGGCTGCGGATCCGTCGGCTGAATGCCGGCTGAGTCACGAAGCGTCGTTCAGCTGCCTGGGAGAAGCTGCGAGTGGCGGCCAGAGCACTAAAGTCCTCGAGCCATTTACTTTCCAGATTCATCACGCCCTCCCGGACACGCACCAATTTAGGTCACACGCTCGCCGGACACGCGGCGTCACACGGGCATTATGCCGAATGCGCATAGGCTAGTGTTTAACAGCATTGGCCCAAAATTCTTCACAAGCCTAGCATTTGCAGTGTTCCGGCACAGACCGGGTCCATATCGAGATGATTTCTATCATGTCCTCCGCTGCATCTTTCCGCACAGAAAAAGACCTGCTTGGCGTACTCGAAGTACCTGCTCAAGCGTATTACGGCATCCAGACCCTGCGAGCGGTGAACAACTTCCGCCTCTCTGGCGTTCCGATTTCGCATTACCCGAAACTGGTTGTCGGTCTGGCAATGGTCAAGCAGGCCGCCGCTGACGCCAACCGCGAGTTGGGTCACCTGAGCGAAGCCAAGCACGCTGCTATCAGCGAAGCTTGTGCCCGATTGATCCGCGGCGATTTCCACGAAGAGTTCGTGGTGGACATGATTCAAGGCGGCGCTGGCACTTCGACCAACATGAATGCCAACGAAGTCATCGCCAACATCGCGCTGGAGGCCATGGGCCACAGCAAGGGCGAATACCAGTACCTGCACCCGAACAACGACGTCAACATGGCGCAGTCGACCAACGACGCCTACCCGACCGCGATCCGTCTGGGTCTGCTGCTGGGTCACGACGCGCTGCTGGCCAGCCTCGACAGCCTGATCCAGTCGTTCGCCGCCAAAGGTGAAGAATTCAGCCACGTTCTGAAGATGGGTCGTACCCAGCTGCAAGACGCCGTGCCGATGACCCTGGGCCAGGAATTCCGCGCCTTCGCCACCACATTGGGCGAAGACCTGGCACGCTTGAAGACTCTGGCGCCAGAGCTGCTGACCGAAGTGAACCTGGGCGGCACCGCGATCGGCACCGGCATCAACGCCGACCCGCGCTACCAGCACCTGGCCGTGCAACGCCTGGCGACCATCAGCGGTCACCCACTGGTGCCAGCCGCCGACCTGATCGAAGCCACCTCCGACATGGGCGCCTTCGTGCTGTTCTCCGGCATGCTCAAGCGCACCGCGGTCAAGCTGTCGAAGATCTGCAACGACCTGCGTCTGCTGTCCAGCGGCCCACGCACCGGCATCAACGAAATCAACCTGCCAGCGCGTCAGCCAGGCAGCTCGATCATGCCAGGCAAGGTCAACCCGGTAATCCCGGAAGCCGTGAACCAGGTGGCGTTCCAGATCATCGGCAACGACCTGGCCCTGACCATCGCGGCCGAAGGCGGCCAGCTGCAACTGAATGTGATGGAGCCGCTGATCGCTTTCAAGATCTTCGACTCGATCCGCCTGCTGCAGCGCGCCATGGACATGCTGCGCGAGCACTGCATCGTCGGCATCACCGCCAACGAAGAGCGCTGCCGTGAACTGGTCGAACACTCGATCGGCCTGGTTACAGCACTGAACCCGTACATCGGCTATGAAAACGCCACCCGCATTGCCCGTATCGCGCTTGAAAGCGGCCGCGGCGTGCTGGAACTGGTGCGCGAAGAAGGCTTGCTCGACGAAGAAATGCTCGCCGACATCCTGCGCCCGGAAAACATGATTGCTCCGCGTCTGGTGCCTCTGAAGGCTTGACCAAACGCCGGCTCTTTTGAAGAGCACGCTCACCAGGTCGAGGGACTAGACACCTCTCACCTTTTGAGGGCTTGGGGATTTACTCCCTCAAGCCCTTTTTTTTAACTCTTTTGCGGATTTTCGAATATGCTGAATGCTTTCAGTTCCGCCAAGATCGCAGCCTTCGGCAGCTCCTACCGGGTTTGAGACCCCCTGTAGAGGCTACCGAAGGCTGCGATTTTTTGATTTTGCAGCGCTCTCGTTTCATCGCTTGCACCACAACCGTGCAGACGGAAGGCACTCTCCTATGTATAGTGCCGGCCCTCTTCGCGTGAGCGGTCGTCGATAACGAGGCCCAAACCCATGCGAAACCCGAACTAATAAAACCCGCGATATGGAACCGGAACGAACCTCGATCCACTTGTTGTGCCACGCGCAAGCCGGTGTAACGCGATGTGTCGGTCCACCATTATCTGCACACACAAAAAATAGCGAGGAATAATCCATGCTCGAAGTCATCAACGACTTCCTCTCAGGGAAAGTACTGATCGTGCTCATTGTCGGGCTCGGTAGCTACTTCACGATCCGCTCGCGTTTCGTCCAGTTCCGTCATTTCTTCCACATGTTCGCGGTGTTCCGTGACAGCTTGCGCAGCAGCGCCGGTCAACTCAGCTCGTTCCAGGCCCTGATGCTCAGCCTGGCCGGCCGTGTCGGTGCGGGCAACATCGCCGGTGTCGGTATCGCCGTGACCCTTGGTGGCCCCGGTGCAGTGTTCTGGATGTGGGTGACCGCGCTGGTCGGCATGTCCAGCAGCTTCTTCGAATGCTCCCTCGGCCAGCTCTACAAGCGCTGCGACTCCGAAGGCCAGTTCCGTGGCGGCCCGTCCTTTTACATTCAGCACGGCCTGCAGAAACGCTGGTTGGGCATGATCATGGCGTTCCTGCTGCTGATTACCTTCGGCTTCGCCTTCAACGGCCTGCAAGCCCACGCCGTCACCCACTCGCTGAACAATGCCTTCGGCCTCGACACAACGTACACCGGCCTTGGCCTGGCGGTATTGCTGGGTCTGGTGTTCATCGGTGGCATCAAGCGAATCGCCAAGGTCGCTGACCTGCTGGTACCGGTGAAAACCCTGGTGTACATCGGCGTGACCATCTACGTGATCGTGCTGCAGTTCGACCATGTTCCGGGCATGTTGATGACCATCGTCAAAAGCGCCTTCGGTCTGGACCAGGCGTTCGGCGGCCTGATCGGCAGCGCCATCGTCATGGGCGTGAAGCGCGGCGTGTTCGCCAACGAAGCAGGCCTGGGCAGTGCACCGAACGTGGCTGCTGTGGCCTCGGTCGAGCACCCGGTCTCGCAAGGCGTGGTTCAGGCGTTCAGCGTGTTCCTCGACACCTTCGTGATCTGCACCTGCACCGCATTGCTGATTCTGCTGTCGGGTTTCTACACCCCGGGCTTCGAAGGCGACGGCATTGCCCTGACCCAAAA
The DNA here is from genome assembly GCF_044746425.1 of Pseudomonas sp. NPDC086112. Classification (NCBI taxonomy): domain Bacteria; kingdom Pseudomonadati; phylum Pseudomonadota; class Gammaproteobacteria; order Pseudomonadales; family Pseudomonadaceae; genus Pseudomonas; species Pseudomonas sp. NPDC086112. Next base: position 86,051 of record NZ_JBIVCD010000008.1, on the reverse strand, counting down.
CTCCCTGGCTGCCGTGGTCGGTGACTGGGGCCGGATGTTCATCTCCGTGGCTCTGGCGTTGTTTGTGTTCACCTCGATCCTCTACAACTACTATCTGGGCGAGAACAACCTGCGCTTCATGATCGGCGAAAACCGCAAGGCACTGATGGCCTATCGCGCGCTGGTACTGGTACTGATCTTCTGGGGTGCCATCGAAAACCTCAGCACGGTGTTCGCGTTCGCCGACATCACCATGACCCTGCTGGCGTTCGTGAACCTGATCGCGCTGTTCCTGCTGTTCAAGGTCGGCATGCGCATCCTGCGTGACTACGATGACCAGCGTGCTGCCGGTATCAAGACCCCGGTGTTCGATTCGAGCAAATTCCCGGATCTGGACCTGGACCTGAAAGCCTGGCCAGCCAATCCGCCAGCCGCCGCTCCTACGGCCGCAGCCGAGCCGCAAGGCGTGACCGCAGCGCAACGCTGATCGGTAAAAAACCGGGCGCACCCCCTGCGCCCGGCGTGACACAGCTTGCGACCGGCGTCATGCTCGGTCGCATGTTGTGGCAGCTATTTTGATGCTGCCGTTTTGGTTCGAGCTTGAGACCCATCGCTGCCATCGCGAGCAGGCTCGCTCCCACATCGTTTTCGGAGAACCTCCATGAATGCCTCGACTTTTCCTGCTGCCCAGCACGTCATGGTGCTCTACACCGGCGGCACCATCGGCATGCAAGCCAGTGCCCACGGGCTGGCCCCGGCGTCCGGTTTCGAAACGCGGATGCGCGAGTATCTGCACAGCCAGCCTGAACTGGTGGTACCGCAGTGGCGCTTTCGCGAGATGGCGCCGCTGATCGACAGCGCCAACATGACGCCCGCCTACTGGCAGCAACTGCGTGAAGCGGTGGTCGATGCCGTGGATGTCCAGGGCTGCGACAGTGTGTTGATCCTGCACGGTACCGACACCCTGGCCTACAGCGCCGCAGCCATGAGCTTCCAGCTGCTCGGCCTGCATGCCCGCGTAGTGTTCACCGGCTCCATGTTGCCGGCCGGCGTGACCGACAGCGATGCCTGGGAAAACCTCAGCGGTGCGTTGGTTGCTCTTGGCCAGGGCCTGGCGCCGGGCGTTCATCTGTACTTCCACGGCGAACTGCTCGATCCGACCCGCTGCGCCAAGGTTCGCAGTTTCGGTCGTCATCCATTCAAACGGCTGGAGCGTCAGGGCGGCGGCGTGAAAGCGACTTCCGTGCCGACGCAGCTGAACTACAACCAGCCTAAACAGCTGGCGAAGGTCGCGGTGCTGCCGCTGTTCCCGGGCATCGGTGCCGAGCAACTGGATGGCCTGCTCAACAGCGGTATTCAGGGTCTGGTGCTGGAATGTTATGGCAGCGGTACCGGGCCAAGCGACAACCCAGACTTTCTCGCCAGCCTGGAACGGGCGCGGGATAAAGGTGTGGTGGTGGTCGCGGTGACGCAATGTCATGAAGGCGGCGTGCAGCTCGACGTGTACGAGGCGGGCAGCCGCTTGCGTGACGCCGGTGTGTTGTCCGGTGGCGGCATGACTCGCGAGGCGGCGTTTGGCAAGTTGCATGGGCTGCTGGGTGCAGGGCTTGAATCCGCTGAAGTTCGACGGCTGGTTGAACTCGATCTGTGCGGTGAACTGAGCTGACACAACACAAAACCCTGTAGGAGCGAGGCTTGCCCGCGAAGGCATCCTCAAGTGCGCCAAAAGCTTCGCGGGCAAGCCTCGCTCCTACAGGGGCCATCAGGCATATAACTTGCTCCCCTTCCGACACGCCCAACGCTGGAAGCACCCATGCTCCACTCTCACCTCACCACCCTCAATGCCGTCTCCCTGGTGCTCAACACCTTCAAGGCCGAAGGCCTGTCCAGCGAAGCGTTATTGGCCGGCAGCGGCATCAGCGCGGCGGATCTGAGCCGGGCGGACACGCGCATCACCACCAACCAGGAGATGCTGGTTTGCGCCAACGCCGTCGCGTTACGCCGCGATATCGGCCTGGAGTTGGGCCGGCGAATGCACGTTTCTTCCTATGGCATGCTCGGGTACGCCTTACTCACCAGCGCCACTTTAGGTGACGCCTTGCGGTTGGCGCTGCACTATCCGGCGCTATTGGGAACACTGTTCGAGTTGAGCCTGGAGGAGGATGGCGAGCGCATCTGGCTCACTGCCGGGGACTATCGGGAAAATCCGGCGCTGGCGCCGTTCAATGTCGAGTTTTGTCTGGTCTCGATGAAAGTCACCTGCGAAGACTTGCTCGGCCACTCTCTGCCCCTGCTCGGGGCCCGCTTCGAATACCCGGCGCAGGATTATCAGGCGCGCTACGCCGAGCGTTTCGACTGCCCCTTGCAGTTCGATGCTGTGTCCAATGCCTTTGCTTTCGACAAACGCTGGCTCGAACAACCCCTGCCCCTGGCCGACGCCATCACGCACCAGGCCATGGCCGAGCGCTGTCGCAAGCAAAACACCGAATTCACCGGGCGTCAGGCCTGGCTCGGGCGTATCCGCCAACTACTCGCGGCGCAATTGAGCGCGGCGCCGGGCCTGGATGGGCTGGCCAAACAGTTGAACTGCTCGGCGCGCACCCTGCGACGACATCTGAAGGACCTGGGCTGCAGCTATCAAGAACTGCTCGATGAATTGCGCTTCGAGCAGGCCAAGCGACTGCTTTGCGAAGATCAATTGCCGATCTATCGGATTGCCGAGGCGTTGGGGTTCAGCGAGACCGCAAGTTTCCGCCATGCGTTTGTGCGCTGGAGTGGTGTGGCGCCGAGTCAGTTCCGTCCCTGACAACCCAACCCTTGTAGGAGCGAGGCTTGCCCGCGAAGGCGTCTTCAAGTACGCCAAAAGCTTCGCGGGCAAGCCTCGCTCCTACAGGGGGCGAATGCGTCATTCGTGGGCGCCGGTGTGCCATTAAGGGGCGAATTTCGGTCAAATCTTTTGGCCGTATCGATCCCCTTTTGGCCTTTCCTGCCGTTTTCCCAAACGCCGCCCGCCGCAAGACTGTGTGCAACCGAATCAGCCTGCGGAGAACAAGAATGCTGACGATCTACTCGGATGATCACCACTTGCATCACGGCCGTTGCGAATTGATGGACGGGCAATTGATGCCCTGCTTCGAAATGCCCTCGCGGGCCGACCATGTGTTGGCACGCGTACAGTCCCGCCATCTGGGCCCGGTCGAGGCACCCCAGGATTTCGGTCTCGGGCCGATCGAGCGTATCCACAGCCGCGACTACCTCGACTTCTTCAAAGGGGCCTGGGCGCGCTGGACCGAATTCAATACCGATGGAGACTTGCTGCCCTACACCTGGCCTGCCCGCACCCTGCGCCGGATCATGCCCACCAGCCTGCACGGTCAGCTCGGCTATTACAGCTTCGACGGCGGCGCACCAATTACCGCCGGTACCTGGCAAGCGGCGTATAGCGCGGCGCAAGTTGCGCTCACGGCCCAAGCGCAAATCCAGCGCGGTGCCCGCAGTGCCTTCGCCTTGTGCCGTCCACCGGGACACCATGCCGCCAGCGATTTGATGGGCGGTTATTGCTACCTCAACAACGCCGCCATCGCCGCTCAGGCATTCCTCGATCAAGGCCACAAAAAGGTCGCGATCCTCGACGTCGATTACCACCATGGCAACGGCACCCAATCGATTTTCTACGAGCGCAGCGACGTGCTTTTCACCTCCATCCATGGTCATCCGGAAGCCGAGTTTCCGTTCTTCCTCGGTTATGAAGAAGAACACGGTGAAGGCCCGGGCGAAGGGTTCAACTTCAACTACCCTTTGCCCGCCGGCTCAGGCTGGGACCGCTGGAGCGCAGCCCTGGAGCAGGCCTGCAAAGAGATTGAAAAGTACGGCGCCGACATCGTCGTCGTATCCCTGGGCGTCGATACGTTCAAGGACGACCCGATCTCCCAGTTCAAACTCGACAGCCCGGATTACCTGGCGATGGGCGCGCGCATCGCGGGCCTCGGCAAGCCGACGCTGTTCGTGATGGAAGGCGGTTACGCGGTGGAAGAAATCGGCATCAATGCCGTGAACGTTCTCGAAGGTTTTGAAAGCGCCCAATGAGGAATTAGAACAAATGAACCGACTCAAGCGTTTTATCGTTCCAGTGCTATACGCCACCGTATTCAGTGGTGCCGTTCACGCCGAAGAGCGCACGTTGCGGGTGTACAACTGGTTCGACTACATCACCCCCAAAGCGCTGGAAGATTTCAAGACCCAGAACCCCCAGACCAAACTGGTCTACGACATCTTCGACACCAACGAAGCCCTGGAGGCCAAGCTACTGACCGGCAACTCCGGCTACGACGTGGTGGTGCCGTCCAACGTGTTCCTCGCCAAGCAGATCGAAGCCGGGGTGTTCCAGCCGCTGGACCGCAGCAAACTGCCAAACTGGAACCACCTCGATCCCAAGCTGATGAAGTTGATCGAAGCCAACGACCCGGGCAATAAATTCGCCGTGCCCTACATGTACGGGACCATTCTGATCGGCTTCAACCCGGACAAGATCAAGGCGGCTTTGGGCGACAACGCACCGGTGGACAGCTGGGACCTGATCTTCAAGGAAGAGAACATCAGCAAGCTCAAGCAGTGCGGCGTGGCCCTGCTCGACTCGCCGTCAGAGATCCTGCCGCTGGCCCTGCAGCACCTGGGCCTGGACCCCAACAGCAAGAAGCCGGCGGACTACGCCAAGGCTGAAGCGCTGCTGATGAAGATTCGCCCCTACATCACCTATTTCCATTCGTCCAAGTACATGGCCGACATTGCCAACGGTGACATCTGCGTCGCGGTCGGTTACTCCGGCAGCTTCTCCCAGGCCGCCAACCGCGCCAAGGAAGCCAAGAACGGTGTGGTCGTCGACATGCGCCTGCCCAAAGAAGGCGCACCGATCTGGTTCGACATGCTGGCGATCCCCAAAGGCGCGAAGAACCCGGAAGATGCCTACAACTTCATCAACTACCTGCTGCAACCTCAGGTCATTGCACCGGTCAGCGACTTCGTCGGCTACCCGAACCCGAACAAAGACGCCACGGAAATGGTCGACCCGGCGATCCGCAATAACCCGAACCTGTACCCGACCGAAGCGGCGATGAGTACGCTCTACACCCTGCAACCGCTGCCGCGTGATGCCGAGCGGGCGCGGACCCGGGCCTGGACCAAAATCAAGTCCGGCACCTGATCCGGGCGGCGTGACTCACACCGGGCGCCAGATCTCTTTGAGCCTCGCCAGTGCCGATTCGATAGCCGCCTCCGGCACTGCGGCGAACCCCAGGACCAGCCCCGCTCGCTGGTCCTCGGGAAGCGTCGTGTCTGGCAGCCAGTAACTGCTCAAACCATTGATCTCCACCCCGACGCTGGTGGCTTGTTCAATCAATTCGCGCTCACGAGTCACGCTGTCGACACGTACCGTCAGGTGCAAACCGGCCGCCACACTGGGCAGCTTACCAACGCCCGGGATATCCACAGGCCAGCCATTGAGCAACACGTTACGCCGACTCAACGCAGCGCGGCGCATACGCCGGATATGCCGCTGGAAATGCCCGGCGGCCATGAACTCGGCCATTACCGCCTGGGTGCTGACCTCCGAGTGCCGTACGTCCACCGCACGACGCTGGGAGAACGCCTCAACCAATCCGGGCGGCAACACCAGATAACCCAGTCTTAATGCCGGGAATGCGACCTTGCCGAAGGTTCCGACATACAGCACCCGCCCCTGTCGATCCAGTGCAGCCAACGGCGCCAGCGGTGCGCCGCTGTAACGGTATTCGCCATCGTAGTCGTCCTCGACGATCCACCCTTGGGTGCGTTCGGCCCAGGCCAACAATTCAAGACGTCGCGCCAGACTCATGACCACGCCGGTCGGGTACTGATGCGACGGCGTGACGTAAGCCAATCGACAATCGCTGAGCCCCGCCAATTCGGTGCAATCAATGCCCTCACTGTCCACCGCTATCCCGTGCAATCGCGCGCCGGCTACAGCGAACGCATGACCCGCCGCTCGATACCCCGGATTTTCAATGCCCACCCCATCGCCAGGCTCCACCAGCAACTGTGCACAAAGGCTAATCCCCTGTTGTGCGCCACTGGTGATCACTATTTGCTCAGCCGAGCACTGCATGCCCCGCGAACTGCGCAAATACGCAGCAATTAACCCACGTAATCGCGCATCACCCGCTGGGTCGCCGTAACACAGTTGCTCTAAATCCGGCTTACGCCAGAAAGCCGCATTCAGCTTGGCCCAGACCTCGAAAGGAAATAGATCGAAGGCTGGAACGCCGACACGAAATGCCCGAGGTGGACCACTGGGAGGCAAGGTCAAATGGTTCTTTTCAACCCGGCCCAAAGCACCGCTGTGGATAACTTTACTGGATGAAACCACAGGTAAATCCAACCAATTTGTGGATAAGGCTGTGGGTAACCCTGTTGAAAACCCTGTGGATACTTTTGTGGATAATTTTTTCACTGACATCGCAGCTTGAGGCAATTGCGCGACATAAGTCCCGTCGCCAACACGCCCCTCGATGAAGCCCTCAGCGTAAAGCTGATCGTAGGCACGGACCACGCTGTTACGGGAAATCGATAACGCCGCCGCCAGATCGCGACTGGCTGGCAGTCGTGTGCCGCTGGCCAGTCGTCCGTCGAGCACTCGCACCCGTAGCGCTTGATAGAGCTGACGACTCAGGCCCAGGCGGCGGTCGAGTTCGATACCCGCCGGATTGAACGACGAGGGAAGCGGCGTGTTCGACATGGTAATGGACCTATGAAATTGGTCATTAATGGCTCTTACAACAGACCAATAGCCTGCCTAGGATGCAGGCATTCGCCAAGGAATATTTCCATGTATACGCCCAGCAATTTCGCCATCAATGATTTGAATGAGCTGCATCAGCACATCCTCGGCGCCCGTCTTGGCGTTTTGGTCACCCACGGTGTGCAAGGCCTGCAAGCCAGTCATTTGCCTCTGCTGCTGAATGCCGACCACGGCCCGAATGGCACTCTCTACGGGCACCTCGCCCGGGCCAATCCACAATGGCGAGAATTGCAGAACGGCGCCGAGGCGCTGGTGATTTTTGCTGGTGCGGATGCTTACGTCAGCCCGGGGTTTTACCCGAGCAAAGCCGAGCACGGGAAAGTCGTGCCGACCTGGAACTACGTGGCCGTACACGCTTATGGCACTGGCGAAGTGTTCACCGATACCGATCGCCTGCGCGATCTGGTCAACGCATTGACCGAGCGCCATGAAGCCGGTCGCGCCCAGCCGTGGAAGGTCGCCGATGCCCCCGCCGACTATATCGACGGCATGCTCAAGGCCATCGTCGGTTTTGCCTTGCCGATCCAGCGGCTGGAGGGCAAACGCAAGCTCAGCCAGAACCGTAGTACCGCAGACATCGCCGGTGTGCGCGAGGGGCTGACCGCCAGCCCTGATGTGCACGATCAGGCCCTCGCCCACTTGATGCGTTAAGGAATCAATATGAGTCAGATCGACATCCGCCAGGTCACCGCCGACGATCACGCTGCCTGGCTGCCGCTGTGGCAAGCCTACCTGCGCTTCTACAACACCGAACTGCCCGAGGCGGTGACCCAAAGCACCTGGCAGCGCCTGCTCGATCCGAGCGAACCGACCCATGGGGCGCTGGCCTGGGCCGATGGCAAAGCGGTGGGCATGGTGCATTTCATCTATCACCGCTCGAACTGGAGCATCGAAAACTCCTGCTACCTGCAAGACTTGCTGGTGACACCAGAAACCCGCGGCACCGGTGTCGGTCGGCAACTGATCGAATTCGTCTACACCACGGCCAAGGCCGATGGCTGCTGCAAGGTTCATTGGCTGACCCACGAAACCAACGCCACCGCGATCCAGCTCTATGAGCGCATCGCCGAACGCCCCGGTTTCATCCAGTTTCGCCACGCCCTATAAGGTTCAAGGAGAGCAGCATGTCGATTTCACTCGCCGACTGGAAAGGTGTTCCGCCGCCTTCCGTCCAACTGATCGAAGGGCGTTTCATTCGCCTGGAAAAACTTGACCCGGCGCGTCACGCTGACGGTTTGTGGGAAGCCCTGGAAGGCCCGGGCGCGGATCCGAAGCTCTGGGATTATTTGCCTTACGGTCCTTTCCCGGAACGCAGCGCTTTCAACGATTGGCTGAACAACCATGCGGCCAACAGCGACCCGTATTTCTTCACCGTGATCGACCGCGCCAGCGGCGACGTGCAAGGTATCCTCAGCCTGATGTCGATTGTCCCTGCTCAGGGCCGCATCGAGATCGGCCATGTGACCTTCGGCGCAGCGATGCAGCGTTCCCCGAAAAGTACCGAGGCGGTTTACCTGCTGGCCAGGGAATCCTTTGCCTTGGGTTATCGGCGCCTGGAATGGAAATGCAACAACGGCAATGCCCGCTCCAAATATGCAGCGGAGCGGTTGGGGTTCAGTTTTGAAGGGGTGTTCCGTCAGCACATGGTGGTCAAGGGGCAGAACCGTGACACGGCGTGGTATTCGATTCTGGATTCGGAATGGCCGGCGATTGGCGCGGGGTTCGAGCGGTGGCTGTCGGATGAGAACCAGACGGAATCGGGGCAGGTGAAAACGTTGGTGGAGTGCCGCCAGTAATCTTCGGCGTCTGGCAGGACGCCTTCGCGGGCAAGCCTCGCTCCTACAGGGGTTTTGCGTCGATCACCATTTTATGGTCAATCGAAAACCTGTAGGAGCGAGGCTTGCCCGCGAATGGCATCACGCCAATTTCTGGGCGAGCACCGCAATATGCTCCGGCCCGATCCCGCAGCACCCGCCCAAATAGCTGGCCCCGCGCTTCTGCCAATCGGCCGCCCATTGCAGATACCCCGGCGGGTCGAGATCGTCGCGCAACGGGTCCAGACCGTCGTTGGCCGTGGCCTCTTTCGGCTGCGGCGGGAAGGCATTGGCGTACGCGCCAATGTGAATCTTCACCCCCAAGCGTTCGAAGGTTTCCCGTGCCGCATTAATCGCAGCGCCGATCACTTCTGGCTGGCTGCAGTTGAACAGCAAAGTCTCGACGCCCAACTCAGCCGCCACTGCAGCGGCCTCAGCCACAGGCTCACCGGAACGCAAACGCGGCACTTCGTCGGTGTCTTCATCCTTCAAGGTAAACGACAGCCAGAACGGCTTGCCATCCTTCGGTAGACCGGCATGGATCGCCCGTGCCTCGACAATCGAACTCTGGGTTTCAGCCAGCCACAAGTCGACATGCGGCGCCAGGCCATTGACCAGAGGCGTCAGCAGTTCAGTCACCCGCGCGGCATCGAACAAGTCCGGGCGATAGGAGCCGAACAATGGCGGCAATGACCCGGCCACTCGCACGGGCTTGCCCGCCGCATCGACCGCACGCCGGGCCAGCTCACCGGCCAACGCCGCGAGCGCCTGACCCTCAGCGGCAAAACGCTCTTCACCAATATGGAACGGCACCACCGCGTAACTGTTGCTGGTGATCACGTTGGCACCGCTTTCGATATAAGCCGCATGCACCGCCTCCACCGCTTGCGGTGCTTCGCTCAAAGCCAGCGCCGACCACTCGGGCTGCCTGAACGGCGCCCCTCGACGTTGCAGCTCACGACCCATGCCGCCATCCAGAATTACCGTGCTGCCTGCGCCCATATGCTTTTCACTCATAAGCTTATGAAAATAACTCACTATCAGAGTCGTTCTTATAACTATTTAATACGCACCGTACGGTTAATAACAACCTCTTTTTTTTCAGGGATCAACTGTGAAATTTCAACCACTGCTGGCCCTGGGCCTGACGATTCTGGCTGCCTCCACTCAAGCCTTTGCGGGCGCCACACTGGACCGCATCGAGCAAAAGAAAGAACTGGTGGGCGTGCTGATGGAAAGCTATCCACCCTTCTCATTCCTCAACGATCAAAACCAGCTCGATGGTTTCGACGTCGACGTGGCCAAGGCCGTGGCGGACAAACTGGGCGTCAAGCTGCGCCTCGAAACGCCGTCCTGGGACGTGATCGCCGCCGGTCGCTGGAGCGGGCGTTACGACATCTGCATCTGCTCCATGACCCCGAGCAAAGCCCGCGCTGAAGTCTTCGACTTCCCGGTGGAGTACTACGCCTCCCCCGCCGTGATCGTGGTCAACGCCAAGGACGACAGCATTCACAGCGCCAAGGACCTGAGCGGCAAAAAAGTCGGCCTTACCAGCGCCTCCAGCTATGAAAGCTACCTGAACAAAAACCTGGTGATCGAAGGCGCCGAAGACACCCAACTGCAATACCCGTTCGAGAATGTGCAGATCGCTCCGTATGACACCGACAACGTCGCGTTCCAGGATTTGGGCCTGGGCGCTGGCGTGCGTCTGGACGCGATTCTCACCAACCTGGTGACCGCGCAACCGCGCCTGAACGAAGACAAGCGTTTCAAGCTCGCCGGCGAGCCGCTTTACTCGGAGCCGAACTCGGTGGCCATCGAAAAAGGCGACGCCCAGTGGGACGCCAAAGTGCGTGATGTGTTTGCCCAGTTGAAACAGGACGGCACCTTGAGCAAGCTGTCGCAAAAATGGATCGGCGCCGACATCAGCAAATGACTTCTTTCCCCAAACCACCTCAGCCGCCGCAACCGGTGGCTGAGTCGCTGCTGCAACGGATTTTCGGTTTTCGCACGCGGCTGTACCTGACCTGGGCAGCGATGTTCGGCTTGTTCGCGAGTTTCTTCCTGAGCTTCGACCTGAAGTTCTCGATCATCCTCGACAAACTGCCGAACCTGATCGGCCTGCACCTGGCGCCCAACGGCTTTCTGCAAGGCGCAGCGCTGACGTTGTTCTTGTGCCTGTGCTCGATCGTGGCGTCATCACTGCTGGGCTTCATCACGGCTTTGGCTCGGTTGTCGAAAAGCGCGGTGGCGTTCGGTATCGCGAGCTTCTATGCCTCGTTCTTTCGCGGTACACCGCTGCTGATTCAAATTCTGCTGATCTACCTCGGCCTGCCACAACTTGGCATCGTGCCCGGTGCCATCGCCGCTGGCATCATCGCCCTGTCGCTGAACTACGGCGCCTACCTGAGCGAAATTTTCCGCGCCGGCATCCTCGGCGTTCCCCATGGCCAACGCGAAGCGTCATTGGCCTTGGGCATGCGCGAAACCGTGATCTTCTGGCGCGTCACCCTGCCCCAGGCCATGCGTACCATCATCCCGCCCACCACCAACCAGTTCATCTCCATGCTCAAAGATTCGTCTCTGATCTCGGTGATGGGGGTTTGGGAAGTGATGTTCCTGGCCCAATCGTATGGGCGCTCGAGCTATCGCTATATCGAAATGCTCACGACCGCGGCGATTATTTATTGGCTGATGTCGATTGGACTGGAGCTGATTCAGGCGCGGATGGAGCGGCATTATGGGAAGGCGTATTTGAAGCGGGGTTAGCGAAAAGATCGCAGCCTTCGGCAGCTCCTACTCGGGATTCATTCGCAAGGATTGTGGCACTCCCAAATACCGGGCGAAAAAAAAGGGGAGCACATGCCCCCCCGAGGTTTAAAGCGGTATATCGAGGCTGTTAACTCAGCCTTCGATCTCGATCAGAATCTCGCCCGGGTTCACCCGGTCGCCCTTGGCCACGTGGATGGCGGTGACTTTGCCGGCGATGGCCGATTGGACTTCGGTTTCCATCTTCATCGCTTCGGTGATCAGCACGGCCTGGCCGGCTTTCACGGTGTCGCCTTCCTTGACCAGGACATCGACGATATTGCCCGGCATGGTGGTGCTGACGTGGCCCGGTGCAGTGGCTTGCTTGCGCTTGCTGCTACCGCCGCTGACGAATTCGTTGAGCGGTTCGAACACCACTTCTTCCGGCATGCCGTCGATGGACAGATAGAAGTGGCGCTTGCCTTCCGACTTGACGCCGACACCGGTGATGTCGACGCGGTAGGTTTCGCCGTGAACGTCGATGACGAACTCGGTCGGCACGCCTTCACCGCCGGCCGATGTCACCCCGCCCGCTTCCGGAATTGGCAACAGCACCTCCGGTACGAGGGTGCCGGCTGCACGTTCTTCGAGGAATTTGCGGCCGATGTCCGGGAACATGGCGTAGGTCAGAACGTCTTCTTCAGACTTGGCCACGGCACCGATTTCGGCGCGCAGCTTGGTCATTTCCGGCTTGAGCAGATCGGCCGGACGCACGTCGATCACTTCTTCGCTGCCGATCGCCTGACGACGCAGTTTTTCGTTCACGGTGCCCGGCGCTTTGCCGTAGCCGCCTTGCAGGTAGAGCTTCACTTCATTAGTGATGGTTTTGTAGCGCTCGCCGGCCAGCACGTTGAAGAACGCCTGGGTGCCAACGATCTGCGAGGTCGGCGTTACCAGCGGCGGGAAGCCGAGGTCTTCGCGAACGCGAGGGATCTCCGCCAGCACTTCGCTCATGCGGTTCAGCGCGCCTTGCTCTTTCAACTGGTTGGCGAGGTTGGAAATCATCCCGCCCGGTACCTGATTCACTTGAACGCGAGTGTCTACGGTGGTGAATTCGCTTTCGAACTGGTGGTACTTCTTGCGCACGGCGTAGAAGTACAGACCGATCTCTTGCAGTAGTTCCAGGTTCAAGCCGGTGTCGAACTCGCTGCCTTTAAGGGCGGCGACCATCGACTCGGTACCCGGGTGGCTGGTGCCCCAAGCGAAGCTGGAGATTGCGGTGTCGATGTGGTCGGCGCCGTTTTCGATGGCCTTGAGTTGGCACATCGCGGCCAGACCAGCGGTGTCGTGGGAGTGAATGAACACGGGCAGCGATTGCTCGCTTTTTAGCGCCTTGACCAACTCGCCAGTAGCGTACGGGGTCAACAGGCCGGCCATGTCCTTGATCGCCACAGAGTCGCAACCCATGGCTTCCATTTGTTTGGCTTGGGCCACGAACGCCTCGATGGTGTGCACCGGGCTGGTGGTGTAGGCGATGGTGCCCTGGGCGTGTTTGCCGGCGGCTTTCACCGCTTCGATGGCGACTCGCAGGTTACGCACGTCGTTCATCGCATCGAAAATGCGGAACACGTCGATGCCGTTGACTGCCGCCTTGGCAACGAAGGCTTTGACCACGTCGTCGCTGTAATGGCGGTAGCCCAGCAGGTTCTGGCCACGCAGGAGCATTTGCAGACGCGTGTTAGGCAAGGCCGCGCGCAGTTGGCGCAGACGCTCCCACGGGTCTTCTTTGAGGAAGCGGACGCAGGCGTCGAAGGTCGCGCCGCCCCAGCATTCCAGCGACCAGTAGCCGACTTTGTCGAGCTTGTCGCAGATCGGCAGCATGTCTTCGGTGCGCATGCGGGTGGCGAGCAGCGATTGGTGGGCGTCGCGCAGGATTGTGTCGGTAACGTGGATTTGTTTGCTCATTGTTCTATTCCTCACAGGCCTGCGTGGGCGGCGATGGCGGCGGCGATGGCCAGGGCCAGCTCTTCGGGTTTGCGCTTGATCGAGTAGTTGGTCAGTTCAGGGTGGCTTTCAACGAAGCTGGTATTGAACTGGCCGCTACGGAATTCCGGGTTACGCAGGATTTCCTGGTAATACGCGGCGGTGGTCTTGACCCCTTGCAGACGCATGTCGTCCAAAGCTCGCAAGCCACGGTCCATCGCTTCTTCCCAGGTCAGCGCCCAGACCACCAGTTTCAGACACATGGAATCGTAGAACGGCGGAATGGTGTAGCCGGTATAGATCGCTGTGTCGGTGCGCACGCCAGGACCGCCGGGCGCGTAGTAACGGGTAATCTTGCCGAAGCTCGGCAGGAAGTTGTTTTTCGGGTCTTCGGCGTTGATCCGGAACTGCAACGCGAAACCGCGGTGCTGGATGTCTTCCTGTTTCACCGAAAGCGGCAGGCCGGACGCGATGCGGATTTGCTCGCGAACAATGTCGATGCCGGTGATTTCTTCGGTGATGGTGTGTTCCACCTGCACCCGGGTGTTCATCTCCATGAAGTACACCTCGCCCTCGGCGAGCAGGAACTCCACGGTACCGGCGTTCTCGTAACCCACAGCCTTGGCCGCACGCACCGACAGGTCGCCGATGTAGGCGCGCTGTTCCGGGGTCAGTTGCGGGCTCGGAGCGATCTCGATCAGCTTCTGGTTGCGACGCTGGATCGAGCAATCACGCTCGAACAGGTGCACCACGTTGCCAAAGCTGTCACCGAGAATCTGTGCTTCGATGTGTTTCGGATTGACGATGCATTTTTCCAGGAACACTTCCGCCGAACCGAAAGCCTTGGTGGCTTCGGAAATGACCCGCGGAAAGGCTTGTTCGAGTTCTTCGCGACTGTTGCAACGACGAATCCCGCGGCCGCCACCACCGGAGGTGGCCTTGAGCATCACCGGGTAACCGATGCGGTCGCCTTCGGTCAGGGCTTCTTCGATGCCCGACACGTTACCTTCGGTGCCCGGGGTGACCGGTACGCCAGCCTTGATCATGCTGCGGCGCGCTTCGGTCTTGTCGCCCATGCGGCGAATCACTTCAGCCGATGGACCAATGAATTTGATACCGCGTTCGGCGCAGATGTCTGCCAGCTCGGCATTTTCCGAAAGGAAGCCATAGCCGGGGTGCAACGCATCGCAACCGGTTTCCACCGCCAGGTTCACCAGCTTGCGCGGGTTGAGGTAGCCGGCCAGTGGCTCGGCACCGATGCTGTGGGCCTCGTCCGCACGCTTCACATGCAAGGCATGGCGGTCGGCGTCGGAATAGATCGCGACGGAGCGAATGCCCATCTCGGCGCAGGCACGCACGATTCGTACGGCAATCTCACCACGGTTGGCGATCAGGATCTTTTTTATCACTTGGAGGTTCCCTTGAGCCGGTGGTACCCACGACCTGTCACACCAGGTCGACGCGTGACCAAATGTTTCAATTCAGTCGCAGCTCCACACTAGCCTTCGCAAGGGATTAACAAAAATGAATAATAATTGGGTTACACATAAGCAAAGACTTATAGTTGAGGCATCAGCCTCCGCTCAGGGTCTCTAGAAAATGCGTAAGTCATTGATGCGTATGACGTTGCGTCAATTGCAGATCTTCAATGAGGTGTGCGACTTAAGGTCCTACAGCCGTGCAGCCGACGAAATGTCTCTCACACAACCTGCCGTGAGCCTACAGATTCGTCAACTCGAAGAGCTGATCGGCCAACCGTTATTCGATTATGTCGGCAAAAAACTCTACATGACCGAGGCGGCCGAAGCACTGCAGCGCGCCAGCCGGGATATTTTCGGGCGCCTGGAAAACCTCGATATGCAGCTGTCGGACATGCAAGGCTCATTGCAGGGTCAGCTGAAACTGGCGGTGGAATCCAGCGCCAAGTATTTCGTGCCGCACCTGTTTGCCGCGTTCAAGCGCCAGCACCCGGAGGTGAACCTGCAACTGACGGTGGTCAACCGTGGCCAGGTCATCCGGCGCCTGTCGGATAACCGTGATGATCTGGTGATCATGTCTATGGTCCCACAGGACATGGGGCTGGAGTTTCTACCGTTCCTCAACAACCCGATTGTCGCCGTGGCACCGCCGGATCATCCACTGTGTCACATGGGCCCGCTGCGCTTGCAGGATCTTGAGCCCTACACGTTGCTGTTGCGCGAACACGGTTCCGGCACGCGACTGGCTTGCGAAGAGTATTTCAAAGAGAAACGTGTGCACTTCACCCAAACCCAGGAGGTGGCCTCGGCCGAAGCGCAGCGTGAATGCGTCTTGGCGGGTCTGGGCGTGGCGCTGTTGACACGCCACGCCCTGAACCTTGAGTTGGCAACCGGCGGATTGATCGAATTGCCAGTCGAAGAGCTGCCGCTGTACCGCAGTTGGTGCCTGGTGCAAGCCAAGGCCAAACGGCTGTCACCGGTGGCCCATGCATTCCTTGCGTTTATCCGCAGCGAGCGGATGCAGATCAGCGCGCTGGTTGAGCGTTTCGACGGGAAGTTGCGGGAGCCGCCTGCCAGTAATTGAGTTCCAGATCGTCAGAAAATTCGCCAATTTCGGCCAGAAGCTGGCGGCGCTCGCTGCGATCTTCGATGGCGCGGCGAAATTCCATGCGGCGCTGATCTTCTTGCTGACGACGGGTTTTGACGGCGCTGTTGCGTTCTTCGTAGGGCTGAGCCATTTCGAGTCTCCCAAGGCGAGTACGGGAGTTACAAGATAGGTGCGAGGGATGACGGTTTGGCGGCGGGAGGATGACAGTGAGATGAAATGTGGTGAATTGGATGACGCCTTCGCGGGCAAGCCTCGCTCCTACAGGGTTACGCGATATCTGTAGGAGCGAGGCTTGCCCGCGAAGGCAATCTCAAGGCAAGGAATCAATCGTCCAGCGCTTTCACCGATTTTGGCGACAGCCGCAAGCTGCGAAGGCTGCGTTTGACGCTTTTCAGGTGATTGACCAGGCTCGGACCGCGGGCCATGGCCACGCCCATCGCCAGCACATCGATCACTACCAGATGCGCAATGCGCGACGTCAGTGGCGTATAGATTTCGGTGTCTTCATGCACATCGATCGCCAGATTGACGGTCGACAACTCGGCCAACGGTGTCTGGCTCGGGCACAACGTGATCAGAGAAGCGCCGCTCTCGCGCACCAGATTGGCGGTGATCAACAGGTCCTTGGAACGCCCGGATTGGGAAATACAGATCGCCACGTCACTCGGCTTCAGGGTGACCGCCGACATCGCCTGCATATGCGGGTCGGAATACGCCGCTGCAGTCAGCAGTAAACGGAAGAACTTGTGCTGGGCATCCGCCGCCACTGCGCCCGACGCACCGAAGCCATAGAACTCGACACGCTGGGCCTGAGACATGAGCGACACCGCCCTCTGCAACTCCACCGGATCGAGTTTCTCGCGAACCTCCATCAGCGTATGCAGGGTGGTGTCGAAGATTTTCAGGCTGTAATCGGCGACCGAATCGTCTTCATGGATCGCAAACTGCCCGAAGCTCGCGCCGGCCGCCAGGCTCTGCGCCAGTTTCAGCTTCAAATCCTGAAACCCGGAGCAACCGATGGCGCGGCAAAACCGCACGATGGTCGGCTCGCTGATGCCCACGCTGTGGGCCAGGTCGGCCATGGAGCTGTGCATCACCGCCGCAGGGTCAAGCAGCACGTGGTCGGCGACTTTGAGCTCCGACTTGCGTAACAGGTGGCGGGACTGGGCGATGTGTTGCAGCAGATTCAAGGGGCTGGACTCTTTGTTATTGGCAGGTGCCGGGGATGTAGCACGCTTGTAGTTATACTACATGAATCGGCTTTTTGCCTGCTCAATGCGTAACTCAATGTCCCCATTTCATGCGCCATGCGCTCCATGTAGCCCTCTCGGTCCTTGTAGCAGCTGGCGAAGCCTGCGTTCGGCTGCGAAGCCGTCGTGAAGATGGATATGGTTTAACAGGAAAAATCCGGCAAGCATGTTTTACGACGGCTTCGCAGCCGAACGCAGCCTTCGCTAGCTTCTACAAAGGGTTGGCGTCGCGACGTAAAAGCTCGGCCAGGTTGGCGGCCTCGACCGGACGACTGATCAAATACCCCTGCACTTCATCGCAACGCTCGGCCCTCAGAAACTCCAGCTGCTCCGGCCGCTCCACCCCTTCAGCCACCACCTTCAACGACAACCCGTGAGCCATGGCAATGATCGCCTGGGTAATCGCCGCATCCTCGCTGCTCTCCCCCAGACCGCGGATAAACGCCTGATCAATCTTCACGTAATCCACCGGAATGCGCTTGAGGTAACTCAAGGACGAATAGCCAGTACCAAAATCGTCGATGGCCAGTTTCACCCCAAGGTCGCGCAACTGCTGGAAGGTCGCAATGATGTGCTCGACGCTGTCCAGCAACTGGCTTTCGGTGAGTTCCAATTCCAGATAGTGCGGCGCCAGACCGGTTTCCTCCAGCACTTGGCGCACCAGGCTCACCAGTTTCCCCTGACGCAGTTGATGCACCGACAGATTGACCGACACCCGAATCGGCTCCAGCCCCTGACGCTGCCACTCGCAGGCTTGCCAACAGGCCTGGCGTAAAACGAACTCGCCAATAGCGCCGATCAACCCCGTTTCCTCGGCCAAGCCGATGAAATCCCCCGGCGGCACTTGGCCCAGGGTCGGGTGATGCCAGCGTACCAATGCCTCGGCGGCATTCAGCCGGCCGGTGACGAGGCAGAGTTTCGGTTGATAAAACACTTTCAACTGCTTTTCTTCGATGGCTTTGCGCAACTGGTTCTCGAGCTGCAAACGCTCGAGCGTGCTGGCTTGCAGGCTGTCGGTATAAAACTGGAAGTTGTTGCCGCCCAAGTGCTTGGCGTGCTGCATGGCCATGTTCGACTGGCTGACCAGCGCAGAAATCTCCCGCGCGGTGTCCGGTAACAGGCTGATGCCCATGGACGCGCTCATCACCAGCTCATGACCGTCGACAGTGATCGGCAAACACAGCTTGGCCGACAAACGAGTTGCCATGCGCGCCAGACTCGACAGGTTGCCGTAGGCATCGAACAGCACTGCAAATTCATCACCGGACAACCGGGCGATGGTGTCCGCTTCCGGCAGCGCATTGACCAGGCGCCGGGACATTTTCTGCAACAGCTGATCAGCGATTTCGTGGCCAAGGCTGTCGTTGAGCAGCTTGAATCGATCCAGATTGATGTGCAGCAACGCCAGGCTGCGCCGACCGCCCTGACGCACCCGCTGATGAGCTTCGTGCAGCCGTTCCCGGAACAACGATCGGTTGGCCAATCCCGTGAGTTCGTCGTAATGGGCCAGGTAACGCATACGCTCTTCGGACTCACGCCGAGCAGACAGATCGGCGAAGAAGCCGACAATATGACTAACTTTTCCCCGTGAATCGCGCACGGCGTTCAGTTGCAGCCATTGCGGATACAACTCGCCATTCTTGCGCGTTTCGACCAACTCGCCCTGCCAGCTACCGTGCTGCTCCAGCGCCTGACGAATCGCCGCGTAATGCCGGCGGGCGTCGCGACTGCAGGGTAACTCGACCACACTGCGCCCGAGCATGTCGTCGATGTCATAGCCAGTCACTCGACTGAAGGCTTGATTGGCGGCGATCAGCGCGTAATTAGGGTCAAGAATGACGATGCCCTCGCTAGCGGCCTCGAACACCGTCGCCGCCAGTTGACGCTGTTCTTCCTGTCCCTTGCTGGCACTGATGTCGCGGCGGGTGCCGACCATGCGGATCACCCGGCCGTTTTCGCTGCGCTCCACCGCTCGCCCACGGTCCTCGATCCAGACCCAATGGCCATCGCCATGCCGTACCCGATACTCGATCTGATAATCCTCGCTGCGACCCTTCAAATGCTCGACCAGGGCGCGCCTGAGCGATGGCAAGTCTTCGGGGTGCAGACGTGGCTTGAGGTGGCTGAGCATCGCCGTCACGTATTCCGGCTCCAGGCCGAACAGCTCCTGAAGCTGAGTGTGATGGACTTCGTCTGTCTGCAGGTTCCAGTCCCACAACCCGAGTTCACTCGCCTTCAACGCCAGCGCCAGTCGCGCTTCGCTCTTGCTCAAGGCCTGGTTAGCGGCGTCCAGCTCCAGACTGCGTTGGGCAACGCGATTTTCGAGGTCGACCTGAGTTTCGCGCAATTCGTCTTCGGCGCGGCGGCGCTGGTCGATTTCCTTGGCCAGTTCGTGGTTGAGCTGATCACTGCGACGTTGCGCCTGCTGCAAGTGCTCGATCAGGGCCTGATTTTGAAAGCGCCGCAACAACCCCTGGTTGATCAGCCGATTGACCTGCCAGGCGACCACGCTCAACGAACCCAGCAATATCAGCCCAAACCAGCCCCAGCCCTGTTCCTGCTCATCCCCGCCCCAGAACAGATAGCCGATGGCTGGCAGCAGACAGGGCAAGGTAAAGGACAGAAAAGCTGGCAGGCTGACGGCATAAGCAACGCTGGCCGAGAGTGCCGCGGCGCCGATCAGGCCGAACACCCAGGCTTGCTGCATGAAATTATCCGCGGGCACCAACGCGATGCCGGCACCGGCCAGGGTCAGGCCAGTCATCGCAGAGCCGAGCATGAACATGCGACGCCAGACCGGATGGGCCTGACGGTTGGGAATCGCCGAATCGAAAGCCGCGACTTGAATCACCCGCAACGCCACCAGCGACAATAACCAGATCAGCCAGACGCTCACAACGAAGTAGCGCTGCGGGCTCCAGAGCAGGCCGGCGCACACCAGACCGTTGATCAGCATGAACAGCGTAGGCAAAAGCGAGCCCTGGTACAGCAGGCGCGTGCGTTCGACCGCCATTTCCATGGCGTACTGTTTGCGGATAACCCGGGGCTCCACAGAGGGGCCCGACAGGTCGGAGCTGAGGGTCATAGGCAATGTTCTTGTTCTTATAGTGAGCATGCGAGCCCGAATTGTGGACGGAGCATACACAAGCAAATGCCCGGACCAAACAGCCCCAGGTCACAAAATAGACGAAAGTTTGAGCCGCCCACCTTGGTAAAAAAGCCGCCAGACGAGCTCCGCCAATGCTTGCAGCCGGTGACCGACCGGTCGTCATCGGTGCTTCTTTCATCGGCTAATGCAAAGCTCGGTTTGCCCGGTGTGACGGCGCACCCTAGAATGCCCCGATGCGCGATGATCTCTCCCTTCTGCTGAACTCCCTCAACGATGCCCAACGTCAGGCCGTAGCGGCCTCTGTGGGTCGTCAGTTGGTCCTGGCCGGTGCTGGCTCCGGTAAAACCCGAGTGCTGGTGCACCGTATCGCCTGGTTGATCCAGGTCGAAAACGCCTCGCCCCACTCCATTCTGTCGGTGACCTTCACCAACAAGGCCGCTGCCGAGATGCGTCATCGCATCGAGCAGCTGATGGGTATCAACCCGGCCGGCATGTGGGTCGGCACCTTCCACGGCCTGGCGCACCGCTTGCTGCGGGCGCACTGGCAGGAAGCCGGCCTGAGCCAGACTTTCCAGATTCTCGACAGCGACGACCAGCAACGGCTGGTCAAGCGGGTGATCCGCGAGCTGGGCCTGGACGAGCAACGCTGGCCGGTCCGACAGGCCCAGTGGTTCATCAACGGGCAGAAAGACGAAGGTCTGCGTCCGCAACATATTCAAGCCAGCGGCGATCTGTTCCTGGCGACCATGCGCAGCATTTATGAAGCCTACGAGGCCGCGTGCCTGCGGGCCGGCGTCATCGATTTCTCTGAACTGCTGTTGCGCGCCCTCGATCTGTGGCGCGATAACCCGGGCCTGCTCGCCCATTATCAGAAGCGCTTCCGGCACATTCTGGTGGACGAATTCCAGGACACCAACGCCGTGCAATACGCCTGGTTGCGTCTGCTGGCCAAGGGTGGCGACAGTCTGATGGTGGTCGGCGACGACGATCAGTCGATCTATGGCTGGCGCGGCGCGAAAATCGAGAACATTTATCAGTATTCCGACGACTTCCCCGATGCCCAGATCATTCGTCTGGAGCAAAACTACCGCTCTACCGCCGGGATCCTCAAAGCCGCCAACGCCCTGATCGCCAACAATACCGGGCGCATGGGCAAAGAGTTGTGGACCGATGGAGGCGAAGGCGAAGCAATCAATCTGTACGCCGCGTTCAACGAGCATGATGAAGCACGCTACGTGGTCGAAACCATTGAAAGCGCGCTGAAAACCGGCCTGGCTCGTAGCGATATCGCGATTTTGTACCGCTCCAACGCCCAATCGCGCGTTTTGGAAGAAGCCTTGCTGCGTGAGCGCATTCCGTATCGCATTTATGGCGGTCAGCGCTTCTTCGAACGGGCAGAAATCAAGAACGCCATGGCGTACCTGCGTTTGCTGGAAGGCCGTGGCAACGACGCGGCCCTGGAGCGAGTAATCAACGTTCCGGCCCGCGGCATTGGCGAAAAAACCGTCGAAGCGATCCGCGATCATGCACGCCACAGCCATGTGTCAATGTGGGAAGCCATGCGTCAGCTGGTGGCCAACAAAGGTCTGACCGGTCGCGCTGCTGGTGCCATAGGGGCATTTATGGAGCTGATCGAGGACCTCGCCGCCAAGTGCCTGGAAATGCCGCTGCACTTGATGACCCAAACCGTGATCGAGCAGTCGGGGCTGATTGCCTACCACCAGGCGGAAAAAGGCGAGAAAGGCCAGGCCCGAGTAGAAAACCTTGAGGAACTGGTCAGCGCCGCGCGCAACTTCGAAAACCCGGAAGAGGATGAAGAACAGTCGCCACTGTCAGCATTCCTCGGTCACGCCTCGCTGGAGGCCGGCGACACCCAGGCCGACGAACACGAAGACAGCATTCAGTTGATGACCCTGCACAGCGCCAAGGGCCTGGAATTCCCTTACGTGTTCCTGGTGGGCATGGAAGAAGGCCTGTTTCCGCACAAGATGAGCCTGGAAGAACCCGGCCGTCTTGAAGAGGAACGCCGCCTGGCCTACGTCGGTATCACCCGGGCGATGCAGAATCTAGTGCTGACCTATGCTGAAACCCGCCGCCTGTACGGCAGCGAGACCTACAACAAGGTGTCGCGTTTCGTACGTGAAGTGCCGAAAGGCCTGATCCAGGAAGTGCGGCTGTCCAACAGCGTCAGCCGTCCGTTCGGCGGTGGCCAGCAGCAGAGCTCCAGCAGCCTGTTCGGCGGCAGCGAGATCCCGGACACCGGGTTCAGCCTCGGCCAGACCGTGCGGCATTCGGTGTTCGGCGATGGTGTGATCCTGAATTTCGAAGGCGCCGGCGCTCAGGCGCGGGTGCAGGTGAACTTCAGCGAAGGCAGCAAGTGGTTGATGCTGGGTTACGCCAAGCTGGAAGCAATCTAAAGCCCGCCGCAGAGCTTTTCTGTGGGAGCGGGCTTGCTCGCGAAGGCAGCGCCGCGGTGTATCAGAAACACCGTGTCATCGTTCTTCGCGAGCAAGCCCGCTCCCACAGGTTGATCTGATGAAATTACCAAACCTCCTACAGAACTCATCCACTCGTCCTACAGACCAAAGTTATCAAGTCTTATTGCGTGACCGAAAGCTGAACACTACCTGTCAGGCAAAAGCCCGAAACACTCTGCCGCTAGCCAGCAACACTTCAGCTGTGCAACATGGCGCGCGTGCCTTCCACAAATTGGGAATTCCCTTTATGAAACGTTTTCTTAGCATCGCCATGGCGTTGTGCATTGGCCTGACGATGAGCCTCGACGCCAATGCCGCCAAGCGCTTTGGTGGCGGCAAGAGCTCCGGCGCTGCGCCGACTCACCAGACCAGCCAAATGGCTCCTTCTTCTCCTGCCGGCGGCGCTGCTGCCACTGCGGGCGCGGCCGGTGCTGCTGGCGCCGCCACCAAGGCCAGCGGTGCTTCGCGCTGGCTCGGCCCTCTGGCCGGTATCGCCGCCGGTGGCCTGCTGGCCTCCATGTTCATGGGCGACGGCTTCCAGGGCATGCAGATCTTCGACATCCTGATCATGGCGGTCATCGCCTTCCTGGTCTTCCGTTTCATCGCCGCTCGTCGTCGCAAGCAGCAGGAGCACATGGCTCCAGCCGGCGCGCCGATGCAGCGTGAAGTGTTCGAACAGAAACCAACAGCCATGGGTTCGATCTTCGGCGGTTCGGCTGCACCTGCTGCCGCTCGTCCGGTGATCAACGCGCCAGCCTGGTTCAATGAACACAACTTCATTGAAGCGGCCCGCAACCACTTCCAGTCCCTGCAGCAGCATTGGGATGCCAACGAAATGGACAAGATCGCCGAGTTCGTGACTCCGCAACTGCTGGAGTTCCTCAAGCGCGAACGTGCCGATCTGGGCGACGGCTTCCAGTCGACCTACATCGATAACCTCCAGGTACAACTGGATGGCGTTGATGACCGTGCGGACAAGACTATCGCCACCCTGACCTTCAGCGGTGTATCGAAGTCCTCGCGCTTTGATCAGGGCGAAGTGTTCAGCGAAAGCTGGAACATGGAACGTCCACAGGGCGAAAACCAGCCTTGGCTGGTGGCCGGTATCCGCCAGAACGGCTGATCACTTCCCGCGCTTCACCTGTTGTAATAAAACCCCGGCCTCGGCCGGGGTTTTCTATTTCGCGGTTGCATCTATAGCGAGCTACTGTATAAACCGCCCCAACTAAACCGCGCCATCAAGCAAGAGGATCCCGGACGTGGAAGAAATCATCGAACAACTGCGTGAAGCCAACGAACCGGTACCGGTCCCCTTGGAATTGCCTGACGAAGATCAGATTGTGGAAATCGAAGAGCAACTGTTCATCGACATCCCATTCGTCTTCAGAGAATTTTTGCTGACCGTCAGCGACGTGGTCTACGGCAGCCTGGAGCCAGTGACCGTCACCGATCCGCAATCCCACACCTACCTGCCGGACGTTGCCGCCAACGCCTGGGATGCTGGCGTCGATCGCAGCATGATTCCGATCTGCCAGGACGGTGACAATTACTACCTGGTCGAAGAAGACGGCACCGTGGTGCTGTGGCTGGCTGAAGAAGAGTTGCTCGCCGAAGAAACCTGGGAATCGGTATGGCACTGGGCGCGGGACGTCTGGCTGGAAAGCTGAGCAAGCACGACTTTGTAGCAGCTGCCGAAGGCTGCGTTCGGCTGCGCAGCAGTCGTAAACCCTGACACTCGGTTAACCTGAATCACCTCAGCGCCTGACTTGCGACTGCTGCGCAGCCGAACGCAGCCTTCGGCAGCTGCTACAAGTGCAATGGTGCAACGTCAGTGGCCTGATGCATCCTTGTGATTGTCCAGCGTTTCCAACAAAGCCACCTGCATTCGCGTATGCACACGGATGAACCAGCGCCAGAGCAGCGCCGCCACCGCGGCCGCGACTATGACGATCAGCACCAGCAACTTGTTGGTCGGCAGAATACTGGCCGACAAGGCTGCCAGCAGCAGGAAAATCACTAACAGCGAGAGGATCGGAATCACTTCGGCGATCACCCGACGCACTCGCTGTGTGTGGCGACCGGCCATTTCCGGCTTCACACCCATCTCTGCCAGCAGCATCGACAGCGCCTTGAGCTTGCGATAGGCGGCGATCAGGAACGGCAGTGACAACAGCAACGCCCCACCCCAGATCAACGCTTTCTGCCAGCTCGGGTCGCTGATCCAGGCTTGCAGGTAAACGGACATGCGCTCGGCGAAGAACGCGCCCGAGAAAAAGATCGCAATCACCAACGCCAGATTAACCCCTACCTGCAACAGAATCCGCCGGATCATCGACGCCAACAGTACACCCTCGCCCTGAGGCTGAATGCTGCGCAGCCATTCGCCATACATCCCGAGCACACGGCCCAGACGCTGCGGCATCACTGCAGCAAGCTTGATCGAGAGCGGATCGGCCGCGCGGATCAGATACGGCGTCAACAGCGTGGTGATGACCGAAACAGCCACCGCCACCGGGTAGAGAAAGTTGCTGGTGACCTGCAGCGTCATGCCCAACGCCGCGATGATGAAAGAAAATTCGCCAATCTGTGAGAGCCCCATCCCCACGCGCAGTGAGGTGCGTCCGTCATTACCAGCGATAAAGGCACCGAGGCCGCAGGACAACATCTTGCCCAGCACCACAGCCACGGTGATCACCGCGATCGGCCAGGCGTATTGCAGCAGGATCATCGGGTCGAGCATCAGGCCGATGGCGACGAAGAAGATGGCACTGAACAGGTCTCGAACCGGCTCAATCAACTGCTCGATCTTCAGCAGTTGCCGCGATTCAGCCATGATCGCGCCGATCAGGAACGCGCCGAGGACCATGCTGTATTCAAGCTTGACTACCAACAGGCAAAAGCCGAAACACAGGCCCAGCACGGTGATTAGCAGCATCTCGTTGCTGTCGAATTTGGCCACATAGGCCAGCAGTCGGGGCACCAGCAGAATGCCAATAACCAGTGCGACAATCATGAACAGTGACAGCTTGCCGACCGTGGAAAAGACCTCGCCGGAACTGACTGTTCCACTGACCGCGATGCTCGACAGCAACGCGATGATGCCAATGCCGAGGATGTCTTCGACGATCAGCACGCCGAAGATCAGCTGTGCAAAACGCTCGTTTTTCATCTTCAGATCGTTGAGCGCCTTGACGATGATGGTGGTCGAGGAAATCGCCAGGATCGCGCCGAGGAACAGCGAGTCCATGGTATTCCAGTCGAACCAGCGGCCGATTTCGTAGCCGATCCAGATCATCAGGACGATTTCCAGGAACGCTGCGATGAACGCCGTGGCGCCAACCTTGAACAGCTTGCGCAGGCTGAACTCCAGGCCCAGGCAGAACATCAGGAAAATCACTCCGAGCTCGGCGAGGGTTTTGATGGTGGCTTCATCGTGGATCAGGCTGAACGGCGGCGTGTGCGGGCCGATGATGAAGCCGGCGACGATGTAGCCGAGCACCACTGGTTGTTTGAGACGATGAAAGAGCACGGTCACCACACCCGCGATCAACATGATCACTGCCAGATCCTGAATGAAACTGATGGCATGCATGGCATAGGCTCCTTGGAGTGGCCTTTCGAAGGGTAACACCGCGACTTCTGGCAGAAAGGCGGTGCAATATATGGAAACAGATCGATCCGGGCGTGACGGCGACCATCCGCCCGGCGTCCCGATAACTGTTGGTTTGAAAAACCGAGCACCCACAGAGGTGTAACCCCGAATCCTGCCTTGAACCCGTGAGTACGTTATGGAACCCGGAAACGCCCAGCTGTCGATGACGGTATTGATGACCCCCGACATGGCCAACTTCTCTGGCAATGTCCACGGCGGCACCCTGCTCAAATACCTCGATGAAGTGGCTTACGCCTGCGCCAGCCGCTATGCCGGCCGCTATGTGGTGACCCTGTCGGTGGATCAGGTGATTTTCCGCGAGCCGATTCACGTCGGCGAACTGGTGACTTTTCTGGCTTCGGTCAACTACACCGGCAACACCTCGATGGAGGTGGGCATCAAGGTCGTGACCGAGAACATCCGCGAGCGCTCGGTGCGTCACACCAACAGCTGTTTCTTCACCATGGTCGCAGTGGATGACCAACGCAAACCGGCCGCAGTCCCACCGCTGCAACCGCAGAACAGTGAAGACAAGCGTCGGTACATGCAGGCGCAGCAACGTCGGCAGATTCGTCAGGAACTGGAAAAGCGTTATCAGGACATCAAGGGCGACGCCTGAGGTGTTCGGTCTTTAGATCGCTTTCGCGGGCAAGCCTCGCTCCTACGGGTAATGCGCCATCCCTGTGTAGGAGCGAGGCTTGCCCGCGAAGCCTTTAAAGGCTGATCGCCGTCGCTTCGAACCGCACCCGCGGATGGGCGATCCGGTCCTGTGCCCGCACCAGTTCCAGCTCATAGCTGGCGCAGGCCTGGGTTTCCAGCATCACTTCATGCACCGCCGCCGCAGTGAATTCGAAGGCACTCACCAGATTGTCACCCTGCAGCACGCGCGCCAGGAACAACCCGGCAGTCAGATCGCCAACGCCCACCGGCTGACGCGGAAACGCCAGCAGCGGCCGACGCAGGTGCCAGCTGCCTTCAGCGGTCACCAGTAACATCTCGAAGCCCTCCGCCGGTTTTCCGGGATAGTCCAGATGCTTGACCAGCACCGCCTTCGGACCGCGAGCCAGCAGCGCTCGCGCCATGGCCAGGCAATCGAACAATGACTGCGCCTTGCGCCCCGAGAAGCTGTTCAGCTCCAACTGATTCGGGCACATGAAGTCGGCCACCGCTGCCGCCTCTTCCAGCAGAAAATCGCTGACCTCGGCTGGAACGGTGCAGCCCTTCTCCGGATGGCCCATCACCGGGTCGCAGAGGTATACCGCTTTGGGATTGATCGATTTGATTCGTTCCACGCCCGCGAGAATCGCCCGGCCCTGGGCCGCGCTGCCGAGGTAGCCGGACAACACGGCATCGCAATTGCCCAGCTCACCAATTGCAGCGATTCCTTCTACCAATTCCGGAATCTGATGCGGAGCCAGCACTTCCCCGGCCCACTGGCCATATTGCGTATGGTTGGAGAACTGCACGGTATTGAGCGGCCACACGTTCACCCCGACCCGCTGCATCGGGAAAACCGCGGCGCTGTTGCCTGCGTGGCCGAACACCACGTGGGACTGGATGGCGAGCACATGGGGCGTACGTTTCATGCGGTGAGTTTTCCGTCAAACGATTGAAATTCGAGCCGCGCAGTATGCGACTAAACGCAGCCTGTACGACAGACCGGCGACACAGTTAAGCTGGCACTATCTTGTTGGAGCACCCTGTTGATGCTGACCCTCGGAAATATCCTCGTGTTGATGCTGCTCGCCACCGGTGGCGCGTGGTTGTGGCACAACCACGGCTTGCGCGAACGTGCGCTGGAGCGGGTCATGCAGCATTGCGCCAAGCTTCGGATCGAGCTGCTGGACGGCAACGTAGCCTTGAAGAAGATCGCCTTCATTAAAGACGCCAATGGCCGTCGGCGCCTGGCCCGTGTGTATAACTTCGAATTCACCGTGACCGGCGAAACCCGCCACACCGGCACCATCACCCAGTTCGGCGCCCACAGCGCACAGATCGAGCTCGCGCCCTACCCGATGCCGTTCGACGACACTCCGCCGGTGGTCGATATCGCGAAGCCCAGAGCCGAGGTGATTGAACTGAGTCAGTGGCGGCAAGAACACACCAAGTGGCGGCCTTGAAGGTAGTTGTTGTCAGTTAAATCCATTCGCGAGCAAGCCCGCTCCCACATTTGATCTGTTGTGCTGCACAACTTGTGTGCACATCACAGCCTCCTGTGGGAGCGGGCTTGCTCGCGAAGAGGCCTTCACAGACTGCGCAAAAATCAGCTAATTCGCTTGAACCCTGCATCCCGCCAGACCTTCCTGCAACACCTCAACAGCCTGCGGCTCACTGAAAATCAACTCCATGCGCGAATCCCGACGCCATTCGCTGATCTGCCAATCCAGTAACGAGTTATCCAGCGCATTCGCCGACACCCACCCCTCGGCGCTGTGGATAACCAGCTTCGCCCGCCGCCATTCAAGGCGCTCAAGCCATTTCCCGATCAATACGGCATCGAATATCTGGCTCGGATGCCACCGCCATCCAACACTCCAGCCGCCCTCTTGCGCCTGACTCAAGCAAATCGGCAGCGTGGGGTCAGTCCAGATAGCCGGCATCTGCGCCAATCCCTTGGGCACAACAAAGTTATCCACCCCCCCGACAGCCTGAGCCCCGAGCCCCGGTAACTCGCTCAACGGCAAGGCGGCTTGCTGCGTCCAGTACAAAGGACGCATCGGCAACTGTGCGGCGATTCGTTGGCGATCGCTGTCGTCGAGGCCTTCTGCCTTGTTCAGCAACAGCAACCCGGCACTGTCCAAGGCTTGCTGTTGCGCCGCAGGCAGCGGTTTTCCGGCCGCCAGCGCCTGAGCATCCAGCACCAGCACGCACGGCTGCACCGCCAGGACACCTTGCCACGGCGCCTCATTCAATTGCCTGAGCAACTGCGCCGGATGTCCCAGCCCGGAGGGTTCGATGAACAGTCGATCCGATCGTGCCTTGCGCAGCAACCGCCCGAGGCCGATCTGAAACGGTGCACCATTGACGCAACACAAACAGCCCCCGGCCACTTCCCCCAGTGCGATACCATCGGCATCCTGGGTCAACAGCGCGGCATCCAGACCGATCTGGCCGAACTCGTTGATCAACACCGCCCAGCGCTCACCCACGGGCCGTTGCGCCAGCAGGTGCTTGATCAAGCTGGTCTTGCCAGCGCCTAGTGGGCCAGCAATGACGTGGGTGGGAATGTTCTGCAACATGGTCGAGGTTTTCTGAGGAGGTAAAGAATGCGGTTGATGGGATGGTCGTTGCTTCTGGCGCTCACGTCGGGCGAAGCACTGGCTCAGGCCTGCGTGGTGCACAGCACGGCTGAGCGGCTCGACGTGAAGGTCTGCCAGCAAAACCGCAACATCCCGGAAAAACTGTTCGCCGACGGATTCTGCCAGCCGAATCTGCCCGGGCAGAAAGTCGAGGTGCAGTACGTCGACCAATGCCCTACCGGCGCGTTCGGGGTGTGCAGCAACGCTCAAGTCGCCAATATGCCTTACCGGCAGGATATTCACTATTACGGCGTGGCCACCGATGCGGCGTATCTGAAGCCGTTTTGCGAAGCCCAGAGCCAGGGAACCTGGCTCAAACCTTGAGCGGCTAGCTCAGCCAGTCAAGGGTCAGGATCAAACGACGCTCGCCCGACACCGGCTGCGGCGAGCGGTGGATCAAACCGAAGCCTTCGTTGCCGTGCCACTTCTCCCCTTTAAGCAACGCCACTTCGCCAATGGAGATTTGCTGGATCAGCGACTCGTCCTGCGGTTCGGCCTCAGGTTTGCCTAATTGCCGGCGATCCATCGCCCCTTCTTTCAGCCATTGGCTGCCGATACCTGCGTAGGTGGTGATCAACCGCACCGGCACGTGATCGACGTGGAAACGCGGGCACATGGCTTTGTCCAGAACCCGCAGGCGCAGGCCGATACGCTGGGCGCCCAACAGGCAGGTGAAAGCGCTGACCAGCCAGGAAACATCGGCAATAAAGCCTTCGTAGCCTTCCAGATCGCTGAAGCCTGAGGCTAAACCGTGGAGATTGGGTTCGGCGTCCTCGCCGGGCATTTCCAGGGACAACGACTCGGCCAGCGGCTCATTCAGGGACAACAACAAGCGACCGAAATCGGTAATGTGCGCCGGGAGTTGGCGTTGCCAGAGGGCCAGGTTTACGCCGTCGTCCAGAATTCCGGTCAGCGCTTTTGGCGTATCACCTTGAACCTGACGAATGACCGGTCGCAGCTTAAGACTGGGCGCCAACATCAGGCGGCCGCCTCTTCGTGCCAAGGACCGAACGGATCGGGCAGTAACTGCCAACCCTCGACACCCAAGGCCATTTCATCGTCCGTCAGCAGGCAGTTATCGAGTTCGGCGGCAAGTTGCGCGAAGTCGATGTTCTGGCCGATGAACACCAGTTCCTGGCGGCAATCACCGGTGGCCGCCGTCCAGTTTTCCATGATCCCGGCGGTGCTTTCTTCGTCTTGCGGCCACTGGTTTTTCGGCACGAAACGCCACCAGCGCCCGGCAAAACCGTGCCGCATCAAGCCGCCGGCCTGGGACCAGCTGCCAGCATCCCTGTGTTTGCTGGCCAGCCAGAAAAAGCCTTTGGAACGCAGCAATTTGCCGTTCACCCATGGACGGTCGATGAAGCTGAAGAAGCGTTGCGGATGAAACGGTCGCCGCGCCCGATAGGCCGTGGAGGCGATACCGTACTCATCGGTTTCCGGCACGTGTTCACCGCGCAATTCCTGCAACCATCCCGGCGCCTGAGCAGCCTTTTCGAAGTCGAAGCGCCCGGTGTTGAGGATTTTCTTGAGCGGCACTTCGCCCATGACCATCGGAATGATTTCGGCCTGGGAATTGAGCCGCTCAAGGATCGCGATCAACTCTTGGCGCTCGTTGCTGCCGATCAAATCGATCTTGCTGATCAGGATCACGTCGGCGAATTCGATCTGCTCGATCAACAGGTCAGTGATCGAGCGTTCGTCCTCCTCGCCCAAGGTTTCGCCACGGGAAGCGAGGCTTTCGGCGGCCTGATAGTCGAGCAGGAAGTTCATGCCGTCGACCACGGTAACCATGGTGTCTAGTCGCGCTATGTCCGCCAGGCTCTGCCCTTCTTCATCGCGAAACGTAAAAGTTTCCGCTACGGGCAAAGGCTCGGAAATCCCCGTGGACTCGATCAGCAGGTAATCGAAACGACCCTCTCTGGCGAGTTTGCTGACTTCTTCGAGCAAATCTTCCCGCAAGGTGCAGCAAATGCAGCCATTACTCATTTCCACGAGTTTTTCTTCGGCACGGTTCAAGGTGACATCGCGCTGAACTTCGCTGCCATCAATGTTGATCTCACTCATGTCATTGACGATCACCGCGACACGCAAATTTTCGCGATTACGTAGTACGTAATTAAGAAGTGTACTTTTTCCGGCGCCGAGAAAGCCCGACAGGACGGTCACGGGGAGACGATTGGGCATCAGGTATTCCTCATCAGGATGTGGCCGGTCAAATCGCCCGTTGATGGCGTTCGCGCAGCTCTTCACGTTCTTTGGCTTCAATGCACAGAGTGGCGGTGGGCCGCAGCAGCAGGCGCTTGAGGCCGATCGGCTCACCGGTTTCGCGGCACCAGCCGTACTCGCCGCGAGCCACGTGTTCGAGGGCTTCGTCGATCTTGTCCAGGAGCTTCTTTTCCCGCTCCAGCAGGCGCAGTTGCCACTGGCGCTGTTCTTCGGCGCTGCCGATATCGGCGGGATCGCTGTGGGGTTCCTGCTGGCGCAACGCGTCGAACTCGCCGGCAATGCGCTCCTGCAGCTCGCTGCGCTGCGCCAGCAATAGCTCACGAAAGAAGCCTTGCTGGGCGTCGTTCATGTAATCGGCGGCGGGTTGAGCGAGGAGTTCTTGTTCAGTCATGGCGATGGATCATCAGAGCGGGCGTATTTTTATGTTATAGTATAACAACGCAAATAAGCCACTCCCCTCTTGTTACTCACGACAAAGGGCACAATGCTTTAAACCGTCCGCCCTTTTGAGAAATGCCATGGGAAACGCCCTGAAACTCTCGCTATTGAGCCTTTCGTTGCTGATCGCGGTCGATGCCAGGGGACAAGTCCCGAGCCTGGCCGACTGCACCCGCAGCGCCAATCTGCTGGCCTGCGTAGATGCCGACGGCAATGCCTACAGCGTTAACACCGTCGGTAGCACAATCTATCTGCGCGGCTTCGAAGTGGCCGGCAAACGCTATTGGGCGCAAACCAATAGCCGCTATGGGCAATTGACGTTCTTCACTGGCATCGCGTCCGATGGCGAAGCCTGGGTCGGCTACAACCGCCGGGTTGGCTGGACAACCATCAATCGGTTTTCCAGCTCCGGCGGCAGTAGCGGCAAGTTCACGTGTAGCCGGATGACCGGCTGCTAAGCCTCGAGACCGTCCAAGTGAGACGCGCCGCCGCGTCCGCATGAGCAAGTGACGTCTGTGCAGGGTGAAAGTCTGCTCACGAAAAAGGCATCGTCGATTTGATTGTTATAATATAACATGCCAAATCAAATCCCACGATGGACCTGCTCATGAATGCGCTGACTCTGCCGGATATCGCCGCGCAGGCCTCACGCCAAGCCCTGCCACTCGATTGGGTGGGCATGTGCGGCATTGCTCTTCCTGTTTTATTCGATGGCCAACGACTGAGCGCAAAGGCCGACGCTGGCGTTAGCCTCGACGATGGAGAGGCGCGCGGCATCCATATGTCGCGGCTGTATCTGGCGCTGGAAATGCTTGAGCAGGAAAATCTTTCACCGGCGTTGTTGCGGCGAGTCTTGCAGAGTTTTCTTCAGAGCCATGAAGGACTTTCCCACAACGCTTACCTAAAAATTCACACAGAACTATTGCTCAAAAGACCCGCACTCATCAGTCCGCTAGCCGGTTGGAAAACTTATCCGGTGAGCATTGAAGCGAGTTTGAAAAACGCGATGTTCCACGTGGAACTAAAAATCGATGTTCCTTATTCCTCAACCTGCCCGTGCTCAGCGGCACTTTCGCGGCAGTTGATTCAACAACAATTCGTGGATGACTTTGCCAACAAGTCGCTGCAACACGCCGACGTTCTGGCTTGGCTCGGTTCCACGAAAGGCATCGTCGCCACACCGCATAGCCAACGCAGCAATGCGCGATTGCAGTTGCGTCTGGACGATTATCTGGATGACCTGCCGCTGATCGCCGCGATCAACGATGCGGAAGCAGCCCTCGGCACCGCAGTGCAAACCGCCGTGAAACGCGCCGATGAACAAGCCTTCGCCCTCGCCAATGGACAGAACCTGATGTTCTGCGAAGACGCCGCTCGACGCTTGAACCTGGCCCTGAAACGCTCCCCGGGCATCAACGCCTTTCAGGTGCGAGTCGTTCATGCCGAAAGTCTTCATGCCCACGATGCTGTCGCTGAAAGTCGCTGGAATTGGGAGGCTGCATGATCCAATGCCAAGCCTTGCGCTGGGGCGCTCCCGGTCAACCGCTCACGCCATCGGTGGATTTCCAGTTACCCAAAGGAAGTCTGACCGCTGTCATCGGTGCCAACGGTTCGGGTAAAACCAGCCTGCTGAAAGTCATCGCCGGTCTGCAAAAGCCACTGGCTGGAAAAGTCATCATTGATGTTCCACGCAAAGGCGGCCTTTCGTTCCTGCCTCAGCAACAACATCTGGATCGGCAGTTCCCCATCAGCCTGAAAGAGTTGGTGGCCGCAGGTTTCTGGGGCAGCAAGCAAACTCCGGAAATTCGCAGCCAACGCCTCAAGTCTGCGCTGGAAGACTGGTGCCTGAGTGGCCTGGAACATCGCCCATTGATGGCCCTCTCCGGAGGCGAATTGCAGCGTGCCCTGCTCGCCCGGTTGAGTCTTGCAGAAGCCCCCTTGTTGTTGCTCGACGAACCCCACGCCGCGCTCGACGAACTCGGCCAGGCGCTGCTCTGGAAACACATCCATGCCTGGCATGCCGAAGGTCGAACGCTGGTGGTGGTGTGTCATGACCTGGCCGCCGTGCGCCAACACATCCCACAAGCCCTATTGATCAAAAGCAGCGGCTGCGTCCTCGGCCTCAGTACCGATCTGATTCACCAACAACCCCAGACACAGGTGGCTTGATGATCGCTGCCGCTCAGCTTTGGCAACCGTTCCACGAATTCGTATTCATGCGCCGGGCGTTGCTTGGTGGTCTCGTTCTGGCGTGCAGTACAGCACCGCTTGGGGTGTTTCTGATCCTGCGGCGCATGAGTCTGATCGGCGATGCAGTGGCTCACGGCATCTTGCCGGGCGCCGCATTGGGCTTCTGGTTTGCCGGGTTGAGCCTGCCCGCGTTGACCATCGGGGGCCTCGGCGCGGGCCTGAGCATGGCCGGACTGGCGGCCTGGATCACCCGCCGCACCGGCCTGCGGGAAGACGCGAGCCTGGCCGCGATCTACCCGATATCGCTGGCCAGCGGCGTGCTGATCCTCGGTATCGCCGGTAAGCGGCTGGACCTGTTGCACCTGTTGTTTGGCTCGGCGCTCGCGGTCGACGGGCCGACGTTGATCGGCATGATTTGGGTCTCGGGCTTTAGCCTGATCGCCATGGCCCTCATCTACAAACCCCTGTTGCTGGACACCCTCGACCCGCTCTTTCTGCAAACCGTCAGCCGCCTCGGGCCACTGGCTCACGGGGTATTTCTGACCCTGGTGGTGCTGAATCTGGTGATCGGCTTCCAGGCTATCGGTGCCTTGATGGTGGTCGGTTTGATGATGTTGCCGGCCGCGGCTTCTCGCTTCTGGAGTCGTCGCTTGCCGGTACTGATCGCCATCGCCGCGCTGCTCGGTTGCCTCTCGGTCTGGTTCGGCTTGTTGCTGTCGTTCTACTACTCGCTACCCAGCGGCCCGGCGATCGTGCTGGTGGCTGGCGGTTTGTATCTGCTGTCCGTGGTGTTCGGTCCGGTGCACGGCTTGCTGCGCCGCCCGCCTTTGCTCACATCCCAATGAGGTCTTGCCCGATGCGCGCTTTACTCGTGCTGTTCAGTCTGATGCTGTCGATGTCGCTGTCTGCCGCGGAAAAACTCCAGGTAGTCACCAGCTTCAGCATCCTCGCCGACATGACCCATCAGGTCGGCGGCGACCATATCCAGATCACCAACATGGTCGGACCGGACGCCGATGCCCATACCTACGAGCCGACCCCGGACGATGCCAAGGCATTGCTCAAGGCCAGACTGATCATCAAGAACGGGCTAGGTTTCGAGCCATGGCTGGACCGTCTGGTGACCAGCACCGAGACCAAAGCTGCGGTCATCAGTGCCAGCCGCGGTGTCATTCCACGCTCACTGGATGAAGACGGCGAAACCATTCCCGATCCACACGCCTGGCACAACCTGGCAAACAGCGAGCTGTACATCAGCAACATCACCAAAGCGCTGATCGCCGCCGACCCTGCCAACAGAACCGACTACGAACACAACAGCCAGGCCTACCTGAAAAAGATCTACGCCTTGCTCGCCGAGGCCAAAGCCAAGCTCGGTTCGCTACCGCCGGGTAATCGCAAAATCGTGACCTCCCATGACGCCTTCGGCTATCTCGGTCAGGCTTACGGCATCGACTTCATGGCGCCACAAGGTCTGTCCACCGAACGTGAACCGTCGGCGTCCGAAGTCGCTGCGCTGATCACCCAGATCCGTCAGGCCAAGGTCAAAGCGGTGTTCATGGAAAACATCAAGGACGCACGCCTGCTCAAGCAAATCGCCGATGAAAGCGGCGCGCATATCGGCGGCACGCTGTACTCCGATGCCCTCGCGACGACTGGCCCGGCGAGCACGTTCGCCGGGTTGTTCGAATACAACCTCAACACCTTGTATGAGGCGTTGAACAAGCCATGATCCGCAAAAATCCTTCCGGCGATCTGCCGCTGATTGCGGAGTCCGCGTACGTGGATAAAACCGCCATCATCTGCGGCAAAGTGGTGGTCGGCGAGAACGTGTTCGTCGGTCCCTACGCGGTGATTCGCGCCGATGAAGTGGATGATTCGGGCGAGATGGAGCCAATCACCATCGGCGCCAATTCGAACATCCAGGACGGCGTGGTGATCCACTCCAAGTCGGGGGCGGCGGTGACCATCGGCGAGTTCAGCTCCATTGCCCACCGTTCCATCGTGCATGGACCCTGCACCGTCGGTAATCGCGTGTTCATCGGGTTCAACAGCGTGCTGTTCAACTGCGCGGTGGGCGACGGTTGCGTGGTGCGGCACAACTCGGTGGTCGATGGTCGTGACTTGCCTGAAGACTTCTACGTGCCCTCCACCACGCGCATCGGCCCCAACACTGACCTGTCGCAGTTCCCACCGGTGAGCGTCAGTGCCTCGGAGTTTTCCGAGGACGTGGCGCGCACCAACGTCGATCTGGTGCGGGGCTACAAAGCCCTGCAAAACGAGTTCTGACCATGAGCAGCGTGTTGATTCGCAACGCCCGGCTGGTCAATGAAGGTCGTGAATTCGACGGTGATTTGCTGGTAAGCCACGGCCGCATCGTCAAGATCGCCAGCAGTATCGAAGGTGAAACGGCCGCCGTGGAAATCGACGCCAACGGCCAATGGCTGCTGCCGGGCATGATCGATGACCAGGTGCATTTCCGCGACCCCGGAGCGCCGGACAAGGGCAGCTTCCATACCGAGTCTCGGGCGGCGGTGGCCGGCGGCATCACCAGTTTCATGGACATGCCCAACACCTCCCCGGCCACCTTGACCCTCGCTGCGCTGGCCGACAAAAAGCGTCGGGCGGCGACCAGCTCAGTGGCCAATTACGGCTTTCATTTCGGCGTGAGCAACGACAATCTCGATACCGTCGCCGCGCTCAGTCCTTGTGAGGTGGCCGGAGTCAAAGTGTTCATGGGCGCCTCCACCGGCAACATGCTGGTGGACGATCCACGGATTCTCGAGCGGCTCTTCGCCGAGGTGCCGACCATTTTGTTGGCTCACTGCGAACACACACCCAGCATCGAAACCAATGCCGCGAACCTGCGAGAGCTGTTCGGCGAGCACCTTCCGCCCGCCGCTCACCCGCTGATCCGCAACGCCGAAGCGTGCTTTCGCTCCTCCTCAATGGCCGTTGATCTGGCCAGGCGACACAACACCCGACTTCACGTTTTACACTTGAGCACTGCCCGTGAGCTGGCGCTGTTCGAAGACCAGCCGCAGGCACAGAAGCGCATCACCGCCGAAGTCTGTCTGCATCACTTGCTGTTCGATGATCGCGACTACCCGAGCCTTGGCAACCTGATCAAGTGCAACCCTGCGATCAAGACTCAGGCCGACCGCGATGCCTTGCGCAAAGCATTGTTGAGCAATCGACTGGATGTGATCGGCAGTGATCACGCGCCTCATACCTGGGCCGAAAAACAGCGGCCCTACAGTCAGGCGCCGTCCGGTTTGCCGTTGGTGCAACACGCCCTGCCCGCGTTGCTGGAGCTGGTGTCCGATGAGATATTGCCGATCACCACCCTCGTGACCAAGACCAGTCACCGGGTCGCCGATTTGTTTGCCATCCCCGACCGCGGCTACCTGCGCGAAGGCTACTGGGCCGACCTGGTATTGATCAAACCCGAGCCCGATGGCCTTGCCGTTTCCCGGCAACCGATCCTCTCTCAATGCGGCTGGACGCCCTTCACCCACCATTGTTTTCGCCACAGCGTCACCACTACGGTCGTGTCGGGGCAAATTGCCTGGCACGACCAACGTCTTAATGACAGCTGCCAGGGTTTAGCCCTACGGTTTATGCGCTAGCGCGCGTTATCGAAAACATTCGAGAACACGATCATGATCCACATCACCCTGCCCGATGGTTCATTGCGTGAGTACGATCAGCCGCTGACTGTGTATGAAGTCGCTGCGAGTATCAGTCTCGGGTTGGCCAACGCGGCGGTGGCCGGTCGGGTCGACGGCGTGTTGGTGGATTGTGGATTCCTGATAAAGGGCGATGCCCGGGTGAGTATCGTCACGCCCCAGGAACCCGATGGCCTGGAGATCCTTCGCCGTTCCTGCGCGCTGATGCTGGCCATGGCCGTCAAACAGCTCCATCCACACGCGCAATTGCGGGCCGGATCGTCGCTGGGTGACGGTTTCTTTTATGAGTTTGCTTTCCGGCGCTCTTTAACCTTGGCCGAGCTGCCCCTGATTGAA
This sequence comes from Pseudomonas sp. NPDC086112, assembly GCF_044746425.1. Classification (NCBI taxonomy): domain Bacteria; kingdom Pseudomonadati; phylum Pseudomonadota; class Gammaproteobacteria; order Pseudomonadales; family Pseudomonadaceae; genus Pseudomonas; species Pseudomonas sp. NPDC086112. The sequence continues at coordinate 47,440 of NZ_JBIVCD010000008.1, read as the reverse complement.
GCGCGCATGCATGCATTGGCGGCAACCAACCATTCGATCCGACGGGAAATAGCTACCCGGGCGACACCAACCGAACGGTTATCGCTGTATCGCTTGGGAGATTTTGAAAGTTTTGCTGCAGGTCCGCATGTTCCCACCACCAAAGTGTTGCAGGCCTTTGCTCTGGATCATATTGGCGGCACCTCTGAGCAACGGATCTACGGTACATGCTGGTCCAGCCAACAGGAACTGGACACCTGGCGAGCGCCGTCGCAGGTGATGGTCGTGAACATCGATGAACGTCAGAGCGCTTATGCACACTCGGTGACCGAGACACTGCGCCGCCGCGGATTGCGCGCCAACTCGGACCTGCGTAACGAGAAAATCAGCCACAAGATTCGCCAGCACAGCCAGAAAGTGCCGTATCTGCTGGTAGTGGGAGAGAAGGAAAAGGAAGGCGGGTTTGTCAGCATGCGCAGCGGCAGTGGAGAGGATTTCGGGGAGAAAGGGATTGAGGCGGTGTGTGAATTGTTGAATCCGCTCAGGACGGGAGGTGCCTGAGCGGACGCCTTCGCGGGCAAGCCTCGCTCCTACAGCATCTGTATCGTTCGCACGATCGACATTGATACCCCGTAGGAACGAGGCTTGCCCGCGAAGCTTTTAGGCCCGCGGTTTAACGGTCCCGCAATCCTGGCCCAACCACACAGCGCGAGTATCGAGGCTACCCTTCTGCTGAATGCCGGTGGCGTTGAAGGTGCCGTTGACCTTGGTGGTGAACTCACGATCGCTGAGGAATGTGGCGACACCCGCACCTTGCGCTTTCGGGCAGCTGAAACGGAATTTCCATTGGTTGCCGGTACGTTCGGTGATTTGCTGCTTGCAGCCCGATTGTGGGTCCGTCAGTGGAATGTTGTCGGTCTTCACCTGCTCGGGCGTCAGGCACGCCCGAATCCCTTTGCCGCCCATGGTGATGCCCTGCTTCTCCAGCTGCGCACGCTGTTCAGGGGTCATCTGACTCTGTATCTGGCCAAGGATCAGTTGCAGATCGGGCAGGTTCTGGTCATCGACCTTCATGTTGCTTGAAGTCATTTCCCACAAGCCCGGCTGCAACATCTGCGCCTGAGCAGCCACAGGCAGTGTCAAACCAAACGCAATGGCCAAACCCAGCAGACGAACGTTCATCGAGTAACTCCTGATCATTAGTGGCCGTTAGACGTCAGCCACGGGCTTCGGTTCATGGGCCAATTAAATAGCGACATTCTGCCCGGAACATGGTCTGTTAAGCATTGAATCTTCAGGAGCAAGGCTGCCCCATGGATTACTTTGGACCGCATGTTTTCGGTTATCTGATCGCTCTGCTGCACGCGCTGGGCTCGATTGCCGCCATCCATGCCGTATTGACCGTTCGGACCGCTCAGGGCTCGATCGCCTGGGCTCTGTCACTGCTGTTCATTCCCTACCTCACGCTTATCCCTTATCTGGTCTTCGGCCGCAGCACCTTCGATGGCTATATCAAGGCCCGGCGGCAAGCCAACGAGGAAATGCGCAAGGCAATCTCCGAGCTGAACTGGCGCCCCTGGGTAGAAGAGGCGCTGGCTGCTCGTGCCTCCAGCGCCTACGCGTCGTTGAGGGCCATGCCGAAACTGGGGCGCATGCCGTGCCTGGCGAACAACGAAGTACACCTATTGATTGATGGCCAAGCCACCTTCGATGCGATTTTCGACGCCATCAGTAACGCCCGGCAAGCGGTGTTGATCCAGTTCTTCATCATCCACGACGATCGCCTCGGCCAACGCCTGCACACCTTGCTGACCAGGAAAGCTGCCGAAGGCGTGGCGATTTACTTGCTCTACGACCGCATCGGCAGCCACTCCCTGCCCCATGGTTATGTACAACCGTTGCGCGATGCCGGTATCGAGGTCAAAGCCTTCGCCACCCGCAGCGGCTGGCTCAACCGCTTTCAGGTCAATTTCCGCAACCACCGCAAGATCGTCGTGGTCGACGGAATTGTCGGTTTTGTCGGCGGGCTCAACGTCGGCGACGAGTACATGGGCGAGAAACCACCCCTGGCACCATGGCGCGACACCCACGTGCAAGTGCGCGGGCCGGTGGTGGCCTGCATGCAGGAGTCCTTTGCCGAAGACTGGTTCTGGGCAGCCCGTTCGCTTCCACCATTGATCCTGCCGGAGGTTTATCCGGATGACGGCGTGCTCTGCCAATTGCTGGCCACCGGCCCGGCGGATTCCTACGAAACCTGTTCACTATTCTTCGTCGAAGCCATCCATGCGGCGATGGAACGGGTGTGGATCACCACCCCTTACTTCATCCCCGACGAAGCGGTGTTCGCCGCGTTACGACTGGCAGTATTGCGTGGTGTGGATGTACGGATTTTGTTGCCGTCGCGGGCGGATCACCGGATCGTCTACGCCGCGTCCAGCCTTTACGCCTTCGAAGCAGTACGTGCTGGCGTACGCCTGTTCCGTTACCAGCCGGGGTTCATGCATCAGAAAGTGGTGCTGATCGACAGCGAAATCAGCGCCATTGGCAGCGCCAACATGGACAACCGTTCGTTCCGGCTGAATTTCGAAGTGATGTTGCTGACGGTCGACAGTGCGTTTGCTGCCGAAGTGGAACAGATGCTCAACGATGACTTCGCCCAGGCTCACGAAATCGCCAAAGAAGAAAGCCGGGAGACCCACCGTCTGCAACAGATCGGCATGCGGATCGCCCGGCTTATTTCACCGATTCTTTAAGGGTTGTAAATGTCGTCGCGGGTCCAGGGCAGTTCATGGCTGCCATCGGGATGGGTTTTCACCGCGAGAATTTGATGCAGGTTGATCCAGCCTCTGGCAAAGGCATAGGCGCATCCCGCCAGGTACAACCGCCAGATCCGTAAAGCCTGCTCCGGCACCAGTTTGCCGGCGGCTTCCAGATTATCTTCCAGGCGTTCGCTCCAGTGGTCCAGGGTTCGCGCGTAATGCAGGCGCAGGCTCTCGACATCGACAATCTCCAGCCCCGCTTCGCTGATCTCGGCCGAGATCATCGACAGATGCGGCAGCTCGCCGTTGGGGAACACGTACTTCTCAATGAATTCACCAGCGCCGCGCCCAACCGGACGACCATCGGTGTGCTTGGCGGTGATCCCGTGGTTCATCACCAGGCCACCCTCTTTCACCGCGCCGAACAAGGTTTTGCAGTACTCGGCAAGATTCGCATGGCCAACGTGTTCGAACATGCCGACGCTGACCACCTTGTCGAAGCGCCCGTCCTGAGGCAAATCGCGGTAGTCGAGCAGTTGCAATTCGATCTGATCCTCCAGGCCTTCGGCTTTCACCCGTTCACGGGCCAGCTCCAATTGCTCCTTACTCAGTGTAATCCCGAACACTTTCGCGCCGAACTCACGAGCCGCATACCGCGCCAACCCGCCCCAGCCGCAACCGACATCCAGCAAATACTCGCCTGGTTGCAACCGCAGCTTGCGGCACAGGTGGCGAAACTTGGCCTGTTGGGCTTGCTCCAGAGTTTCACTGCCGGTCTCGAAATAGGCGCAGGAATACGCCATGTCGCTGTCGAGCCACAGTTGGTAAAACGCGTTGGAGAGGTCGTAGTGGTAGGAGATGGCTTTGGCATCGGTCTCTTTGTCATGAACCGTGCGCACCGGTTGTGCATCTTCGTCTTCGTTGATCAGCGCCTGACTCCACTCATCGCAGACACGAATCACGTCGCTGATAGAGCCTTCCAGTTCCAGCTTGCCTTCGACGAACGCCGCCCCCAACGCGTCGAGGCTGGGATGGGTGAACTGGGTAACCATGTGGGGGTCCTTGACCACAATGGTGACGCTGGGCGTCGGCCCCAGATTGAACTCATGGCCGTCCCAGAGTCGCAAGCGAAGCGGTAATTGCAGGTTCTGTAAGGCCGGTGGAAGTTGCGCGAGCATGAAAAGTCCCCCTTGTTTCAGACGTCAAATCTGAGGGTAGACCATCCTTGAAAAATAGCAGGCTATCGAATTAATAGCCTTTTTCTATTCCCGGTGTTGCCTGCAACACTGAAACCATCCAACGGGCGATCGTTGAAAATGACCGCCTTACCCTAGATGACTACAAATCCGGTACACAGTTCTGAAAAGTTGTAGACGCTCACACCTCATCCTTAAGCTTGAGTAGGGGTTCCTGAAAGCGTAGCAAACGCCCGGCATTCCCGAGCACTAATAACGTGCTCAAGTTGTGTAACAGCGCGGCAATCATCGCCCCTGCCGCCCCAAGCCAGCCGAATGCGGCGAACGCGACGATGGCGAGGGTCCAGCCCAACCCGATAATCACATTGACCTGCAAGGTCTGGCGGCATTGGCGACTCAAGCGCACACAGGTCCCGAGCCGGCGCAGGTCGCTGCCGATCAGTACGATATCGGCCGAAGCCAGCGCGATGTCCGCACCGCCTGCGCCCATCGCCACGCCGACCACACCAGCCTTAAGCGCCAGGGAATCGTTGATGCCGTCTCCCACCACCATCGGCCGGAATCCGCTGCCGATTTCTTTCAGCACACGATTGAGTTTGTCCTCGGGCAAGGCCTGGGCTTCGACATCGCTGATGCCCACGTCCCGGGCCAGCGTGTGCGCAACGCTTTGCCGGTCCCCGGTGAGCAATAACTGACGACCCAGACCCAATTCACGCAACTCACTCAGGGCAAACCGTGCCTCGGGTTTAATACTGTCAGCGAGCAACAGCCAGGCGAGAAATTCACCGTTGAGTGCCAGCCCGGCAATCGGGCCGTCGTGTTCGGGCACAGCGGATGTGGCGATGCCCAATTGTGCGAACAGCTCCGGACGACCGAGGGCCGCTTCCCCCTGTTCGGTCATCGCCACGACACCCAACCCCTGACGCTCATGAATGTCAGAGAGCAGCAGAAAGTGTTCCTGAGTGACCAACCCGGCCAAGGCGCGGCTGACCGGGTGACTGCTGGCAGAACCGAGGCTAGCGGCGAGCTTCAGTACGTGACTGCGATCTTCCAGCGGACTGTCGATGGATTGCAGGCGCAAGGTGCCGAATGTCAGGGTTCCGGTCTTGTCGACCACCAAGGACGTCAGGTCAGCCAACTCTTCGAGGAACGCCGAGCTGCGAATCAGAATCCCGTGCCGAGCCGCCACCGCCACCCCGGCAATGGCCGTGGCCGGTGCCGACAACACCAGCGCGCAAGGGCAAGCCGCGACCAACACTGCGAGCATCGCTTGCGCATCGTTGGTAACAAACCAGGTCACAGCGGCCAGCAGCAACACCAGCACCATATAGCTGCCAGCGTAGCGTTCGAGCAAACGTGTGATCGGCGGCTTGGAACGTTCGGCACTTTGCATCAGCGCAATGACTTTACCCAGGGTCGATTCGTTACCGGTGCGGGTCACTTCAATGCGCAGCAGGCCATCAAGATTGATCGCCCCGCCGAATACCGACATGCCCACATCCGCCTCCATTGGCACCGACTCACCGGTAATCGATGCGGTATCGAGGCTTGCCTGGCCGGACAACACCCGGCCATCCGCTGGCACGCGATCACCGGCACGCACCTCCACGAGGTCACCGGCCTTGAGGGTGCCGTTGTCGACTTCAACGACGGAACCGTCAGCCTGAATCTTGCGCGCATGGCTGCGAGTCAGTTTGCCGAGGGCATGAATCGCTTCCTGGGAACCGATCACGCTGCGCTCTTCCAGCACGTGGCCGAAGATCATGATGATCGGCAGCAACGCCGCAGTGAGCAGATCGCCCGTGGCCCAGGCACCGAGCATGGCCAGGGCGATCAGTTGATCGGTGATCCCGTGCAGGCTCGGATAACGCAGGCTGTACCACGCCGAGCGCATGACCGGCACGGCTACCAGCAAGGAAGCAAAACCCAACAACAATTGACTGACACCGGTCTGCTCCGGCGACAACCAGCGCCAGATCAGGCCTAGCGCAAGCAAGCCCAGAGCAAGCATGGCCAAGGTCAACTGGCGCGCGGCGCTACGTTGTTCAGCCGAGGACAACATGCTCGGCGCGGCGGCGGTTTGGGCAGTCATTGCGCAGCTCCCTGAATGATCAGGCGGGAATCATCTTTCGGATCAACCGTGGTCACCGAGCCGGCCTGCCCGAGAATCTTCGGCATCCGCTCACGGTAAATACGCAGCAGCATTTGCGGGTCAGTGCCCTGCTGTTGCGCCTTGGCCAAACTCAGCACTGTGGCGGTGTCGGCAGAGGCTTTGGCCAGGCGTTCGCTGGCTTGGGCGTGAGCCACTTGCAGCGTGCGGTCGGCTTGTTCGTTGGCGCTCTGAGTCAGCTTCTCGGCTTCAGTGCGCGCGTTGGCCACGGCTTTGTCGGCCTGCTGGCTGGCGGTTAACACCGCGTTGAACGCGTTCACCGCCGGGCCGGGCAGACTCGATTGCACATCGACCCGCGCCACTTCAATGCCCATCCCCTGCCCGGTCGCCGTCAGTTCGGCCAAGCGTTGATTGATGCCCCGCACCAGATCGCCACGTAGACGTTCGCGGCGCTCAGCGGCCTGATTGTCGGCGCCGATCAGTTCCGGTCGAGCCACCAGAATGGTGTCCAGGTCTCGTGCGGCGGTGAGCGCCACAGCACTGCGCGTCACCAGCCGGTCCAGTGCCGGCAGCACATGTTCACCCTGAAGAACGAAGGCATAGGGTTCGGTTACTTTATAGAACACCCGCACATCCAGTTGCACCACGCCTGCGTCTCCGGTCAGCAGATAACCGGAACCGGCGAGCGCATCGCTGATGGGCGTGGCGAAACTCGCGACTCGATCCGCCTGCAATGCAGCATCCGAGCGCAGCAGACTTTCCACCCGACGTTCGATCACCCGATCCGCTGCCGGCAACAAGATTACCCGCTCGAACGGGCGCGGCCATGCCAACAGCAAACCGGCATTTTGAATGCGATCCAGTGCGCCAAAGTGCAGCACCACGGCACGATTTTGCGGGTCGATCTGCCGCACATTGGAAAATGCCCACGCCAACGCAGCCAGCACGGTCACGGCGTACAGCGCCAGAAAAGCCAAGCGCCCGGCCTGAATCCAGGGGCTGCTCAACTCATGTGTTCCACGTGGAACTAAATTCATGGCTGCGACCCGGACTTGTTATCGAGTGTTGGCGGCCCGTCAACCAACACCCGGAACGGCGCCGCATCGGTACGCAAAATCAGTTTGGTGCCTGGCGTGACGATAGTGCCCAAGGTATCGAGAGAGCGCAGCAAGTTGTAGAGCTGCGGTGAACCCGCATAGGCACGGCCGTATATCTGCGCCGCTTCGACGCGGGATTGGGCTTCGATGTCCGCAGCTTTCACCGTCGCATCAGCTTGCACGATTCGCGCATCACGCTCGGCCGCAGAGCGAATTTGCGCCGCTTCACGCTTGCCGATGGCCGTGCGTTCAGTGGCGATGGTTTCACGCTCGGCGCGCATGCGATCGACAGTCGCGGTGAGCGTCACCGACGGCAAGGTCAAACGCTCGATGCCGACTTGCAGCACTCGCACGCCATAAGTGGTGAGCAACTGTTGATCGATCTGCTGACGCAGCTGCGCTTCAAAATCGGCGATGCGCACTTGATTGGCATCGGTGTTCACCAAATTGGCCAGATCGAAACTGCTGGCGGTGGTTTCCAGCGCCGAGCCGACAAAGGTGCGGATCTGCCGCGCGGCTTCGTCCGGCTGGTTCTGTACGGCGCGCATAAAGCGTTGCACGTTGTCCGGATCACCCTGCACCTGCCAGGCCACGTAGGCTTGCACGATGATGCGCAGACCATCGCGCGTGCCCACATCCTGCAAACCGCTGGAGGTGGTACGCAGCCGCAGATCCACCGGGATCGCCGCCTCGAACGGTGCCGGCCAGCGCCAGCCAAGACCGGGTTCCAGCAACACCCGCGATGGATTGCCGAAGCGAGTGATGACCGTGGCCTCTCCCGAACGCACTTGCACCAGGCTCGCCGCCGCAATGGCAAACACCACCAGCAACGCCGCCCATCCCATTCGCCGCCACGGGAAAGGGCCTGCTTCGTGTGGATCACCGTGGTGATGATGGTGATGGCCGTGGTGATGTCCGCCATGGCCGTGATCGTGGCCAGCGTGGTCATCGTGATCGCGATTGTGTGTAGGCGTCGGCTGGCTCAATGGACGGCTCCTGGCTGAACGGTATTACGCGGCGGCGCAGGATCAGCCGGCAGCGTGAAGGTACGTAGGTCGATGGTCGGCGCATTGCTGCTGCCGCCCAAACGATGATCGAGAACCAGCAGCTTGGCGTTGGCCAAACCTTGGGTCAGTTGACTGAGGTATTGCTCCAGCACGAAGGCCTGGCCGGCGCTGGAAAAAGCCTTTCGCTCGGCGGCAAATTTCAGGTCGGCGGCCTGAGCGGTCGAGTTGATTTCATGAGCACTGGCCGTGGCTTGATCGTGAGCGATGCTGGCCTGCAATTGCGCCTGGCTGGTCGCCTCGGCCGCAGCCCCGCGCTCACGGGAAATCAATGCCTGAGCTGCAATCTGCGCCGCTTGCACGCCGTGATAAGCATTGGCCGCCCCCGCTGGCGGGTGGATGGCCTCGACCACCGTGGCGAGAATTTCCACGCCGCTGTCGAGTTTTTGCAAGTCAGCCTGCACGGCACGGCCGATCTCTTCGGCCAGCCCTACCCTGTCCTCGCCAAGCAAACCATCGAGGGTTCGCGAGGCGAAATCGTGCACCAGAATCCGGCTGGCGGTGCTGCGAATCAACGTTGGCACATCGGCGCTGTTGTACGTTGCTGCCAGCGCCGCCTGATCGCTCAGGCCGATGCGATAGACGAAGCGCACGTCCATGTTGACGATCTGGAAGCTCTGTTTTTCGGCGCGGCTACTGGCGATGACCTGGGATTTGTCATTCACATGGCTGGCGTCCCACAAGCGATTGGCAATCGCCGGTGCCGGGCCTTCGGCAGGTTCGGCCGCGACCGGTGCCGACGCTTCACCGACACTGGTGGCCAACTCGTGGACCACACCGTTCTCGACGCTCAGCACACGACCCAGCGGCCATGGCAAACCGGCGTGCAACCCAGGGCCGAACACCTCCACCGGTTTGCCGAAACGCTCGTAGATACCGCGCCCTTGCAGGGGAATTTCGTGAATACCGGTGAGCGACCAACCCACGATGACCACCACTGCCAGCACCGGCAAAAACGCCCGGCGCATGTAGGTAAAGGCCCATATTTGCCGCAGGTCGATACCGAAGCGGTTGTGCAATTCGTGCTGCAACGCAAGCAAAGGTTGCGGTGGCCAGCGCAGCATATCGGCGACGAAGCTTCGCGCCAGCAAGGTTGGTTCCAGCTGTTCACGACGGGGACTGAACAACGACAACACGGCCCGCAGCAGCAACTCGACGGCGACCAGCCCCGGCAGCAAGCCGATCAGCACCGCCAGACGCGCCGGCCAGACTGATGTTTCGCTGCCGAACAACAAACACAGTGCGCTGAGCACCAGGCAAATAATCGCGACCCGTGTCAGCTGCGCCAACGGCCCTGCTTCGGGCCAGTGGGCGACGTTTTCCTGTACCAGTTGCCGCTCCAGCACCAGCAAACCGAAAGCCAGCAGCAACGATAGCGTGGCGCCGACACTGGCCGACAATCCCAGCGCGGCGGGCGGCAAGGTCAGATTCCAGACTTGCTCGATGCTGTACAACGTCAATAACGCCCAGCCAGCCAACCATAGCGTCGGCGCACCGATCTGCCCCAGCAAGCGCAACCAACGTTGGCTGATCCGGTCCAGCAACCGCTCGTACCAGCCTTCAGCGGCAACGACTTCCTCAGCGACAACCACCGGCACCGACAATGCCGGATTCATCGCCCGTGCGCGCCACTGCGTTACCCACCAGGCCGATTGCAGGCCGGCGACCAGCACCAGCAAACCGGCGCTCTGATTGACCAACAACGCCGGCCAGAGCGACTGCGGTGCAAATAGCCCGACAAAAAACGCCAGCACCAGCCCGATCGCCGCCAATGCCCCCAAACCCATTGCGAATTGCCGCAATCGACGCCCTTGAACGACCGCCTGCTGAAAGCGCGGCAGCGCTGCTATTTGTGCCCCATCGCCATCGAGATCGACTTGCATACCACCCCAGCCATCGCTCACATCACAGTTCGTTACGATATAACGAAAGTGGTGAAATATTCGTCGTAAATCGCTCTATCTAAAAGCGCCGGACCTGTCGCCAAGCTGAAGCCTTGACCGAAATGGCTCGAAACGCACATATTACGTTCGTAATTTTTATCAAAGACTACTTTTATCGATCCTGCCCCTTTCACCAGGAGTACCACCATGAGCACCTATGACGTCGTGATTCTGGGCGCAGGCCCCGGCGGTTATAACGCAGCGATCCGCGCCGGCCAGTTGGGTCTGAAAGCAGCCTGCGTGGAAGGCCGCGCCACTCTGGGCGGGACCTGCCTGAATGTCGGTTGCATGCCGTCCAAAGCCCTGCTGCATGCCTCCGAACTCTACGACGCGGCCATGGGGGCGGAATTCGCCAACCTGGGGATTGAGGTCAAACCCGTCCTCAACCTGGCCCAGATGATGAAACAAAAGGATGAAAGCGTTACTGGGCTGACCAAAGGCATCGAGTTTCTGTTTCGCAAAAACAAAGTCGACTGGATCAAGGGCTGGGGCCACATCGACGGGCCGGGCAAAGTCACGGTGACCGACAGCCAGGGCACCAAGACCGAACTGAGCGCCAAGGACATCATTATCGCCACCGGTTCCGAACCCACTCCCCTGCCCGGCGTGGACATCGATAACAAACGCATCCTCGACTCCACGGGCGCGCTGTCACTGGGCGAAGTGCCGAAGCACTTGGTGGTGATCGGTGCCGGGGTGATCGGCCTGGAGCTGGGCTCGGTATGGCGGCGCCTGGGTGCTCAGGTGACGGTGGTCGAATTTCTCGATCGAATCTGCCCCGGTGTGGATGGCGAAGCGGGCAAGACCCTTCAGCGCTCATTGAGCAAGCAAGGCATCAGCTTCAAGTTGAGTTCGAAAGTCACCAGCGCCACGACATCAGCGAGCGGTGTTCAGCTCAGCGTCGAACCGGCCGCGGGTGGCACCGCCGAGTTGCTTGAAGCCGATTACGTGTTGGTGGCCATTGGTCGGCGCCCTTATACCCAAGGCCTGGGGCTGGAAAACGTCGGTCTCGCCACGGACAAACGCGGCATGCTCGCCAATAAGGGCCACCGCACCGAAGCCGCTGGCGTCTGGGTTATCGGTGATGTCACGTCTGGGCCGATGCTCGCCCACAAGGCCGAAGACGAAGCCATGGCCTGCATCGAGCAAATCGTCGGTAAGGCCGGCGAGGTCAATTACGACCTGATCCCCAGCGTGATCTACACCAAACCGGAGCTGGCCAGCGTTGGCAAGACCGAAGAACAGCTGAAAGCCGAAGGTCGCGCCTATAAGGTCGGCAAATTTCCCTTCACCGCCAACAGCCGGGCGAAGATCAACCACGAGACTGAAGGCTTCGCCAAAGTATTGGCCGATGAGCGCACCGACGAAGTCCTCGGCGTGCACCTTGTGGGCCCCAGCGTCAGTGAAATGATTGGCGAGTATTGCGTGGCCATGGAGTTCAGCGCCTCGGCCGAAGACATCGCCCTGACCTGTCATCCACACCCGACCCGCTCCGAGGCATTGCGTCAGGCGGCAATGGATGTGGAGGGGATGGCGACGCAGATGTAGGGCCGATGATTTTGCGGTGACTGAACTGGCGCTTTCGCGAGCAAGCCCGCTCCCACACTGGTTCTGTGAACACCACAGATCAAATGTGGGAGCGGGCTTGCTCGCGAATGGGGCGACTCGGTCTAAAGCGGCAAATGCCCCAGCGGCAACGCCCCCGGGGTCTTCACCGTGTGAATCGCAAAGTTGCTGCGAATGTCGCTCACACCCGGCAGTTTCAGCAATCGCCCGGTGAGAAAACGGTCATAGGCGCGCAAATCCGGCACCACCACCTGCAGCAGAAAATCCGATTCCCCTGACACCAGGAACGCCGAAATCACCTCAGGCAATGCCGTCACGGCCAGGCGAAAGGCTTCGGCCTGTTCATCGTTGTGTCGTTCAACTTTGACCCCGACAAACACCGTCAGCCCAAGGCCCACTTCATCTCGATCCAGATTGGCCTGATAGCCGCGAATCACTCCCGCCTCTTCCAGCATCCGTACCCGACGCAAACAAGGCGAGGCAGACAGGCCAATCTCGTCGGCCAATTGCACGTTGCTCAGGCGACCGTCCCGTTGCAGCGCCGCGAGAATCTTGCGGTCGTAGGCGTCCAGTTTCATGGTTTGGCAGATCCCGATAGTTCGCTCATCAAAAAATAGCAGGTTATGCCAAATATCGAAGCTTTAGAAGCTGACTACGCAACCACCTGCCCTGCTCTTCAGCCATAGACTGACCTCACCAAATCGACAACGAATGGGGTGCAACATGGCAGGACTCTGGCTGTTTTTCATGGCATTGGCGGTGGTGTACCTGTTGCCCGGCCCGGACATGATTCTGCTGTTGCAGACCGGCGCGCGTCAGGGCAAAGGCGCGGCGCTGGCCACGGCGTTGGGGCTCGGTGTGGCACGTGGTTGTCATGTGGCCTTGGCTGCGTTGGGTTTGGCGGCGCTGTTCAAGACGGCACCCTGGACCTTCGACGTGGTGCGCCTGGTCGGGGCCGCGTACCTGCTGTGGATCGGCATTCAGTGCCTGCGCACCACGATGCTGCCGAGCTTGAACAGTGCAGGCTCCACTACTGAAAAATCGCATTGGCGCGAGGCGATCCAGCGCGGTTTGCTGACCAATCTGCTCAACCCCAAGGCGCTGCTGTTCTGTTCGGTGCTGTTGCCACAGTTCATCGAACCTCACGCCGGGCCAGTGCTCGCGCAATTTGCAACGCTGGGCGTGATGTTGGTCGGTGTCGGGTTGTTGTTCGACAGTGCCTATGCGTTGGTCGGCGCCGCACTGGGCCGCTGGCTGCAACGCAGTCCCTCGGCCCAGCGGGTGCAACAGTGGTTGTTTGGTAGCCTGCTGATCGGTTTTGCGGTGCGGCTGACTTTTGTGCAACAAGCGTGATTACTGTCGCGCCTTGCGCTGGCGTCGATTGATCAGCACCAGCGCTACCGCTGTAAACACCACCACACCGCCCGTTTGCAGCCATTTTTTATAAGGTCGCAATGCCGAGCGGACCGGACTCAATGCCTGGCTTACGTAACGTTTGTCCGCATTCTGGAAGTCTGGATAAGGACAATGGTGACCGAAGTTCACCGCCCAATCCACGTACGGACCTTCTTTCACATACCGTTGGTAGAAGGCACTTTCTTCTTCAAGGCTGGTGTTCCACCCCGCCGCCGCACACAACACCGCCGCAAAAGCCTGGCTGGTATGAGGCAGATTATCGGCAGCACGACTGGCCAAAGCCGTTGCGACATAACGATAGTGATAGCGCTCATCGGGTTGAGCGGCGCTGGCTTGCTGACGCACGACCTCATCTTCAGCCACTAACGGGCCGACCTTTAGCTCACGGCTCTCAAGGCTGTAATTACCACCGAACGTGGCGTAATCCGGCGCCATTTCGTAGCCGAGAAGCTCCATGCCCCATTGGCGTGTCGTCCACGCGGCATTGAACAACGCCGCGGCACGTTTGGTCGGCCACCAGGCAGCGTCCGCCTCCTGACGCAATTGCCCATACGCCTTGGCCTTGTTCTGCAGATCGACGTTGTCGAAGTAAGCCGGCGCTTCGTCATAACGCCCTTCACGCAACAAGCGCCGCCCGAGCAAATTGCGCAGGTTCGCGGCTACCGGCAACGGCACATAATTGTCGCGATCCTGCTGGCTGAGCGGTGGCGGTGCGGGCACTTGAGTGTCGACGTACTGCTTGAGTTCATCGAGGGTCAGCACCCGCTCGGCAACGGTGGCCGCGTCGTACCAGTAAATGCTTTGGCTGCGATAGAGCTGGTCAAAGGCTTGCAGATAATCGCCGCGTTGCAGGGCCAGGATTGCGCTTTCGCCGTCGACCCGGCACTTGGGCTGCACCGTTTCGTAATCCCAGTCCGGGGTCCGTCGTTCACCCCAGGACTCGTTCTGCGGGAAGGCCTGGGCGGCCTTGGCGTAGGCCGCAGCGGCAGCGCCTTTGTCGCCATCACGCAACGCCAGTTTCGCCCGCAGCCACCACGCGAGGCCGCCGTCACCGGCCTGTTCGAGGAAGCCTTTGGCACTGGCGTAATCGCCCTGCTGATAGTTCATCGCCGCCAGGCGATCCGCGTTATCCAGGCTGCCGCGGGTGCTGTTTTGCAGCAGCTTGATCAGTTTCTGTTCGCTTGGCGGCTGATCACCGAATGACCAGCCCAGTCGACTGATCAACGACGCCGTCACCAGTTGCTGCACCGCTTTGCCCTTGAGCAACACGGCCAGTTGATCGTCGGGCATTACCATCAGATCGGCCATCAACAACTTCAACGAGCTGTAGCCCACCGCCGAACCGTGGAGGTTCTGCGTGGCGTAGAGCTCGATGGCGCTGTCCCAATCGCCAGCGGTGCGGGCCACTCGCGCTTCTTCACCGAGGCTGGCAACACCCAGTTCCAGCGGGTCGCTGAAGCCGTCGATACTCAGCCGACGAGTTTGCTCGAAAGCCTTTCGGGATTGAGCCAACAGGTCGGGACCTGCGCCCGCCTCTGAACCCATGGCAAACAGTGTCCGCCCCAACGAGTAAGCCGCCCAGGTACTGCGCAATGCGCGTTGATCCGCCGGCAGCGCCAGCACTTTCTGAAAATATTCAGCGGCCAAACCATGGTCACCGGCGTTGAACGCCACCGCGCCCGCCAGATAGAACATGTGTTCGGCCGGCAGGCTGGCGCCTTGCTCTTCAACCTGACGGGCATCGGTCAGGCTGCGCAGCTGTTGCACCAGCGCTTGCTGCTTAGGCGTCAGACCGGCCTGTTCGGCGGTATTCCGCTGACCCGCGTAATCCGGCGCATCGCCGTAACCGTCCCCCGGAATGTTGGTGGCTGCAGTGACATTTTTCAGTCCCGCGATGGCATGCCCGAGGCGACTGATCTCAAAATTGAAGTTGCCTTCCGGCAGTTCCGCCAGCGACTGGCCACGGTTGTCCAGCAGGCGCATGGGGAAGTCCGGCCCGCAGGCCAACGCCGAACCCAACGGCAGGCTGAGGCTCAGGCAAAGCAGATGGCGGGGCCAGTTACGGGTGAACATTCGAACCTCCTTGATCAATAGTTGCGCAGCGGGCCCAACCGATGGCGCGCTGCCCGCCGGCGGGGATTCGACCCTCGCGCAGGCGGGTGAAGGTAAGCAGATCCGGGCGCTGTTGCAATGCATAACCGGCCAATGCATCGGCGCCATCGCAACCCTGCACCGCCAGTGTCAGGCGTTCGGGCCAGGTGCTGTCGAGGTTGCCTTGGTTGCTGACGCTGATGTCGTAGAGGCCGTCCTGCGCCGAGAGCTTCAGCCCCACGCGGTTGTCGAGCGTATCGCCGCGCGCCACGGCGATGAGCGTCGTCAGGCTCCAGGCCCTGCGATCATTGGCCAGCGGCAGGCGAAACCAGATCAGCCCGGCCAGATGAGCCGGTGGATCGGCGCGCAACTCGGCGCCGAGTTTGCTCAGTTGCAGCGGATCCGCCAGTAACTCCCTGCGTTTGCCGCCCCGCTCGATGGGCACCTCGCTTTCCACAACCGGCGCACCACCATCCCCCGGCAACAGCGCCACGCCATAAGCCGGTAGCGCCAGATAAAACGGTTTCGAGGTGATACGGCTCCAGGCTTTGGCCCACTGCCGTGCCTGATCCGGGTCGAACAGCCCACGCAGTGGATCGCTCACCGCGTGCACCTGCAAGACGCTGCTGTCGACGGTCGCCAGCAGCGCCGGCAATTCAGGGCTGTCGAGCCAGGCCGGCAATGCCGTGATGCTCAGTGGCAAGGAAGCGGGCAGAACGGCGCGCAAATGCGTGAGGAATTCGCGGTAGGCCGGTAGCCGGGCGTTGCCCGCATCGTGGTCGATTTCCACGCCGGAGAGGATCACCCCCTGCCCTTGCCAATCGCTGAGCATCTGCTGGATGTGCGCCGTGACCTCGTCCTGATCCAGACCCTTGAGCTGGCCGTCCAGACGAATAACCGCTATCAGCGGTCGACCGTCACGCTTGAGCAGCACCGGATCGATTCGCGCCCGGCTCCAGCCGGCCTGCGCAAACGCCTGCAAGGCCAGCACACGCAAGGTCGAGAAATCGGCACGGCTGTCGCGCAGCGCGGCGTCATGGGCCGGCGTCCATTGGCGTTGCCAGACGTAGAGTTGCTGATCGAGCGGCGGCGCGTCCTGTTGCTCGCAACCATTGAGCAACAGCAATGCGGCAAGCAAGGCCGACAGACGAATGAAAAACACAATGAGCCCTCATCCTCTGTGGCGAGGGAGCTTGCTCCCGCTCGGCTGCGCAGCAGTCGCAAATGCAGCCCATAGGGTGTGTCTGATGAAATGAAGGGGCTGCTTCGCAGCCCAACGGGAGCAAGCTCCCTCGCCACAATTGATCGAATACGAATTCCCGGCAGCCTACTCAGCCATTGGCTTGCGGGCAATGATCACCTGACTTTTCGCCACCACCGCATCCAGCGCCTGTTTAATCTGCGCACCCCGTGGCGAGGACAGCACGGCTTGCCAGGTGTCGGCCCAATGGTTGAGCAACGGATGGTCGGCGTTGCTGAAATCGACCTTGGCCTCCCAGAACAACAGCATCCACATCGACCAATAAAACCCGTACTGGCTGTGGCTGATGACTTCCAGGCCGGCGTCGCTGACCATCGCCTTGAACTGCTCTTCGCTGATGATGCGAATGTGGTTGGGCTTCTGGAAATACTCCGGCGCGGCGATGTCTTTTTGCAGGTCTTCGGAACTGGGGTGCGGAACACTGAGCAAATACAGCGCCCCGGGCTTGCCGACCCGCACCAGTTCGGCGAGGAACTGCGCCGGATCGTCGACGTGCTCGATAACTTCGGTGGACACCACCCGGGTCGCGGTCGCGTCGGCAATCGGCAGCGGATTACAGTCCGTGACGTGGCACTCGATGCCCCGAGCCGGCGTGTCGCTCAAGCGCTGACGAGTCGCTTCGACCTTGGCGGCGTCGATGTCGGCAATGATGATCTTCGCCCCGCGCATGCCGCAGAAATGCACGTTGCCCCCGTCACCGCAGCCCACATCCAGCAACGTGTCCTCGGGGCTGACCGGGAAACCGGTGAATAGCTCACCGGTTTGCTGGTTGAACCAGCCGCTGAGCATCGCGTCGTGCAGGCCGAGCATGTACGGGTCGACTTTCTCGGACACCGAGGTTGCTGGCATCAGCGGCTGCGCGGCAGCGGACGTGCCCGCCGTGAGTTTCTTCAAAAGGCTCAGCATGAGGTGGCTCCAGAGGATGGAAGGACTGATGGGGACATACGCAAGCGTTGCACCAGATGGGCACCCCGGTTGCGCAAGGGCAGCTCGATGAATCGGTAGTTGAGTTCACTCAGCAGCACGATCAGGGTCATGGCGCAAAACAGCGCCAGTGCCGGCTGCATCGCCACGTCCTGCCAACCGACGGGCGCGAAACGAAACCAGCCTTCGCGCACGGCAAAGAACGCCGGAATGTGAATCAGGTAAATGCCATAGGAACGGGCGCCCAACCAGACCAGTATTTGCTTGAGCTTGCCCTTGGGCAGCAGGTAATCGCGATTGTAGGAAGCGATCCAGACCAGCAGCGCGCACAACAAGGCAATCGCGGCGACCCGATAGCTCGCCAGATTGAAAGGTGTGCTCGCCAGCACGCTCAGTGCAGCCCCCAGCCCGATCAAAATCAACAGGCCTGACCAACGACGGCGCAACAATCGTGGCTCCCAGGTCAGATAGCTCGGCCTCGAGCTCCACATTGCCAGCAACACGCCCAATGCCAGGGCATCGGTCCTGATACTCATCAACAGCGCTGAACGCCAAGTGAACAGTTGCACGGCAACCAAAGCCAGCAACACCCACACCAACCGCTTGCGGCAGACGAGGATCAGTAAGGGCAGCAACAGGTAGAACTGCTCTTCAAGGGACAGGCTCCAGTAAACGAAACTGGCACCGTATTCGAAGCGCATGAAGCTTTCGGCAAAGCGCAAATTGGCCAATTGCAGAAAGCCCGCCAGCGTCGCCTGCAGATTGGCCTGCACCGTGCCAAAGGCGCCCGAATGATTGAAAAACAGTGCGCCCGCTAACATCAGCAACAGCCACAACCAGGCGGATGGCAACAGACGAAAGGCCCGGCGAATCCAGAAATCGCGGGTTTCCAGCCAGAAGGCCTGCGGTGTCTGGCAACCACGCAGCAGCGGAATCAAGCCTCGGGCGATGACAAACCCGGAGATGACAAAAAACAGGTCCACACCCCACCAGAATTGCCCGTGGGCCGTGCCCGACTCGAAACCCGGCAGCCCACCCGGAAATGGCATGGTTTGCAGGTGATGCACCAGCACGCCAAGCACAGCGATCCCGCGCAACAACTCGATGTCGAGAATCCGTCGACTGCTCATCGCGCAGTCCCGGCCTTTGAATCGGTCGCCATCGGTTTACGTGCAATGATCACCTGACTCTTGGGCATGAACTGATCGAGCATCTGCTTGATCGCCAGTCCATTGGGTTGCGCCAGCAGGTCTTGCCAGGTTTTCGCCCAGCTCTCCATCAGTGGCGGATACGGCGCCTGAATCCGGTCACGTACCGCGCCGCCCAGGTCGCGACCGGCTGCGCGCTCGCTGGCCCAGAAGAAAATCATGCCCATCACCCAGAAAAATCCGGTCGCCTGACGATGCTCGATCACCAGGCCGGCGTCCTCCACCAGCGCGGCGAAGCGTTCCGGGGTAAAAATCTGTACGTGATTGGGCGACTGGAAATAGCTGGCCGGGGCGATGCCCTGTTGCAAATGCTCGCCCACCGGTGCCGGCACGCTCAGCAGATACTGCGCACCCGGACGGCCCATGCGCACCAACTCGGCCATGAACGGCTCGGGCTGATCGATGTGTTCGATCACTTCCATGCACACGACCTTGCTTGCGCAGCCATCGGCCAGCGGCAAGGGCAGGCTATTGCTGACCAGCCCCAGGCTTGGCTTGTCCGTCTGCGCGTCCACTTGCCGGGCCAGGTCTCGGACCTTGTCATGTTCACTGTCAGTAAAAATCACCGACGCGCCCTGACGTACCGCAAACAGCGTCGCAACGCCCTCACCGCAACCGACATCCAGCAGAGTGTCGTCCGCCGTGATCGCAAAGCCCTTGAGCAATTCGCCGCTGTCGTTCAAAAACCAGCCATCGAGGATGGCGTCGTGCAAGCCGACATCGCGCGGCGATACGCTGTCTTGCGCAACCGGTGCAGGCACAGCTTTGGGTTGCGCCACCGGGCGCAGCCGCCTCATCAATGCGCGGATCATGCCTCGGGGGTTTCCACGGCAGCCGCAGCGCGGGTTTCGAATAGCCGGGCAAGGAATTCTTTCAGACGCTGTTCAGTGGTTGCCTGGCCGCAGAAGTTTTGCAGGCTGGTGACCGCGTGGGCGGACATCCTTGCATAGCGTTGCGGGTCGTCTTTGGCCACGTCATAGCTGGCCCGATAGGCCGTGCATAACGAGGCCCAGTTGGTGATGTAGCGCAGGGTGCGAAACGCCTTTCGCGGGTCGTGGGGCCAGGCCGTCAGCTCATCCGTGGAGTCGATGAGGAAAGCATTGTCGGCGTCCAGATAATCGATCATCGCCGTGGTGCGCGGCGCCACTGCCGGCTTGCCGCATGACATGAACTCCATCAGCGGCAGGCACTGGCCTTCGCCGTAGGACGTATTCACCACGTAACTCGTGGCCTGCACCAGACGCTCGTAGTCCGCATCCGCAAGGTAGCCGTAAATCAACACGATACGGCAGCGGTAGGACTGGTTTTTGTACAGGTGATGAAGGATATCGGTCAGCGCTTCTTCGGCATCGTGGTGCGTCAGTTTGAGCACCAGCGTGGCGTCTTCTACCTCGCGGAAGGTCACGCAAAAGGCACTCAGCATGTCTTCCCAATTCTTGCGCCCGTCGCCGGGATTGAACACCGAGGTGTAGATCACACCATCGAGCACCAGCTCCTGTTCACGAGCGGGCGCCTGAAAGTCGATGCCCTTGCCGGCACGCAAATGCGCAGGACCAAAGGCCCGCAGATCAAGTTGGCGACTGTCCGCCAGCAAGCCTTTGATCTTCAATCGCACCTGGCAGGCCTTTGGCTGACGCTGCAATTGCGCACCGCGTGCAGCAAAGCGATCCCACACCGGTGCCGGTACCGCGACGATCGGATAGTCGGCGCCCATGGCTTCGCGCACGGCATTGACGGTGTAGCTGGAATGGGTGATTGCCGCACCGCTCGCGCGCAATACCGTGCGCCAGTCATTACGCGGTTCACCGGCGAACGGCTCATTGGGAATGGTGCTGAATTCCCACGCAAACACTGCCAGGGTCGGACAGGCAAAATGAACCGGCGTACGATGCGGCGGCGAGAACGACAGGAACACACAGTCTTCGCCACGGGACAGACAGTCGAGGTACAAAGCGTCGACTTCAGTCTGCGGGTCGCTGACTTCCACTACCCGCCCCAGTCGCTCCAGCACCGGTCGATACTCTTTGAGCACGAAGTAGTAGCTGTACTCCGAACGGCCCAGGTTCTGGGCAATGGTCCGCTGGTTGGTTTCTGAATAAATGATGATCAGCATGAGGCGTTATCCGTGACGGTCGCTGCCGACACACCGTGTGGCGCCAGCCCGAAAAAGTCCGCCAAGCGTTGTTGCACTGGAGCGAAGGCGCAGTAATCGTGCATGCGCTCGACCGCGGCGTGAGACATGCGCTGATACTCCAGCGGCTGTTCCTTGGCGATCCGGTAGCTGTTTTCGTAGGCCGTTTTCAACGACCCCCAGTCCGGTCGATAACGCAGGGTCCGATAGATGATGCGGGTGTCCTGAGGCCAGATGGTCAGCTCTTCGCTGGACTTGACCACAAACGCCACGCGCTCATCGATGTAATCCTCCATGGCTGTGTGATCCGGCGCGATCACCGGTTTGCCGCTGGCCATGAACTCCATCAGCGGCAGACACAAGCCTTCGCAGCGGGAGGCGTTGACGTAATAACTCGCCGCCTCATAGAGCCGGGCATATTGCGGATCGTCCAGGTAACCGTGCATCACCACCACCCGGCAGGCGAACGGGGACAGTTGCGCCAGCAAGGTCATCAACTCGGTGTAATAGGACGACAGATCGTTCTGGGTAATCTTCAGCACCAGTGTGGCATCCGCGGTGTCACGGAACGCCCAGCAGAATGCGCTGATCAGTTGATGCCAATTCTTGCGCCCGTCCTTGGGATTGAACACGGTGACGTAGACCACGCCGTCGACATGGGTCTGAACCTGTTCCGTAGTGTCCGGAAGGTCCACGGGTGCTGGTATATGGACCGGCACCGACTGTGGACCGGCAATGCTCGGGAAGTATTTTGCGAGCCTGGAGTGAGCCGGGTCAGACAACAGATCGCGAATCCCCTCCCAGTACCACTGGCTCAGAAAATGAGTGCGATGGACCGGCACCGGTTGCGCCTTGCCCAGGTCCAGCGCCCACAGACGCAAGTAGTGCCTGGCGATGACGAAGCGGCGCTTCAGGGTTAGCGGCGGCGGGCGCAAGGCCTCGAGTTCCGCCTGTTGCTCAGGGGTCAGCGGCGGTGGAATCAGCGAGTCGGCGGACAGCCCCAGCTTACGGGTATCAAGGATGCAGCCCTTGATGTCGAGGGTCGAACCGGCATTGACCGGCACACTGGTATGGCGGCTACGGATGGCCGCGAAGTTTTCCCACAACGGGGTCGGCAAGACCAACACCGGAAAGTCTTCGCCCATGGCCCGACGGATCGCCCGGGCCGTATGACTGGAGAGCGTAATCACCCGGCCCTGGCGCGCCAGCATGCGGGTCCAGTCCTGCCGTGGATCGTTGTCCCACTGCTCATCGGGAATCGAATCGAACTCCCAGGCCACCACGCACATTGTCGGGCACTCAAGGTCGTTCGGGGTTTTCTGCGGCGGGGTGAAAGACAGGAACAGGCTGTCTTCGCCGGCGGCACGCAGTTGCCTGTAGAGAGGATCGACCTCGGCGGTGGAGGACACCACATGCACCCGCCCAAGGCTTTCGAGCACCGGGCGATAAGCCTTGAGCACGAAGTAGTAACTGTATTCGGGACGACCGAGGCTCTGGCTGATGGAACTGTCGTTGACGTCCGAGTAAAGAATAAAATTCATGGCATCCCACGATGAAGCCGCCATCCCGGCAACCTCACTCTATGACGGCAAAGCCACGGATCGAGTCGGTGTGTCGTCCTCGTCTATAGTCTTCGTGTCCGTCTACGTTCTTGTTTTAGTGGTCAGTTTCGCGGAGTTTCAAAATAACCCTGCCGAACCCTGGGCGATCGTGACGAGGGGCATTCTAAACACATCCGTTAAGGGTTCGTGAACCGCTCGGCGAGAATAAATAGACCTGCGAAAACGAGAACTGACCGGTCACGGTGGGACTTATTGAAATTGCTGCGCAATTGGCACAGATTGGCTACCAAACAACTACAACAACGACTTCTCCAGTTTTCCTACGAAGATTTTTCTTCGGTCTGACAGACTTTCCCTAAAGCCTGCGGGAAATGGCAGAAGTTCAGAATTGAGGGGACCGCGGCTTGAAAAAGCGTCTGTTCGTAACGGGTCTGAGTGGATTCGTAGGACAACACATCCAATCTCGTCTGAAGGCTGATGCCTCGGAATGGGAACTGCTGCCTGCCCCTTCCCGTTACGATCTCGTACAGCCAGAAAGCCTTGAAGGCCTGTGGCCGGAGATGCCCGACGCGGTCATTCATCTGGCCGGCCAGACCTTCGTTCCCGAAGCCTTTCGTGATCCGGCACGTACGCTGAATATCAATCTGCTGGGCACCCTTAACCTGCTTCAAGCCCTCAAAGCCCGTGGCTTCGCCGGTACGTTCCTGTACGTCAGCTCCGGTGACGTCTATGGCCAGGTCCACGAAGCCGATCTGCCCATCACCGAACGCCAGCCACCCTGCCCGCGCAATCCTTATGCCGTTAGCAAACTGTCGGCGGAGTTCCTGAGCCTGCAATGGGGCCTGAGCGAAGGCTGGCCGGTGCTGGTCGCTCGCCCGTTCAACCACATCGGCACCGGGCAGAAGGACAGCTTCGTCATCGCCAGCGCGGCGCGGCAGATCAGTCGAATCAAGCAAGGCCTGCAAACGCCGCAACTGGAAGTCGGTGACATCGACGTCACTCGCGATTTCCTCGATGTGGGCGATGTGGTGTCGGCCTACTTCGCCTTGCTGGAAAAAGGCACGTCGGGACAGGTCTACAACATTTGCTCGGGGCGCGAGCAGAGCATTCGCAGTTTGATCGAACAGCTGGGGGATCTCGCCCAGGTCGATATGCAACTGATTCAGGATCCGGCGCGTCTTCGCCGCGCGGATCAGCGTCGCGTTTGTGGCAGCCATGCCAAGCTTGCCCAGACCACAGGATGGACGCCTGAAATCACAACACAACAATCCTTGCGGGCGATCCTGTCCGACTGGGAGAAGCGAGTACGACAAGAATGACAAAAAGTGCTTTGATCACAGGGATCACCGGTCAGGACGGCGCCTATCTGGCCAAGTTGCTGCTCGACAAAGGTTATAAAGTCCATGGCCTGGTGGCGCGGCGCAGCAGCGATTCACGTTGGCGACTGCGCGAGACGGGGATCGAGGGCGATATCGTCTATCTGGATGGCGACATGGCCGATGCCTGCTCGGTGCAGCGTGCGGTGATCAAGTCAGCGCCGGACGAGGTCTATAACCTGGCCGCGCAAAGCTTTGTCGCCGCCTCCTGGGATCAACCAGTGACCACCGGCATCGTCGATGGCCTGGGTGTGACTCACCTGCTCGAAGCGATCCGTCAGTTCAGTCCGCACACCCGTTTCTATCAAGCGTCCACCAGCGAAATGTTCGGCTTGATTCAGGCCGAGCAGCAGGACGAAAACACACCGTTTTATCCGCGCAGCCCTTACGGCGTGGCCAAACTCTATGGCCACTGGATCACGGTGAACTATCGCGAAAGCTTCAACCTGCACGCCAGCAGCGGGATCCTGTTCAACCACGAATCACCGCTACGCGGCATCGAGTTCGTGACCCGTAAAGTCACCGACGCCGCCGCCCGCATCAAACAGGGCAAACAGCAGGAACTGCGCCTGGGCAACATCGATGCAAAACGCGATTGGGGATTTGCCGGCGACTACGTCGAAGCCATGTGGCTGATGCTGCAACAGGACAAGCCTGACGATTATGTGGTCGCCACCGGGGTGACCACCACCGTGCGCGAAATGTGCCGCATCGCCTTTGATCACATTGGCCTCAACTACCGCGACTACGTGAAGATCGACCCGGCATTTTTCCGCCCGGCCGAGGTAGAAGTGCTGCTTGGCAACCCGGCCAAGGCCCAGCGCGTACTGGGCTGGAAGCCAAAAACCGATCTGGACACCTTGATCCGCATGATGATGGATGCGGACATGAAACGCGTTGCCAAGGAGTAGGCCATGCTGATTCCCGTGATTCTCTCCGGCGGTGCCGGCACCCGGTTGTGGCCGGTGTCCCGCGAAGGCCATCCCAAGCCGTTCATGACCCTGCCCGACGGTCAGTCGCTGCTGAGCAAGACCTATCGGCGTGCGGCCGGTTTGCTCGATGGCTGGGGCGATATCGTCACGGTGACCAACCGCGACTATTACTTCCAGAGCAAGGATCACTATCAGGAGGCGCGCCTGGAGCGCCATCGCGGGCATTTTCTGCTCGAGCCGACGGGCCGCAACACAGCCCCGGCCATCGCGGCGGCCGCCCTTTCGCTACAAGCCCTGCACGGCGACGAAGCGATCATGGTGGTGATGCCCGCCGACCATCTGATTCTCAACGAAGACGCCTTGAAAAGCGCGGTCGAGCACGCTGTGGCGCTGGCCAAGGCTGGTCATCTGGTGACGTTCGGCGTCGTGCCGACAGCCCCGGAAACCGGCTTCGGCTACATCGAAACCGGTGCCCCGCTGGACGACAAAGGCGCCGCCAAGGTGCAACGCTTCGTCGAGAAACCCGACCTGCAAACCGCCACGCATTATCTGGAGAGCGGTAACTTCCTGTGGAATTCGGGGATGTTCTGCTTCTCGATCGCCACGCTGCTGGCCGAGCTGCACCTTCACGCCCCCGCACTACTTGAACAAGCTCGGGCCTGCATGGCAGCCAGTGCGCCGGTGGAAACCGGCGGTTGCCTGCAACAGGAACTGTCGCCAACGCACTTCGCCGACATCACCGACATCTCCATCGACTACGCCTTGATGGAGCGCTCCGACAAAGTGGTCGTGGTGCCAGCCTCTTTCGATTGGAGCGACATCGGTTCCTGGGGCGCCGTGGCGGCATTGGTGCCAGCCGATGCGCAGAATAATCGCGCCAGTGGCGATGCGATCTTCATCGACAGCCACAACAACTTCATCCAGAGCGAAGACCGGTTGGTCGCCGCCGTGGGTGTGGATAACCTGATCATCATCGACACCGCCGATGCAGTGCTGGTGGCCCACGCCGACCGCGCCCAGGATGTGCGCCGGGTAGCCCGGCAGCTCAAGGACAAAAAACACGAAGCCTATCGCCTGCACCGCACAGTCAGCCGACCGTGGGGCACCTACACCGTGCTCGAAGAAGGTCCGCGCTTCAAGATCAAACGTATCGTGGTCAAACCCGGCGCCAAGTTGTCGTTGCAGATGCACCACCACCGCAACGAACACTGGGTGGTGGTCGAAGGCATGGCCAAGGTCACCAACAACGGTTCCGGTTCGCACCTGGTGGCCAAGAACGAATCGACATTCATTGCCGCCGGGCACAGGCACCGTCTGGAAAACCCCGGCGTGATCGACCTGGTCATCATCGAAGTGCAAAGCGGTGAATACCTGGGGGAGGACGATATCGTTCGCTTCGAAGACCAATACGGCAGGACGGTTTGAATGCTGCTTTCCCTGTATCGCTCGCTGTGGAGCTATCGAGGTTTCATCCTCGGTAGCGTCAAGCGAGAGTTTCAAGCGCGTTATCGCAATTCGCTGTTCGGTGCCCTGTGGACCGTGCTCAACCCGCTGTCGATGATCGTCGTCTACACGGTAATTTTTTCCCACGTCATGCGCGCACGCTTGCCGGGTGTGGATGACGGCATGGCCTACAGCATCTACCTCTGCGCCGGGTTGCTGACCTGGGGTCTGTTCTCGGAAATCACCCTGCGCAGCCAGAACATGTTTCTGGAAAACGCCAACCTGCTGAAGAAAATCAGCTTCCCGAGAATCTGTCTGCCGGTGATCGTGCTGTTCAATGCCGGCATCAACTTCGCGATCATCATCGGGCTGTTCCTGGGCTTTCTGCTGATCACCGGGCGCTTGCCGGGCATGGCCCTGCTGGCGTTGCTGCCGCTGATCGCGCTGCAAGTCATGTTCTGCGCCGGGCTGGGGATGATCCTCGGTGTGCTGAACGTGTTCTTTCGCGACGTCGGGCAATTCTTCGGCATCTGCCTGCAATTCTGGTTCTGGCTGACCCCGATCGTGTACCCGCTGAGCATCCTGCCCGAGTGGGTCCAGCGGCTGTTGCAACTCAACCCCATGACCAACCTGATCGGCAGCTACCAGAACCTGTTCCTCTACGGCCAATGGCCGGTCTGGAGTTCGCTGCTGCCAATTTTCGTGATCGGTATGTTGTTCTGCGTGATCGGGCTGCGACTGTTTCGTCAGCGGGTCGGCGAAATGGTGGATGAACTCTGATGGGACATATACGCGTGACGGGCCTGGGCAAGGCCTACAAGCAATACCCCACGCGCTGGAGCCGACTGGCTGAGTGGCTGATCCCGTTTTCGCCGATCCGCCATCGCCAGCACTGGGTGCTGCAAGACGTGGCATTCGAAATCGCTCCCGGTGAAGCGGTGGGCATCGTCGGGGTCAACGGTGCCGGCAAAAGTACCTTGCTGAAGATGATCACCGGCACCACCCAACCCACCTGTGGGCAGATCCAGCTCGAAGGCCGCGTCGCCGCCCTGCTGGAACTGGGCATGGGGTTTCACCCGGAGTTCACTGGTCGACAGAACGCGATCATGGCCGGGCAACTGCTGGGCATGCAGGTCGAAGAAATCGAAGCCCTGATGCCACAGATCGAACATTTCGCGGAGATCGGCGAAGCCATCGACCACCCGGTGCGCACCTATTCCAGCGGCATGCAGATGCGCCTGGCGTTCAGCGTGGCCACCGCGCGGCGCCCGGATATCCTGATTGTCGACGAAGCGTTGTCGGTGGGCGACGCCTACTTCCAGCACAAAAGCTTCGAACGCATCCGCAGCTTTCGCAGGGCCGGCACCACATTACTGATCGTGTCCCACGACCGCTCGGCGATTCAATCGATCTGCGACTCGGCGATTCTCCTGGAGAACGGCCGCATGGCCATGCATGGCAAGCCCGAAGCCGTCATGGACTACTACAACGCCCTGCTCGCCGAGCGCGAAGGCCAGACGGTGCGTCAGGAAATGCTCGCGGACGGCCAGGTGCAAACCGTTTCCGGCACCGGTGAAGCCGGGATCCTCAGCGTGCGCATGCTCGATGAGCGCGAACGTGCCATCGATGCCGCCGAAGTCGGCCAGCCGGTAGTGCTTGAGGTGCAAGTCGAAGTGCGCCAGGACATCGAACGCCTGGTGCTGGGTTTCATGATCAAGGATCGCCTGGGCCAGGCCATGTACGGCATCAATACCCATCGTCAGGACCTCGCCCTCACCGATCTGCAGGCCGGCGAGCGGCTGACCTACCGCTTTGCCTTCGTCATGGGCCTGGGCAAGGGCAACTATTCCGTGGCCCTGAGCCTGTCGCGACTGGACTCGCACCTGGACCGCAATTTCGAGTGGCGCGACTACGGCCTGGTGTTCCATGTGATCAACAACCGACACGAAGACTTCGTCGGCTGTTCGTGGCTGGGGGCGAAAACCACCATCACTCGCGCGGCCGAATCGATTGTTTCGGAGCGCACGCCATGACCCGTCTACTGGTGGAGTGCACGTACGTGTTCCAGCACCCCAAGATCAATTCGGGCATTCAGCGGGTGGTGCGCAACGTCATCAATCAGTTGCCTGAACGCGTCGATGGCGTTGAATGCATCCCGGTGGTGATGCTCAAGGGCAAGCTCTACCGGGTGTTGAGTCTGGCCCCTTTGGACACACCGCTTTTCAATGGGCTGATGGAGTTCGGTGGGCGCCTGGAGCGATTGGCCCATCGTTTCTGGCAACTGCACCAGCGCCTCGACAAACGCTGCACCTCGCGATGGACCCGGCGCGCGCTGTACGCGGCTTACCGCCTCACGGCGCTGGCGGGTTTCAGCGTACCGCTGCGCCTGATTGATCAGATCAATCAATATCAACTGCCCAAACGTTGCTCGCCGCTGCAGCATCAACCGGGTGATCAACTCGTGTTGCTGGATTCGTCCTGGCACGCCGATTTCTTCCCGTTGGCCGAACAACTCAAACGCGAAGGCGTGGGCATTGTCTCGGTGATCTACGACCTGATTCCCCTGACCCACCCGCAGTTCTACGACATGCGACTGGTGCGGATTTTCAACGAGTGGTTCGACTGGATCGCCAAAACCGCCGACGGCTACGTGGCGATTTCCGCCACGGTGCGCGATCAGGTGCGCGATGAATTGCATCGTCGTGTCGGTCCTGCCAAAGCCGATACCTTGTGGTTCGACTACTTTCACCTGGGCTCGGAGCTGGACCTGCGCGAAGAAACCGCCGCTGTCGAAACACGCCTGACCCGGCTGTTCGATACCCCCGAACCGGTGTTCCTGATGGTCAGCACCATCGAGCCGCGCAAGAACCACGACTACTTGCTGGACGCCTTCGAACTCGCCTGGGCCGCAGGCTCCACTGCCCGTCTGTGCATCGCCGGGCGCATTGGCTGGAAATGCGATGCCCTGCTCGCCCGGGTGCGCAATCACCCGCAGTTGAACACACGACTGTTCATGTTTAACGACCTGAGCGACACCAGCCTCGAACATGCCTATTCCCACGCCAGTGCGCTGGTGTTTCCGTCCTACGTCGAAGGCTTCGGCCTGCCATTGGTGGAAGCCATGCAGCGCGGTTTGCCGGCCATGGGCAGTGACATCCCGGTCTTCCGCGAAATAGGCGGCGAGTTCATGGCGTACTTCGATCTGGCCGAACCACAAAACCTGGCCGATCTGGTTGCCCGATTCGAGAGCAGCAAACAATTCCCGACCGCCCGCGATGTAGCGGACTGGCGCTGGATTGGCTGGCGTGAAGCCAGTGCGCAACTGGCCGAACGAACCCTGCGCAACCTTGTGGAAACACCCGTCGTGCAAGAGAGGCAACATGCGAATTGCCCTTAACGCCCGAATCCTCCAGGCCCCGCGCACCGGCATAGGACATTACGTCGCCGAACTGGTGAATGCCCTGGCCGGTGAGCCCGATGTCGAGTTGTCGCTGTTCCATGGCTGGGGCTGGAGTTCTTCGCTACCCGATGCTGCCATGCCGGGCTACTCGCGACTGACGCCGTTGCTGCGGCAGATACCGGGGGCGTATCAGGCTCGACGCTGGCTGGCGCAGAAACGCTTTGATCAAGGCCGCGCGCAGGCGATCGACCTTTATCACGAACCCAGTCTGTGGCCGTTGTCGTTCGACGGCCCGACGGTCATCACCCTGCATGACCTGACACACCTGCACTATCCCGAGACGCAACCACCGGCGCGCCTGCGAGAAATCGAGCGGCGACTGGCCGATGGCGTGCAACGGGCGCAGCTGATTCTCACCGACTCGCAGTACATTGCCGACGAGGCTCAAGCCTGGTTCGCATTGCCGGCCGAGCGTTTTGTAGTTGCCCCGCTGGGCGTGGCTGCACGTTTCCACCCACGCGAGCCCGAGGCCATCGATGCGATGCTCAAGGCCCACGGGGTCGAGATGCGGGATTATTTTCTCTGCGTCGGCACGCTGGAACCACGCAAAAACCTGACCCTCGCCCTGCGCGCCCACGCCCAACTTCCGGAAGCATTGCGTCAGCGCTTTCCGTTGTTGATCGTGGGCATGGCCGGCTGGCAGCGCGAACAATTCAGCGATGAGCTGCGCCGGGCATTGGCCACTGGTCATGTATGTTTGCTCGGTTATCTGCCCGACGAGCAGGTCGCGCAGCTGTTGGCAGGCGCCCGGGCGCTGATTTTCCCGTCACGCTATGAAGGCTTCGGCCTACCGGTGCTGGAGGCCATGGCCAGCGGCACGCCGGTCATCCTGACCCGACGTTCGGCCATGCCCGAAGTCGCAGGCGTCGCGGGCAACTATATTGAACCTGACGATCCAGACGGCTTGCGCGATGCCATGCGCCGTCTGATCGACGATCAAACACATTGGCAGGCATGCTCGAACGCCGGATTGCAGCAGGCAAGGCTATTTTCCTGGGAGCGCTGCGCGAAGATCACCGCCCGCGCCTACCGCCAGGCTATGGGAGGTTGAATGCGAGTTCTTCATTTTTTCAAGACGTACCTGCCTGACTCGGTCGGCGGGATCGAACAAGTCATCTTCCAGTTATGTGAAAGCGGCGCCCAGCATGGCATTGAAAGCCAGGTGTTGACCCTCAGTGCCGATCCGACACCACCGGTGGTGCAACTCGGGCAGCACGAAGTCCATCGGGCCAAACTCGACATTCAGTTCGCTTCCACAGGCTTTTCTTACAGCGTCTTCAAACAATTTCGCGAAATGGCCGCTGAGGCGGACGTGGTCAATTACCACTTCCCGTGGCCGTTCATGGACCTGGTGCATTTCTTCAGCGCCATGAACAAACCCAGCGTAGTGACCTACCACTCGGACATCATTCGCCAGAAACACCTGCTCAAACTTTACCGGCCACTGATGAACCGCTTCCTCGCCAGCGCTGACCGGATCGTCGCCGCCTCCCCCAACTATCTGCACACCAGTGAAGTGTTGCAGCAGTTTCAGGACAAGACCCGCGTCATCCCCTATGGCTTGAACAAGGCCGGTTATCCACAGGCCGATAACGAACGCATGGACCATTGGCGGCAAAAGCTTGGGGATAAGTTTTTCCTGTTTGTGGGCGTGATGCGCTATTACAAAGGCCTGCACATTCTGCTCGACGCCTTGAAAGACGTGGATTACCCGGTGGTGATTGTTGGCGCCGGGCCGCTGGAAGCCAAACTGCACGCCCAGGCCACAGCGTTGGGTTTGCGCAATATTCACTTTCTGGGGCGTCTTGGCGACGAAGACAAAGTCGCGCTGCTGCAACTGAGTTACGCCATCGTATTTCCGTCGCACCTGCGCTCCGAAGCGTTCGGCATCTCGCTGCTCGAAGGCGCGATGTACGGCAAACCGATGATCTCCAGCGAAATCGGCACCGGCACCAGCTACATCAACATCCACAACGAAACCGGGCTGGTGGTGCCGCCGAGTCATCCACAAGCGTTCCGTGAAGCCATGCGCACACTCTGGGAAAACCCGACGCTTGCAGCCGAAATGGGCGTGAAGGCAGAGGCGCGTTATCGGCAGTTGTTCACGGCGGAAGAAATGGGTCGCAAGTGGACGACGTTGTACGAAGAACTGCTGGAAGAAAAATCCCTGTCCTACGCATAACTCATGTGGGAGCGGGCTTGCTCGCGAAAGCGGTGTGTCAGGCAACATCAATGGTGAATGTCACAACGCCTTCGCGGGCAAGCCTCGCTCCTACAGGGGTCAGCTGTGTGATGCGGGTTTTGGCACGTTGAGGTTATCCAGCATCCGGTTCACCGCCAGCTCGGCCAGCATGACGATTTGCTGAATCGCCATGGCCGTGTTCCGATGCGGCCCTTCCAGATACCCTGCAAAATCACCCGCCATCACACTGGCCTGGGCCAACGATTCACAGGTGTGGGCCAACAGGTCTTCGTCTTTGATATCCGGCGCAACGATAAACATCGTGCTCGGCTTGCGGGCCGCGGGGGATTTGAGGGCTGAGGGGTTGAGGTAGTGATCGAGCGCGCGGTAAGCGGCGTCGTGGAGTCTTTTTGAATCAGCAGATTCGTAGGGAGAAACGTCGTCGGTTTCAGGGGGATTCGGTGTTGCTTTGAACATGGTGAAACTCCATTCGAGGACTGGAGTTCGCCAACACTGCGACCAAGCAGAAGGGTGGCGAACCGTACGCGGGTTGGTCGACCAGGGAATGGAACCCGGCAGGGCCTAAGCCCTCCCACGCACAGCTCGCCATGAAGCAAGCATAAAAGTGCGCCATTCTAAACCTGGGCGACCAAACCCGATCACTGAATTTGC
The DNA here is from genome assembly GCF_044746425.1 of Pseudomonas sp. NPDC086112. Classification (NCBI taxonomy): domain Bacteria; kingdom Pseudomonadati; phylum Pseudomonadota; class Gammaproteobacteria; order Pseudomonadales; family Pseudomonadaceae; genus Pseudomonas; species Pseudomonas sp. NPDC086112. The sequence goes on along the minus strand of NZ_JBIVCD010000008.1, from coordinate 15,068 downwards.
AGCGACCCCCAAAGCCTATCCACCCCATTTCCGACCGACAACCGTCAAAACTTGTCGGAAACATCCCCCCAAAATCATCGATTGTAGGACTGCCTGCGATCTGTGGATAACTCACCGACCGGGTCCCGGGCTTTTGTGGCGAGCGAGCTTGCTCGCGCTGGGCTGCGTAGCGGCCCCAAAATTTCTGATATACCAAAGATCTTGTGAGTGCTGCGCACTCAAGCGGGAGCAAGCTCCCTCGCCACAGTTCGCTTCTACAGGGGATCAGCTGTGTGGCGCAGGTTTTGGTACGGCAACGTTATCCAGCATCCGGTTCACCGCCAGTTCTGCCAGCATGACGATCTGTTGAATCGCCATCGCCGTATGCCGGTGCGGCCCTTCCAGATACCCCGCAAAATCACTCGCCATCACACTGGCCTGGGCCAACGATTCACAGGTGTGGGCCAACAGGTCTTCGTCTTTGATATCAGGCGCGACCATGTACATCGTGCTCGGCTTGCGGGCCATGGGGGATTTGAGGGCTGAGGGGTTGAGGTAGTGATCGAGCGCGCGGTTAGCGGCTTCGTGGAGTTTTTTTGAATCGAGGGATTCGTAGGGGGAAACGTCGTCGGTTTCAGGGGGATTCGGTGTTGCTTTGAACATGGTGACACTCCGAATGAAAGGTTCTACCGCCACCGATCGCTGCGACGCGATTTGAAGGAGGCAGCTGTACGCGGGGTCGCAGACCGAGCCATTCGGAAACTCGGCATACCCGAAGGTATCCCGCGCACAGCCGCCATTAAGCAAACGACTAGCACCGAAGCGCTGTGGTTTGGGCCGGCGATTATGCACCAAATGAACTGAACGGACTGCGACGCCCGATCGCTGATGTGCAGCGACCCCCAAAGCCTATCCCCCCGACTTCTGACACGACAACCGCTAGAACTTGTCGGAATCGTCCTTCAGAACAGCCAAATCTGTAGGATATTCGCAATTGTTTTCAGGCCAGCCGAGATCAAATGTGGGAGCGGGCTTGCTCGCGAAGGCTGTTTAACATTCAACATGGAAGTTGTCTGACGCACTGCTTTCGCGAGCAAGCCCGCTCCCACAGGGGATTTTCTCCGTTGTCTGGTTCAGTTACAGATCCAACACCAACGCCGCAAACCCTGAGCCGGAATCGCGCAAAAAATCAGCACCTGTCCGTTATCCGGTCCTGCCGTCGGCGGCGGCTGTGGATAACTCACTGACCGCTGATCAACCAGGTTTTGCGGATGCATTCGCCTGCGCCCAAGTCCCGGTCAGCAAACTGGTGGGTGACACGCCGTCAAAGCGCCAGCGCAAGGCCAGCGCTGCGGGCCGTCGCACCACGCGCTCCACCTCGAATGTCCACAACCGCTCGGCCCCTTGAAAGGCTTCGACTTGCGGGCCTTCGAGGATGATTTGCGTGCGACCGCTGAGGTGCAGCAAGTCACCCGAATCGAAATCGATAAACAGCAAACCGGCTCGAGGATTGATTAGCAGATTGCCCAACGTATTGAAGAAAAGGTTGCCGGCGAAGTCCGGGATGGTCAGGCGATTGCCTTCTACCTGGACGAAACCGGCCTGGCCACCCCGGTGAGAAACGTCCACCGAGCGTTGGCCATCGACGTCCACATAACTGGCGACAAAGAAGGTATCGGCGCCGGCAATCATGGCTTTGGCCCCGTCATCCAGCCCGTTGAGGTGCTGCGCGACACGGGTCGCCGGATCCGCCAAGGGCACCGAGCGAAATTGGCGCAATTGAATGTATTTCGGGCAATTGCCGAAAGATTGCTGCACCGTCACCTCGAAGCCGCTCGCTGTCACAGCGCCAACTCGGCCATTGAGACGGTTGCGACGTCGCGTGTGCAGCTCAATACCGAGCAGACCGATCGCCGCTCCCTCTTGCAATTGCGCGGGGTCGTCGTGGCCAGGCAGGCTGGCGAACTGCAACAGCGCAGGCTCTGGAGAATGGGCAAAACCCGGCGCCCCTTCCAGAATGCTGGCCCAAGGGTTGCCATCAGCATCCACCGCGCCGTACAGCATGAACGGCAATTGCTGATAGAAGGTGCGGTGCTGATCCGGCATCTCGCTGCGAATCACCCTACGACCTAATTCGTCCATTCGCTCGGCGACACCTACACGAGCCTGCAACTGTTTCTCGCCTGCGTGCCAAGGTGAACGTTCCATAACGGCTTCTCCCCTGCGCTCATCGCGCATCAAGAACAGCCCGACTGAATCGGGCCGTGAGCATCAAGCGGTTGTTTGCAAACCGGCGACGGTGCGTGGCATGCCGACAAACCCTGGCAAGGCTTCAACCCGTGTCAGCCAGGCCCGAATGTTGGGGTAGTCATCCAGCGACACATTGCCTTCCGGGGCATGGGCGATGTAGCTGTACGCGGCGATGTCGGCGATGGTCGGCTCGCCACCGGCCAGATAGGGCGTTGCGCCCAGTTCCTGATCGATCACTTTGAGCCAGCTGTGGGCGTAAGCGATCACCTCTTGCGCGTTGTAAGGCGCACCAAATACGGTGATCAGCCTTGCCCTGCCCGGGCCGAAGGCAATCGGCCCGGCGGCGACCGACAACCAGCGCTGAACCTTGGCCGCACCGACCGGGTCGGTTGGCAGCCAGCGACCGTTGCCGTATTTCAGCGCAAGGTAGACCAGGATCGCGTTGGAATCGGCCAGCACCACGCCTTGATCATCAATCACCGGCACCTGCCCAAACGGGTTGAGCGCCAGAAAATCCGCTTGCTTGTGGGCGCCCTTGGCCAAATCGACGAAGATCAGCTCGGTCGGCAGTTGCAACAAAGACAGCATCAGCTCCACACGGTGAGCGTGGCCAGAGCGGGGGAAGTTGTAGAGTTTGATCGCTTGCATGGTCGACTCCGCTGGGTGGTGGCGCCGTCCAGGAAGATCAGCGCCGATAGGGGCCATCTTCCATCCGCAACCAAAACAACAGAATAACCAGCAAACGCAATCCATTATTTCAGCCAGTGCAATAACTAACCAAGCAGGGCCGGGTGTTCGCGCAGTACGTTCACCACGAAGTCCACAAAACTACGGACCCGCACCGGGGCTTTGCGCCCACCCTGGTAGACCACATGAATGGGCAATGGCGGCAGTTCGAAGTCAGCCAGAACGATTTCCAGCTCACCGGCCGCGACTTTGCTCGCCACTTGATACGACAGCACTCGAGTCAGTCCCAGCCCCATCGCAGCGGCCGTGATAGCCGCCTGATTAGCGGTGACCACAAGACGCGGCTCCAGACGAATGCTGATCGGCTCTCCCGCATCAAGGAACGGCCAGCTTCTGTGCTGACCGATGGACGACGTAGCGATGATCGGGCCTGCGCTTAAATCTGCAGGATGCCGGGGCCGACCATGGTCAGTCAGGAATCCAGGGGACGCGCAGATCACCCGCCGCACTTCGCCCACGCGAATTGCATGTTGATTGCTGTCAGGCAACTCACCGATGCGCACAGCCACATCGATGCCCTCCTCGACCATGCTCACCACCCGGTCGACCAGTAGAGCGTTGATGCTGACTTCAGGAAATTGAGACAAGTAACCGACCATGACCGGCGTAACGAACAAATCACCGAACAACACCGGCGCCGTGATCGTCAGTTGCCCACGGGGTTGGGCGTGGCTCCCGGCCGCCGAATCCTCCGCTTCCTGCACCTCGGTGAGAATTCTCCGACAATCCTCCAGATAACGCTGACCCGCCTCGCTCAAATGCACGCTGCGGGTGGTACGTGTCAGCAATTGGGTGCCAATGCGTTTTTCCAGCGCCGCCACGGCGCGGGTGACACTGGCCGCCGACATCCCCAAACGCCGCGCCGCCGCCGAGAAGCCTTGTTCCTGGGCGACGGTGGCGAAGACTTGCATTTCCTGGAAGCGGTCCATCGGGCATGTCCTTTATTCAGATAAAAAAATCGCAACCGTAGGCTGCGATTTTTATTGTGGATTTAGAGAATTAAAACTGTCGCAAAAGACGCCCAGTTTCCGTGGCCTTCAGCCCGATTCGGAGGAAATGCAAAACTGTCGCGAGCCCCAAAAACCGTGACTCGGACAAATACGCTAGAGAATAAAAACTGTCTAGCCCAGGAACGGCGGGCCTTACAGCCACTTCTGAGATTCCAAGAGTGGATGTCCTGCCCGCTATTCGGGATGAACCCAGCAGCCCGGGCTCTCACTGTCGAAGAAATCGACCTCTACTGGACCTCATATCTCTGATGGTTGCATCGAGTCTTCGGGGGCCGCCAACGTGTCTTCGCAACACGCTAGCGCAGATTCAAGCCCTGATAACGAAACGCTCAGCGGCCACTCAATGGACCACTCAAAAAGGGCCTGATGTCCCGAGGCCGAACAGAGACTGAGCCTGCTCCCGAAGCCTTCCCTAATTCCATGGACTCCCCGCTCAGTAACTCTCCGAGTTGAGTTGCCTCGCCTCATGGGGCGACCTTCCACTCCACTCCTTGAAGGCGCGAGTGAAGGCGCTGTGCTCCGAATAGCCCAGCAGCATGGCGATATCCACGATTTGCAGGCGTGGATCGCGCAGGTACGACAACGCTAGTTCGTGGCGGACCAAGTTCAGCTCATAGCGAAAGCTGGTGCCGGCCTCTTGTAGACGGCGCTGTAGCGTGCGTGACGAGGTGCCCAGTTGGGGGCTTATCCGCTCTATGCTCGGCTCACCTTCGCGCAAGGCATGGGTGATGGTCTTGCGCAGCTGTTCCACGAATTCATCCTGCTGTGGCAACTGGGCCAGCAGGCGATCCGCATGTTGTTCCAACAGGGAGACCAGCGCCGGGTCGGGGCTCTTAAAGGGCAGTTCGAGCAGTTGCGCGGAGAAACGCAGGACCGCCTCGGCCTGACCGAAGCGTACCGGGCAGCCGAAGAAGGCTTCGTACGGGCTGGTGTCGAGGGGGCTGGGATGATTGAAATCGATTCGCAACGGGTTGGCCGTGCCGCGCACTAGGGCACGGCAGAACTGCACTATGGCAACCATACCGGTTTCATTCACCAAGGGTCCGGGCTGGTACTGGCTGACATCCCAGACCAGTTCGAACCAGCCGTCGCCGTCGCGGCGAGTCATGGGAATGACGTCGTACACCAGGCGAATGTAGCGCTCCAGGCGTTGCAGAGCCGTACCGAGATTACCGCAGGCCAGCAGCACCGAGCCGAGCACACCGATATGCCGGGCGCTGATGGTTTGACCGACGTGTAGGCCCAGCAGCGGGTCGTCCAGTGCCTGCGCCGCCGTCACCAGCAGGCGATCCCAGCATCCCACGTCAACGCCGCCGACACCCTCCTGGGCAGGTGTGGGCCAGGGCTGGCCAAGCACCGACTCGGGCTCATGACCGAGCGCCTCCAGGTATTCATAGAGCAGTTGCACGTAGGTCTCGGGCACCACGCGCCTATACAAAGGCTGGCTCATCGGGCCTCTTTGGGTGGGTTGGCCTTTTGTTGTTTGACGCAAAGTGTCAAGCAAGTCGTCGGATACCGTCAAGCCTTCCTAACGGCAGCGGCCGAGAATGACGGCACTCCAGCCATTCCAGCAGATGCCGTTCATGAACACGATCACCGATCTTCTGGCACCAGCGACAATCCAGTTCTTCTCCAACGGCTCGCGTTGCGTTGCCGACTTTTACCGCCCACTGGGTGCAGGACCTTTCCCGGTGGTGGTGATGGCGCATGGGCTTGGCGGGACGCGCAAGATGCGCTTGCCGGCCTTTGCCGCCCGCTTCGCCGCCGCCGGCTACGCTTGCCTGGTATTCGACTATCGCCACTTCGGCGACAGCGAGGGCGAGCCTCGCCAACTGCTGGATATCAACCGCCAGCTCGAAGACTGGAAAGCCGCGATAGATCACGCCCGCCGCCTCGCGGATGTGGACCCGCAGCGTGTCGTTATCTGGGGCACCTCGTTCGGTGGCGGGCATGTGCTGGCCACCGCCGCCGACGATGCCAGGGTGGCCGCTGTCATTTCCCAATGTCCCTTCACCGACGGCCTGAGCTCCAGTCTTGCCACCGAACTCCTGGTGTCACTTCGCCTCACCTTGCTGGCCCTGGCCGACCGTATCGGCTCGTGGTTCGGCGCCAAACCCATTCTGGTTCCGCTCGCCGGTCAACCTGGCGATACGGCATTCATGACTTCGCCGGATGCCTGGAGTGGCTATAACGGGCTGATCCCGTCAGGTGCGCGTATCCGCAAAGAGGCCGCCGCGCGCTTTGCCCTGGACATCATTCGCTACTACCCCGGGCGCAGTACACCTCGTATCCAGGCCCCCGTGCTGTTTTGCGTGTGCGATCCCGACAGCGTGGCACCGGCGAAGCAGACGCTGCGTCACGCCCGGCGCGCGCCACGTCATGAGATCCATCGCTATGCCCATGGGCATTTCGATATTTATGTGGGCGAAGCCTTCGAGCAGGTGGTGGGTGATCAACTCGACTTCCTCAAGCGCAACGTGCCAAGCACGCCAACGAAGAGATAAGAATATGTACGACCTTCAAGGCAAAGTGGTTCTGATCACCGGCGCGGCTGGCGGCATCGGCGCCGCCAGTGCACGCGAACTGTATGTGCAGGGCGCCAGCCTAGTGCTGACCGATACCTCGCAGGAGGCGGTGGACAAGCTGGCCCAGGAGTTCAACAGCCAACGTGTGTTGCCGCTGGCGTTCGACGTCACCGACGCCGAGGCGGCAAAGGCAGTGATACGCCAAGCAGTCGAGCGTTTCGGCCGTCTCGATGTGGCCTTCGCCAATGCCGGCATCTCCTGGCGAGGCGTACCGGCGACCCTACGCACCTGCGACGAAGCGGAGTTCCGTCGCATCATTGAGGTGGATCTGTTCGGGGTGTGGCACGCGATGCGCGCCGCACTGCCGGAGGTCGTGCGCAATCGGGGCCAAGTGCTGGTCACGTCGTCGACCTATGCCTACTTGAACGGCATGGCCAACGCGCCCTATGCCGCGAGCAAGGCGGCGGTGGAGTCGCTGGCCCGCTCGCTGCGCGCCGAGTTAAGTGCAACCGGGGCCAGCGCCAGCGTGCTCTATCCCGGCTGGACGGCGACCGCCATCGCCAAGGTCGCCTTCGGTGGCAACGCCATCGCCACCCAGATGAACGAGACCCTATTGCCGGCCTTCCTGCATCGGGCGATTGCACCGGAACAGGTGGCACGTGGCGTGGTGCGCGGTCTACAAAAGCGCCAGCCGCGCATCGTTGTACCGGCTCGCTGGGCGCCCATCTCACTGTTGCGCGGCCTGTTCAACGTTTTCACGGACTGGCATCTGACACGCGATGCCCGCCTGCAACGGTTGCTCCACCAATTGGAAGAAGAAACCGTTCGCACCCAGAGCCCTAGTTGATGCCCCACTACTTGCTTAAGGTTCACCCATGAAAAGCTACTCGTTGAACGACCGCGTCATCGCCATCACTGGTGCCACGGGTGGTCTCGGCAGGGCCGCCGCGCAGGCCCTGCGCGACAAAGGCGCGAAGCTGGTCTTGCTGGATCTCGATCTGGATAGCCTGAATGCCATGGCTGTCACCCTGGGCGGGCCTAATGTCGCTGTCGGTTGGGTGGCCAACGTGCGCTCAATTGAGAGTCTGGAAACGGCGCTGAAAGAGGCCGCGCAGCATTTCGGCGGAATTGATGTGGTGGTCGCCGGCGCTGGCGTCAGCTCGGTGGTAGCCCTGGAGTATATCGATCCCGCCACGTTTGACCGGGTCATCGATATCAACCTCAACGGTGTGGCGCGCACCTTCCGCGCTTCACTGCCCCATGTGAAGGCACGCCAGGGCTATCTACTGGCCATCTCGTCTATGGCGGCTTTCGTTCATTCGCCGTTGAACACGGCCTACACCGCCAGCAAGGCCGGAGTCTGGGCCCTGTGTGACAGCTTGCGCCTGGAGCTTCGTCAGCACGGCGTGAGTGTCGGCTCGTTCCACCCGACCTTCTTCCAAACGCCGATGATGGAGGCGATCGTTGATGGGCCGTCCTCCACCCTGGTCTGGAATAACCATCAGGGGGTCTGGCAGTTCGTCGCGTTGGAGCAGGTGGTGGCCGCCCTGGTGGACTGCATCGAGCAGCGGCATGACTTGGTGACGGTGCCACGCAGCCAGGTGCTGGTGGCGAAAGCGCCAGGCTTGCTGCGCCGGCTTATCGAGTGGATCGGTTTCGACGCTGGAAAAGTCGCCGAAGCGGTAAGGCTCAGCGATGAAGACAAGGCTTCATTAGGTCAGGGTCGCAGCCTGAACGAATGACCGCTTCTGGCCGTGGGCATGTCGCCCGCATCCGGGCCGGAACTAACCAGGAAATCCTGGCGCCGCTCTTGGGGCGCTATAGCTTCCAAGTCGAATGGCTTAATTGAGTCCCTGACTCGCATTTGTAAGTCCAGCAGTCGTGCCCTGGCGGTGTTCCGTCAGGGTCTTTTACACAACTTCGATCAACTCCAACCGGCACTCAAAAGTGCACAGGAAGGCGAAGCCTTGCCTGCGTGCAATCAACAAAAACAATAAACGAGAGGTGGAAAATGAAACTCAATAGCCGTGCGATCCCGTGTCTCTCCGCTCAGCGAAAGTGTGCTGCGTGGATTAAGTACACCAGTGTCATGGCACTGCTCAGTGCCTCTACAATTGCAGGCGCCAATGGCATTGCTCTTAACGAACAAAGTGCCAGCAGTGCGGGAACTGCTTATGCGGGAAGGTCGTCTTCCGCACTGGACGCCAGCACCATCTACGGAAATCCTGCTGGCTTGACCAAGTTGAAACGTACCGAGATTTCCGGCGGGGCCGCGATCATCTCGGGGAGCGACGACATTAGTGATGCGCAGAGCAGTGTCGCAGGAACGAATAAGGGGGACTCGGTACCTTTGGCGGTCGTGCCCTTCGCCTATATGTCGACGCCGCTTGATGATCGTTTTTCGATTGGTCTGGGTCTCTATGCTCCGAGTGGTCTGATCAATGAATACGAGAGCAGTTTTCAGGGCCGCTACCAGGGTTCCTATAGCTCGACCAAGGAGGTAACCCTGCAGCCCACCATTGCCTATCGGATTAATGATTACGTGTCCATTGGTGGCGGACCGACCATAAACCATTTCGATGCAAAACTTCAGAATTACCTGGCCACCGGCGCCCTGAACAACGGCCAGGACACACGGGTCACCATCAAAGGCGATGACACGGCAATTGGCTACAACGTCGGCCTCTTGGTTGACTTGAGTGATGCAACGAGTTGGGGGATTAACTATCACTCGAAGGTGAGCTATCACCTCAAAGGGCATACCGAGGTTTCCGGCTCCCCGAGCGTTATCCCGCTGGACGGAAAGTATGACAACAAGATAGACATCACGATGCCCGAATCCGTGGACATCTCTATCACCCATCATTTCAATAGTCGCTGGACGGGATACCTGGGGACCACCTGGAAACGTTGGAGTCGACTGAAAAAGATCGAGGCAATCAACAGCGATGTTTCCGCCCTTGGCCAGAGTGCGGGTCTGGAGCGTGTGGGCGAACCATTGAACTGGCACGACACGTGGTCCACCGCCGTTGGCGCATCCTTTCAATTGAACCAACAATGGCTGCTGCGTGCAGGCTACGCCTACGATCCGTCGCCAATCAGCAATGCCGATCGTAGCGTGCGCGTTCCGGTTGGTAACCGCCAAGTCGTGACCCTGGGTGGCGCTTATTTGCCGAGTCCCGATCTGACGATAGACTTTGCTTATGGTTATCTCTGGGAATCCAAAGCCTCGGTAAACCAACCGAACAACTCCGGCCTTCAACCTGAATACAGTGCTAATTACGAAAACAGTGCGAATATATTTTCAGTGCAGGCAACCTATCGGTACTAATCCTCACCCTCATAAGCCCGATGAAGGTCAGTTAAGCAATTTCAGCCGCGACGCACTCTTTGCTGTAGCAGCCTCGTGAACTGGGCAGTTGCGGCTTAACTAATTGGCGTTGCTGAATCAGCCGATTGAAGCCGTTGCATCCTTGCCAACCCATCGCCGCTGAGAGTCTTTTCAACTCGATATTCTTCAACACGTGACGTGTCGCGAGCTGATCAAAGATTGGTGCGACATCTACGTTCCAGTTGAGGAATAGGTTCCGCCGCACATAAGAGGCGAGTGATTCGTCGAGCTGAATTTTCAAAGGCATGGGCGAGGGTCAAAGCGGGGTTACAGCCATCGCAACAGAAGGAAGGGAGCCTGTGTCGATGAAGGGAGCTGGGACGGCTCCCTCCCTCTGCGACAGTTTTTATTGTCTAGCGACAGTTTTTATTCTCAAAAATCAATTGTTTCGATCACCTGTGGATAACTTATTCCACCGTCACCGACTTCGCCAGGTTACGCGGCTGGTCAACGTCAGTACCTTTCAATACGGCCACATAGTACGAAAGCAGCTGCAGCGGAATGGTGTAGAGAATCGGCGACAGAATGTCATGGATGTGCGGCATATGGACGACATGGGTACCTTCGCCATTGGTCATGCCAGCCTGCTCGTCGGCGAAGACGATCAGTTCACCGCCACGGGCGCGGACTTCCTGGAGGTTGGATTTCAACTTCTCCAGCAATTCGTTGTTCGGCGCCACAGTGACGACGGGCATGTCGTTATCCACAAGCGCCAACGGGCCATGTTTCAGTTCGCCCGCCGGATAGGCTTCCGCGTGAATGTAGGAGATTTCCTTGAGCTTGAGGGCTCCTTCCATCGCCACCGGGAATTGCGCGCCGCGACCGAGGAACAGTGTGTGGTTCTTCTCGGCGAACAGCTCGGCGATTTTTTCCACGGTACTGTCCATGGCCAAGGCTTCGCCCAAACGGGTCGGCAGGCGACGCAGTTCTTCGACCAGTGTGGCTTCGACACCTTCGGCCAACGTACCGCGCACCTGACCCAGAGACAGGGTCAGCAACAGCAGGCCAACCAGTTGAGTGGTGAAGGCTTTGGTCGAGGCTACGCCGATTTCGCGACCGGCCTGGGTCAGCAGCGTCAGGTCCGATTCACGTACCAGAGAGCTGATGCCCACGTTGCAGATTGCCAGGCTGGCGAGGAAACCGAGCTCCTTGGCATTGCGCAGCGCAGCCAAGGTGTCGGCGGTTTCACCTGACTGGGAGATGCTCACGAACAGGGTGTCGGGCTGCACCACTACTTTGCGGTAGCGGAATTCGCTGGCGACTTCGACCTGACACGGGATACCCGCCAGTTCTTCGAGCCAGTAACGGGCAACCATGCCGGCGTGATAGCTGGTGCCGCAGGCGACGATCTGTACATTGCGTACCTTGGCAAACAGCTCGGCAGCTTGGGGACCGAACGCCTCGACCAGCACTTGGTTTTGGCTCAGGCGACCTTCGAGGGTGCGCTGTACTACGACCGGTTGCTCGTGAATTTCCTTGAGCATGTAATGGCGGAATTCGCCCTTGTCAGCCGCTTCGGCCCCGTCACGGTACTGAACGCTTTCACGCTGGACGAGCGCGCCATCGATATCCCAGATCTGCACGCTGTCGCGGCGAATTTCGGCGATATCGCCTTCTTCCAGGTACATGAAACGGTCAGTGACCTGACGTAGCGCCAATTGGTCGGAAGCCAGGAAATTCTCCCCCATACCCAGACCGATCACCAATGGGCTGCCACTGCGGGCCGCCACCAGGCGATCCGGTTGAAGAGCGCTGATCACCGCCAGACCGTAAGCACCGTGCAATTCTTTGACGGTCGCTTTCAGGGCTACTGTCAGGTCGGGTTGCAGCTTGAGTTTTTCGTGCAGCAGATGCGCGATGACTTCAGTGTCAGTTTCCGACGTGAACACGTGGCCCAAAGCCTTGAGTTGCTCGCGCAGGGCTTCATGGTTCTCGATGATGCCGTTGTGCACCACCGCCAGATCGCCTGAGAAATGCGGGTGAGCATTGCGTTCACACGGCGCGCCGTGGGTCGCCCAGCGGGTATGGGCAATGCCCAGACGGCCGACCAGTGGCTCTTCGATCAGCGCCTGTTCCAGCTCGCTGACCTTGCCCGGACGACGCGTGCGCAAGAGCTTTTCATCATTGGTGTACACAGCCACACCGGCGCTGTCATACCCGCGGTATTCCAGACGTTTGAGGCCTTCGAGCAGGATGGCGGTAACGTTACGTTCTGCGACTGCACCGACAATTCCACACATGCTAGTTCTCCTGACTGACGGCGGCGCAAATCAAATTAATGCCGCGGGCCTGAATCTGATCGCGTGCCGCAAGTGGCAGACGATCATCGGTAATGAGGGTATGGACGCTGCTCCATGGCAGCTCCAGATTGGGAATTTTGCGGCCGATCTTGTCGGCCTCGACCATCACGATCACTTCGCGGGCAACCTCGGCCATGACACGGCTCAAGCCCAGCAATTCATTGAAGGTGGTGGTCCCGCGCACCAGATCGATGCCATCGGCACCGATAAATAGCTGATCAAAGTCATATGAGCGTAGTACTTGCTCGGCCACCTGACCCTGGAAGGACTCGGAATGCGGGTCCCAGGTCCCGCCGGTCATCAACAGCACCGGCTCATGCTCGAGTTCGCTCAAAGCGTTGGCGACATACAGGGAGTTGGTCATCACCACCAGACCCGGTTGCTGACCGAGTTCCGGGATCATTGCCGCGGTGGTGCTGCCGCTGTCGATGATGATTCGCGCATGCTCGCGGATTCGCGTGACGGCGGCACGGGCAATGGCCTGTTTGTATTTGGAAACCGGTTGGCCGAGATCGGCGACCAGTTCCTGAGGCATGGTGACCGCCCCGCCATAACGACGCAGCAACAGACCGTTGCTTTCAAGCGCGGCCAAGTCCTTGCGAATCGTAACTTCCGAAGTTTCGAAGCGCTTGGCCAACTCATCCACACTGACTTCCCCCTGCTCATTGAGCAAGGCGAGGATGTTATGGCGGCGTTGGGGCGTGTTGCGCTTTGACATGACTTGGTAAGTTTCGATTCGAAAGATAACGTAAGCAATCAAAACCTATTAGCGAAACTTCGTCAAGCGCGACACGATACAAATGATCTGTGGATAAAAAGCTTCGCGGGCAAGCCTCGCTCCTACGGATGGTGATATTCCGTAGGAGCGAGGCTTGCCCGCGAAAGCAATCTCATGGCCAGCACATCATGAACTGTGGATAACTCAGCTCTTCTTGATCTTCTCCGGCCGTTTCCAGCCATCGATGTTCTTCTGCCGAGCCCGCCCCACGGCCAACTGAGCCTTATCCACATTCTGGGTAATGGTCGAACCCGCCGCCGTGGTCGCACCCGCTGAGATATCCACAGGCGCTACCAACGAGTTGTTGGAGCCGATGAATACATCTTCGCCCAACACGGTTTTCCACTTGTTGGCGCCGTCATAGTTACAGGTGATGGTGCCTGCGCCAATGTTGGTGCGCGCACCGATCTCGGCATCGCCCAAATACGTCAAGTGACCGGCCTTGGCGCCCTCGCCCATATGGGCGTTCTTCAGTTCAACGAAGTTACCCACATGCGCGCGAGCTTCCAATACAGTCCCGGGACGCAAACGAGCGAACGGGCCGGCATCGCTGCCTTCACCGAGCATCGCGCCTTCGATATGGCTGTTGGCCTTGATCACCACGCCTTTGCGCAAGGTGCTGTCCTTGATCACGCAGTTCGGGCCAATCACCACGTCGTCCTCGATGACTACTTTGCCTTCGAGGATGACGTTGATGTCGATCAGTACATCCCGGCCGATGGAGACCTCACCACGCACATCGAAACGTGCCGGGTCGCGCAGGGTCACGCCCTGAGCCATCAAACGACGAGCGGCGCGCAGCTGATAGTGACGCTCAAGCTCGGCCAGTTGCTTGCGATCGTTGGCGCCCTGCACTTCCATAGCGTCATGGGGGTGTTCGGTAGCCACCACCAGACCATCACTGACCGCCATGGCGATCACGTCGGTCAGGTAGTACTCGCCTTGGGCATTATTGTTGGACAGCCGGCTCATCCAGTCGCCCAAGCGCTCAAAAGGAACTGCCAGGATGCCTGTATTACCTTCAGTAATGGCGCGTTCGGCATCGTTGGCGTCTTTTTGCTCGACGATGGCGGTAACCTTGCCGGCGGCATCGCGGACGATGCGGCCATAACCCGTAGGGTCATCCAGCTCGACAGTCAACAGGCCCAATTGCTGCGGTGCAGCCAGCTTGAGCAACCGTTGCAGGGTTTCGACTTCGATCAAGGGTACGTCGCCGTAAAGAATCAGCACGGTATCGGACTCGATGAACGGCACAGCCTGGGCCACCGCATGTCCGGTACCCAGCTGTTGATCCTGCAGGACGAAATTCAGGTCATCGGCCGCCAGACGCTCGCGCACCGCTTCGGCACCATGTCCGATCACCACATGGATGCGTTGTGGATCTAGTTGCCGGGCCGTGTGGATAACATGGCCAAGCATTGAGTTACCGGCAACAGGATGCAGGACTTTAGGCAAGGCCGAACGCATGCGCGTGCCTTGGCCGGCAGCGAGGATAACAATTTCAAGAGACATGACAGGCTACTAATCCTGGGGGTCAGCGGCTGCGACCGGGTGATGAAAGTCGGAAAAGAAAAAAGGGTAGCCGAGGCTACCCTTTTTAATCAATCGCGCAATAAGTCGATGGCCTATTAGTGGCCGAACTTCTTGCGGATCTGCTGGACGGTGCGCAGCTGAGCTGCAGCCTCGGCCAGACGTGCGGCAGCAGAACCGTAATCGAATTCCGCGCCTCGCTCATGCAAGGCCTTCTCGGCAGCCTTAACGGCTTCCTGAGCGGAGGCTTCGTCCAGGTCGGCAGCACGTTGCACGGTGTCGGCAAGAACCTTGACCATGTTCGGCTGAACCTCGAGGAAACCGCCGGAGATGTAATACACCTCCTCTTCCCCGCCCTGCTTGATCAAGCGGATAGGACCCGGCTTGAGATTAGTGATCAGCGGCGCGTGACCCAGGGCGATACCAAGATCACCCAGTGCACCGTGCGCAACCACCATCTCGACCAGGCCGGAAAAGATTTCCCCTTCCGCGCTGACGATATCGCAATGGACTGTCATAGCCATCTGATTGCCTCAACCTAATTTAGCGCCCGTTTTG